>NZ_JAXOJI010000005.1:0-298743 GCF_036663635.1 Parasphingomonas puruogangriensis | reverse complement strand
CTCGTTCGCGATTACGAGCAACGGATCGACGTCTCGGAGGCCATGATCCATGTCGCTCTCGGCAGCCTCATGCTCCGGAGAATTGTCCATCCGTGAACATTCTCAAACGGACTCTTACAACATCGTGAAGCTGGTCTCCTTTGTCTCGGCGGTTTCCAGCTAAATCGTCATGCCGCGAGCCTGGGCTGATGCCCGGCGTGGTATGTCTCACCACGAACCATGATCGCCCACACCACCCGGGCGGTGTGGTTCGCCATGGCGACGGTCGCTACCCGTACGGGCTTGCGCGCGAGCAAGGCCACGAGCCGCGGGTCGGCTGTATCCGGCTTACGCTTCACGCGTTTGATGAGCGACGTCATGCCCACGACGAGGAGCGTTCGGAGGTATTTGTCGCCCATCTTGGTGATACGCCCAAGCCTCTCTTTGCCGCCACTCGAATGCTGCCGCGGCGTCAGGCCCAACCAGGCGGCGAACTCTCGCCCTGAGCGGAACTGGCTCGCGTCGGTGACAGACGCGGCAAGCGCCGTTGCCCCGATCGGACCGATGCCGGGGATCGACATGAGACGGCGGGCTGTATCGTTCGCCCGCTGCCAGGCGAGTAGATCCAGGTCGATCTCCCGAAGCTGGGCATGGGTGTCGAGCGCCTGCTGCGACAAACGTCCGGCGATCTTTGCTGCCTCCCTCGGCACAGCCGGAGCCTCGCCGTCGACGATCTTGCGCGCCATCTCCAAAGCCAGACGAACGCCTTGCAGAATGTTGATGCCGAACTCGGCGAGCATCGCCCGCATCATGTTGACGAGTTGCGTACGTTGCTTGACCAGCAGGTCGCGGGCCCGATGCATCGACAGGGCCGCTTGCTGCTCCGGCGACTTTACCGGCACGAACCGCATCGTCGGACGCGTCACCGCCTCGCAGATCGCCTCCGCATCAGCTGCGTCAGTTTTGCCGCGCTTCACATAGGGTTTGACGTAGGCCGGCGGCATCTGTCGCACATCGTGACCCAGCTTGATCAGCTCGCGAGCCCAATAATGCGCCGTGCCGCACGCCTCCATGCCGACAAGACAAGGCGGTAGCTTCGCGAAGAATGACAGAACTTGCGCTCGCAGCAGCGTCCTGAGGACAACCACGTTGCCCTCCGGATCAACGCCGTGAATCTGAAAAACGTTCTTGGCCAAATCCAGGCCTATCGTGCTAATCTCCATAACGGGTGGCTCCCATTTGCTCGTGATTGCCTAATAGCTTTCACACCTTGGCACCTAGATGCCGTGAGCGGGAGCCATCCACCCCATTCATTCATCTGTTTTCGATCGCGCGACAGCGCCGCTGGAATGACGAAAACTGGGACTTCGCTGCTTTTCCAAGCACAAGGCCGAGGTCGATATTTTCGCCTTGCGGCACAACCACTCCATCACCGCAGTCGAGTGCAAGGGTTATAGCCCGCGCGCGACAACCCCCGACGATCTCTTCAAGCGCTGGCTGCAGCATAATGTGCCAGTCGCGTTCAAGGCCATGCGCTACCATCCGGATTACAAGAATTTGCCGATCGCATTCGAACTTGGACCACAGCACCTATCAGTGATGAGAGCATTGCATTTTATGAGACGGCGAAGTCCGAGCTCTATCAGAATCGCTATACGATCGCGCTGCGGGGCCCGCGCCTGTTTACATATTGCTTACACGCTCACGCTTTGGCATCCATGTAAGCAGAAACCTGGGTCCGGGCCATGGGAAAGCTGACACGCCCTTCGATTGCAGGCATGGCGCCCGCGACAGGTCAATCGTTCCTGTGGGATAGCGAGGTACGGGGCTTGGGAATTCGCGCGGCCCCTTCCGGGGTCAAGACGTTTGTCATCCAATATCGAAATGCCGAAGGACGATCTCGCCGGATCGCGCTTGGCTGCTGTAATATCCTGACCGTCGCGCAAGCGCGCACCCTGGCGAAGATCAAACTGGGTGAAGTCACATCCGGGCGCGATCCGGCAGATGAGCGCGTCAAGGAACGCGCGGCCGTCACCGTCGCGGAACTTTGTGATTGGTACCTGGAGAGGCGACCGCGGGGCGGTTGCTCGGGCGCGGCAATCGTCCGATCAAGGCATCGAGTCTCTACATGCACCGGAGCCGGATCGAGCGGTACATGAAGCCACTGATCGGGTCGCGCAAGGCCAAGGCGCTCGCCACGCACGAGATCGAATCCTTCCAGGCGGATATCGCCGCGGGCAAGACCGCTCGCGGGCGGGTAAAGGCACGCGGTCGTGAGACGTCCGGCGGGTATGGTGCTGCCTCGCGGACCTTTTCCACGCTCCACGCGATCTTTGGTCATGTGAAGCGGCTCGGAGAGATCGAGGCCAATCCGGCAACCGGCGTTCGCCGCATGGCGAGCCAGCCGCGTATGCGGCGGCTTAGCGCGGACGAATTGATCGCGCTGGGCGAAGCGATGCGACAATGCGCCCAGCATGACGAGAGCGAGTCCGGCCTGGCGGCCCTGCGCTATCTGACACTCACCGGTTTCCGGTTGAACGAGGCCCAAAAGCTTGAGCGCAATTGGCCGGATTTTGATTCAGGGTGCGTTCGTTTCCCCGATACTAAGCGCGGTTCGCAGTTTCGAGTTATGGGGAACGCGGCTTCAGCCGTCATCAAAGGGCGCTGTGGCCGTGGTCGGGAGGGGTTCGTCTTCCGGGCCGATGGCGGCGATGGACATTACAAGCAGCTTCCCGATCTCATCCAGCGCGCGACGCTGGCCGCGGAGCTTCCCGGCGTGACGGCGCATACGTTGCGGCACACCTTTGGTAGTGTCGCCTGCGACAGGGGTTTTTCGGAGCTTACGATCGCGGGGCTGCTCGGCCACGGCAAGCGTGGCGTGACCCAAGGCTATATCCATATCGAGGATGGCCTGCGCATCGCTGCCGAACGCGTCGCTGCCTGTATCGGCGATCTGCTTGACGGGAAGCGGACATCGATACGCGACATGGATATCGCGATCGCCGCATGACTGAGGCGGACCTGAACCTTGGCCCGGCCGCGCGGCTGGCGGCCTTTCTGGCGGCGCTGCGCGCCGAGCGTTCGACCCTTCTCGGGTGCGGCGGCGAGGCGTTGACGGTCTGCATGATGTTCGCGGACGGCGATATTGATCGGCGCCAGTCGAGCGCGGCCGATCATCTCGCCTATCTCGATACCGACCTGCGCGACTATGCAATTTCGAGTGCGTATGCGCTGCTGATCGGAAACGAGCGGCGAAAGGCTCTTTCTGCTTATTTCACACCGCCCGCGCTCGCCGAAGCCGCGCTCGAGGCCGCGCGCCAGTTCCTCGATCGACCCAATCCGCTCGTGCTCGATCCGGCCTGCGGCGGCGGCTCGTTTCTGGTTCCGACCGCGCGTGCGATGATTCGCCAGTTGATCGCTGACAATGTCGATGTCGCGGAGGCTTGCGTTTCCGCGATCGAGCGATTGCGCGGTATCGAGCTGGAACCAGGACTTGCTAGATTGTCGGCACGGCTGCTCGCCGATTCCGTGCGACGTGAGTTTCAGGTTGATGTCGACACCGCCGCTGTGGTGAAGGCCGCCGACGCGCTGACGGCCCAGCTGGACACGCGCTTCGACCTCGTGATCGGCAATCCGCCCTACAGCAAGGTCTGGCGCGATGGTGCGGACCGCGTGGGAGAAGATGTCGGTCGCGCGGATCTTGGCGGGCACACCAACCTTTATGCCCTCTTCCTGCTGCGCTCGCTCGACTGGCTGGCGCCCGGTGGTGGCCTCGTCTTTGTCCTGCCCACGAGTTTCATCGCCGGGCCCTATTATGTCGGGCTACGCGAGGAGATCCTCGACCGCGCTAACGTCGTGCGCATCGACATGCATCAGCAGCGCGAGAACCTGTTCATCGACGCGATCCAGGATGTGTGCCTGCTGGTGCTTCAGCGCCACGGCGGGGCGATCGAGCCGGACAACACCTATACCGTCGGCCTGATCGACGCGGACGGCAACCGCGAGGTTCTCGGTACGGCGACCACGCCGCCAAATGGCGAATCATGGATCATCCCCGGCGTCGGGGCTCCTTGTTCGGACGCGGGACATTTCAACCTCACCACGACCCATGCGGCCTCGGTCATTGCAAGCTACGGCTACAAGGTCCGGGTCGGGAAAGTCGTGCCCAAGCGCGAGCGAGCCAGCCTGTTCAAGGACCCTGCAGCCGGGCGGCTGCCAGTACTCTGGGCGTCGGACATTCGGCCCGATGGCGGTTTCCAGTTTCAGGGAGGAAGCCGGACGGCCGCGTCGGCCTGGTATGCCCCGCCCTATAATGGCGGTCGATCCTATGTGAGCCGGGGCCGTGCGGTGATCATCCAGCGGACCGCAAATCGCGACCAGCGCCGGCGCCTGAATGCCAGCGCCGTGACAGCCGCTTTTGCCATGGAGCACGCCGAGCACGGCTATGTCGCGGAAAACCATGTGATCGTTTGCGAGCCGCAATCCGATAACCCGCGCGTTTCACCAGAGATGCTTGCCGCGGTGCTGAATTCGGCGGTCGCCAGTGCGCGTTTCTCAGCCGTTGCAGGAAGTTTCAGCGTGTCGGCGAAGCTGCTGGCGCGGATGGCGCTGCCGGAGCCGGCGCAGCTTCCTCCCTTGGGGCCAGGCTTCGACGAAGCGCTGGCGACTGCGTTCGCCGCTCTCGACGGTATTCTTGCCAACCAAGTCGTGGCGGATCCGGCGGCTGCCACCAACATTGCCGAAGCTGCGTGATACGAAACTGACGTTTTGAGGTTGGACCTACGCACAGGTTTAGTGCCAGTCGGACCGAAGCCGCCTTTCCAAAGTCATGAAAGCAGCAGCCGCGAGGTTCGCGCCGCTGCGCCTGACGCGGAGCCGCCATAGCGTGCGAGCTGGTCGTAGTAGAGTGCGCAGACCGTAGGATAAGCGTTCGGCACGATTCGATAGTTTTGGATATCGATCTCTTCGACGAGAATGCCCTCGAATGCTTCCATCAGCAGCCGCGCCTCCTCCAGGTCGCCATCCTCGACGTGACGAATGAGCTCGCTCACATACATGTCATGGGTCATCGCGGTATCTCCGGCCAGCGCGCGGAAGACGAGATGAAGGACAGCGCTTGGCCCTCCGGTGGGCAGCGTCGCGAGCTGCCGTTTTCCCTCCCGCAGCAGGAAGTCGCCGGCGCACAGGATGCGCGTTATCTCGACATCGATGTCGATGTCGTTCATCCGGAAAAAAGTCCACGCCGCTTGCGGATCGATGATTTTCACGTCCGGATAATCCATGAACACGCTGGCAATGCTGCGCAGCTGCTCCCGATGTTCGTCGGCGTCGGTGCAGAACACGAAGTATAGATAGTCGGCACCGGCCTCGTGGCGCGCCTGAGTATATTGATTGCGTAGCCGGCTGATGAACCCCGGATCGCGGCCTGCCTTCCATTTGGCGAACTCATCATAGCTTTTGATCTGCAGGCCAACCTTGGTCGTACCGTCAACGGCCAGAACGCGGATCGCAACATCAACGCCCTTGTCGTGAAATCCCTGTGCGTCGAGGACGTCGATCCGGTGCTTCTGGTAACCCTGCAGCGTACGCAGTATGTTGTTGGTGAAGCCGGGGCATAGATCAGCGTTGTGCTTGAACTCGGCGAAATTCGCGGTCGACGCCTCGGTCGCCCGATTAGCGCATAGCAATTCCGAAAGCAGTTCGAACGGGGACAGGTTCTCGGTGACGAACAACGGTGCTCTTCCTTTAGCTGGCGGTACCCTCGGCCCCTGCGTTGAGCTCCTGCACGATCGCGAAATACCCTTGGAGCAGGTTGGCATCGGCATCCCATAGCGGGGCCTGTCCGCCCACCAAAGCGGCACGAGACAACAATTGATTGCCGGCGATACAGGCCGTCTCAGGCACCATCACACAGGCAGGACAGGCGCCACCGCGATGATCGCACAGCGTGCCCGATCCACAGCGCAACTCGCGCCGCGAGACGAGATAATTGAGGAACGCCGCATTGTGGTCGCGCCACATCGACGAGATGTTGCCGAGATCCTCGGTCATGCCGCGCCGGTGAACGAGGAAGGCAAGGTCGGCCGGAAAGATCGCCTCGCTCATCGATCCCAGATCGAGCCCGGAGAAGCGCGCGATACCATGCATGACATGATGCGAGAGCGTGTGCAGCAGCAGATAGAGAGTCGATGCGATGTCGCGCGCACGAACCTGACTGGCATCATCGCGGATCCCGAAATCGCGCAGGAAAGGGCCGAAGTCGTTGTAGGTTTCGATCAGCTCGCCGCCGAGCGTCTTGGGCGCGGGAGGAAGGATCGACAGCACGCCATTGCGGCGCAGGAACTCGGCGACCGCTAGCGGGTCGAGCCGAACATAGATCGCCTCATTCTGCTGCTCGATTACATAGACCGGGCGACGATTGTCCTGGAGGCGAGGAAAGCCCATCAGCCGCACCGGCATCGGCAGGTTCTTCTGCACGGTGACCGGCACCGCCGAGACGCGCGTGAACCCGAACGAAAACTCGATCATGTCGAGGTCACGGATCAGCCGCATGTCGGCAATGCCGGCACGTACCAGATCGGCCGACACACGCGCGCTATAGGCCGCCGCACCCGCCGGATCGCCATGTTCAGCGCTGAGGTCGGCTTGCGCGACGCGAAGATCGGCGGATTGTCCGGCCGGATCGAGCTTGCGGCGCTTCAGTGCTTCATGTTCGACCGTGCTGCGGATCGGGTCATAGCGGCGGGCATAACCACCCCGGTCGTCGATCTGCTGGCGCAGCGCTGGCGTCGCCTGTGCGTCACGGACCACCGCACCCATCGCATACCAAGCATCGAGCATGCTCTGCGCGATGGCCGGGTCGGACTGGAGCGCGTTCTGGTAAATCGAGAACATCATATCCTGCCCCTGCGTCGCAAGCTGCTCGCGGATGCGCTCCGGCGATGGATCGCCACCGCCGAAGCCGTGAATTGCGGCGACGCGGCCGATAAGGTCTTCAGTGCGGTTGGGGCCGAGAATGCTGATGATGTCGGCTTCGTTGTCATAGACGATGAACCGGGCGGACTGGACATAGAAGACCGGCGACGCGCGGTAGGAGATCGGGATCATGTTGATCTCGCTCCATTGGTGCGGTTCGCCCGCATCCATCAGCGGCTTGAGCAATTCGAGGGTGAAAGGATCGGCCTGGAACACCTCTCGCGGTGCGTTGCAGCCGGTGCATTGAAAGCGCCAGCGATTGAAATGCTGCCCCTGCTTGATCAGCCGGAAATCCTCGGTGCCGCATTGGCAGCGCTTGATGCGCAGCGGGTCGCCATTCCCATCGAGCATGTTGCGATAGGGCGACAGGCCCTCGAGACCGCCTGACCAATGGACATAGACCACATCGAGCTGGCGCCATTTGCAGTCGCGCTCGCCATTATGGGCGCGGCAGGATGTGGGTAGCGGATCGGCGAGTTGATGGGCCGCTGATATATATTCGCGCACCACCTCGCAGGCGTCGCAACGATAGACCAGCGGTCCAGGCAGATACCCCATCCGGTCGGGCTTCAGGAAGGTGAAGCGGTCGATGGCGATATCGACCCCGGCGACGCCGCCACGCGTGGGATTGTAGAAGCAGTCGTCGAGCAATTGCCGCTCATGCACGCGTTCGGCGCGCTGGATATTGAGGCCGCGCGCCAGCCAACTCGCGCAATATTCGTTCATCGCATCGAGAATCTGTTCGAGCCGCGCCGAACCGGTGCCGAAGGTGAGCGGCGTGCTATCGACCGGCACAGAGACGCAGGCGCCCTTGCCGCCCTCCCAAGTGAACATTGCACCCGGGGCATAGGCGGTCGCGAGCTGTGGCTGCGACCGGTTCATGCTCGGCGGCATGGGGGCGGCGCGGCCATTGAAGGAGGATCGGGCGTCGGTCATCTCAGTCCTCCTGGTCGATGGGCGCGGCTTCGGCATCGACGTCGGTGCGGCTCACCAAGCGCTGGCCGCGGATGATCCGCATGACCTGGCGCACCGTCTCGGGATGCACCCGTCGCCCGCCACGGCCCGGATCGCGTCCGGCGGCGATGATGATGCCCCCGGCATCGACGTCGCGCAGCGACGTCATCGGACGCCTGAAATTGGCCGACTCGCGCCGTTGCCAATAGCTGGCGAGCGCGCTCGAATCCGATCGCTCTGTGAACACGTCGAGAATCCCGCGAATCTCGCGTTCGACAAATTCACGGTAATAGTCGGCGTGCGGCGCGGCGCCGATTGCCGCGGCGCCCCGGCCCGCGAGACCGATCGCCTCCACCGCGAAGTCGCGCAGCGCCTCGATCGAGGCGGCGCGGCCCAGCCGGTTCGACCAGGCCAGGATCGAGGCCGCGGTGGTGAAGGTTCGCGCACTGGTCTTTGTGGCATCGGGTGCCAACCGAAACAGATCCTGCTCGACCACCGCGCAAAGATAGGCCTGAACGACGCTCGGCATGACACGACGGATCGCGCGATCGGCCCAGCGCTGGACGGCGGGAGGCGGGATCATCCGCTCGAGGAAGCGGTGAAACTGGTCATGGGTTTCGACGACATAGCGGTCGCGCCGGCTGTGCGGTGTCGGCACCAGCCAGCTGAAGCCGACATGCGAACGGCCGACGCGGCTCGACGCCTGGATATATTCGGCGATGTCGGTCGGCAGACCGGCAAAGAACATTGCATTGAACTTGTCGACATCGACACCGTGGCTGATCGCGGAGGTGGCGACGATATTGCGCAGCGCCTCGTCGAGCGGTGCGAAGGGCTGGCCCGGCAGGCCAGTCTCCTCAGCGCGCTGCATCACGTCCTGTATTTCGGCGATCGTCACGCCACCGGAAATGAGCGCGGTGTTGAATGGCAGCTCGCCGACACCCGCGACGCGCTGGTCGCGATCGACCTGCGACTGCAGCGTCTCGATGACCTGGTCGCCGCCCTTCTTGTTGGTGACATAGGTGAGCGAGATGCGCTGCAGGTCGAGCAGCGTCGCGAGCAGGTCCCGCTGGCCGATAAGTTCGTCGAGCGCCTGCGCGCGAAGGCCGCTCAAAGGATCCTCAGGCGGCAGCGCGGCTGCAAGCGTCTGCACCACACCCGCCGTGTTGCCACTTTCAAGCTGCTGCCAGAGCCGGGTGAACGCGAGATGGTAGGCTGAGACCACGGCTGAGGTGGTCATGGTGTGCGACCGCCCATTGGTCATAATCGACACATAGGTCCGCATGCGCGGTGTTGAGCGCTCGGGACGAAGCCGGGCAGGTAGGCTCGCGGCATAGGCCAGGCGCTCGGGCCGCAGTGGTTCACGCGGCGCGGAATAGAAGGATTCGTAAAGTGACGGTCCAGGACAGGGGAAGCGGAGCGGCTCGCGCTGGTAGAGCACGCGCAACTGGCGATCGGGGTCTGAGATGGTCGCGGTTGCGGCGATCACCTTTGCGAGGCGCGGGCGCGTCGTGGATTCGCCGAGTGGCTGCCAGGTTGCGACCTGATCGTGCAACAACCCCTCGCCGAGCCGCAGCTGGATGCGCTCGAACACGGTCTCGAACAGCCCCGAAAACGTGCCCAGGCTCTCGTCGAGCAAATGGCCCTCGTCCTGAACGATCAGGCTCGGAAACGGGTCGTGGAAGACGATTTCGCCGTTCAGGAACGCTGGCCGTAGGCGGGTGAGGCCGGCATCCTCCGCAGCATTCAGATCCTTGGCACTGCGTGGCATCAGTAGATGGCCATTGTGCCGGTCAATATAGCGGGCAGCGCCGAACATGCCGGCGATCGCGTTGATCGTCCGGTCGTGCTGGCCGATCAATGCAAGCTTGTCGATCGTCCCCAGCACCACGGCAGGCGCGCGCTGGTAGATGGTATCATCGGTCAGCAGGAACGGTAGCGGCATACGCGTTGGCGCGGGCGGGAAGGCGAGGTTCCACGCGCAATCCGCATCGTTGAAGCAGACGATCCCGATCCGACCGGCCTGGTCGCGATATTTGCGCATGCCGGTCGCCGATCCGCAGACCGGGCAGCTGCGCAGCTTGTCATAGGATTGCAGCGCCTCGACATAACGATTGGACCGCCGCCGCGCGTCGGCGGCCGTGCTGCTGGTGCCATCGGGCGGATTGAGCAGGGCATGGTCGTTGGCATGGGCCGCCGCAGTGACCACCGGCACGCCGCCAAAGCCCTGCGCGACCCTGTTCGGCGTATTGCCCGAGCCGACCCAGAAGCCGATTTCGAACGGCCAGGTGCCGACGCGTGCGCCGTGGCGCACCAGTTCAGCCTGGACGAGGATGCGCATCAGACGCCGCGCCTGCTGAAGCGTCAGAAGGCGCAAGGGGTAGCGCACCAGCGCGCTGACGCCGCGATCCTTGCCGCGCAGGCGATCGAGAAACAGGTTGAAGATCAACAGCCCGAAAAATGCCTCGGACTTGCCGCCACCAGTCGGGAAATAGAGCAGGCTTGCCGACAACTCATCGCGGAACGGATCGAAGCGATCGGCATATTCGGGCATGCGCGAAGCGAGAGTCGGAACATGCGCGAGGATAAAGGCTAGCTGGAACAGCCGCCAGCCGGTGTAGCGGGTGCCGCCATAGCGGCGGAAGCTTTCATTGGTGAGCAGCCACGCTCGATAGGGCGCGGCCGCGCGTTCGAGTAACAGGCGCGCTGGCCCGGTCGCGGCGGGCAATGACACATAAGCCGCACGGGCGGCGATCAGCAGGTCGATACCCTGCCGGATGAAGCGGCTCTCCCGCGCATAGGCAGCAACATCTTCGCCATGCGCGCGATGCTCCTGCGCGGCGAGATCGGGATCGAGCCCGGCACCCGCGTCGACCCCGTGCTGGGCGTCGATCCAGCGATCATAGGCATCGGGCAGCGCGTAGAGCGCTTCGAGCGCGAGCGTGTCGCTTGCCAGCGCGTCATAGCGCATCGGCACGCCAGGAATGTCGACCGGCTCGATGCGCGGCTGGGTGTAGCGCGGCGCCCATGTGGTGCGCAGCATGACCGTCTCGGTGTCGGCTGACGCCAGCTCCACGCCACAATTGAGCCCCATGGCGGGGTATTCGAGCCACTCGCGAAAACGATAGCTCGGCCGGACCCGATCGAGCCGCAATGCGCGATGCGCCACCGCCGGGAAGCGCGCGGCGAAGGACACCTGAAAGACGGCATGCTCAAAGGCGGCGCTGGTGGCGCGGGTCGGTTGATCCGCACCATTTTCGATCGCAATTCGGACATTGCGGCGTGTGGGGTCGACGAAGTCAGGATCGATATCGGCGACCAGCGCAACCTGGTCGAGCAGCGGGCGAATATCATCGAGGGTGGCGGGCCGCCGTTGGCGGAGACCCGCCAGATAGGCTTCCCAGGACGCGCGATCGGCGAACTGGCTCGGCAGCACGGTCTCGTTGGTGCGATGGGCGTGCCGCTGACCATCCTCCGACGCCAGCCAGTCACCCAGCACGCGGTCCACCGCCGCTGCCACGCTCCCCCCGAACCCGCCCGCAACGCGTTGCCGGGCAGCGTCGTCGGTGATGTCGAGGGCGAGCGGCTCCAGCGCCAGGTCGAACCTGCGCCACTTCTGCGGAATGGGCTGGGGCGCGGCATGGCGGTTGGCGAGCCGGCCACTGTCAGGCCGCAACGGACCGAGCGCGCCGCCGGCGGGCGGCGGGACGTCGGTCGATGCATCCACTCCGCCGAGGTTTCCACCACCCACTTCGTCGCCGGCTGTCTCGCCGTCAGTCCCGGCGGGCTCATCGTCAGCTGAGCTCGGATCGCTGGTTTCCGGATTCTGCAAATCGTCGGCGGTGACCGGTCGAGCGGAGCCTGCCGCGGGCTGAAGCGTGATGCCGAGCTGCGCAAAGGCGCGGTCGAAAGCTGCGCGACGGATCGCGGCGATCTGATCCGCGCGCGAGCGGCGGGCGGTGCGGCGCCGCGCAATCTGTTCGGCGCGTGCGGCCGCGGTACGGTCCGCGCGGTCGGCGGTCTGGATCGCGGCCTGAGCGTTGCCCTGAGCTTCGCTGTCGCCGCCAACCGCAGCCTCGCTCGCGATATCGGCGGCTTCACGCGCGGCGTCGGCGGTCGCCGCGCTGTCGCCGGACGTCTCGTCGGGTTCTTCGTCGACCAGCGGCGGTAGCGCCGCCATTTCGGCGGCGATGAAGCTTCGCGCCAGCGCCTCGACCGCTTGGCGCGTGGTGCGCGACAGCTGGATCTGCGGCATGATGTCGTAGCGGGGATCGCTGATCTCATCCCAATCGGGCAGTGCGCGGACATAGATGGCCAGCTGCGGCTCGACGATAATGGCTCCGGTTCCGTCGGCTGCGATCTGGGCATCGAGCCCCATCGTCGCGATATGGATATCGCTGGTTTCATCGGTGCCCAACTGGTCGAATCGTGGCATCAGGAAACCGCTGACCAGCAACGACGAGGGCTTGCCGCCATATAGCCGGGCACCCGCCTCGCCAGCGCCGGTGCAATGCGCGAGCGTCAGGCCAATCAGGCCATCGACGATCGCCTCCTTCGCCTCGGTCAGATCGGTGCCGGCCGATTGCCGGATCGCTCGATCGGCGGCGGCAAGGTCCATCGCGGCGAGGGGTGTGAGGGCGCCGCGGTCGCTATCGGTCATGGCCATTCTCCCGTTTCACCGCGCGCACGACGTCGAGATGGTCGAGCGCGCGAGCGCGCAAGGCCGCGATGCCGGCCCGGACATCCTGGTTCAACCCGGCCGCAACACCGTGCGGATCGACCAGCACGGAGATGAAGGCCTGGGCCATCCGGATCCCGGCACGGCGGCGGTCGCTGCGCAGTTGCTCGATGCCCTCGTCCCACATCTTGTCGGCAAGGCCGGGCGGGATATTGAGCACCGCCAGCAACGCATCGAAGTCACCGCGCACGCGCGGCGCATGTGGGCGCATCTGCTCGGCGGGCTGAGCGAGGTATGTCTCGGCATTCAACCAGTCGACGACAGCGGCGACGCTCGTCGCCTGCACATGCCGCTTCTGAAGCAGAGCGTGCACCGTCCGGGCCTTGGCCTGGAGTGTCCCACCGGCAACCGCCGGCAGCATGGCGACGATCATGTCGTGATAGAGCTTCACCCAGTTGCGCGCGAGCAGCTCGACCGGCAGCACGCGACGGGCCGCATCGACAAAGGCGCGGTCGGTGACCACGATCACATTAGCGGCCAAGAGTTGGCTGGCGGTGGTGCGGTCGAACGGGTTGATCGGCGCGTCACGCATATGGCGGATCATCGAGGCGCCCGGGCGGACACGGAGCGACCGGCCGCTCGCCAGCTCGATCTCCAACGTGTCCCCGCTCGGCGTGTCGCCGTCGGTAAGGTCGATGACCTTGTCGGCGACGTCGATCACAGGTTGTTCGTCGAGCACGAGATTGACGCCTGCGACCGCGCGGGCCTCACCCTCCTTCTTCGCGGCGGCGGCCAGCACCGCCATTCGGCCGCCGATATTGGTCCCGCTGGCAAAGTCGGCGTGCCGCGCAAGCGGCGCATAGGTCCCGGCAACCCGACCCGTGAAAGCGCGGTCGCAGATCACCAGAAGCTGTTCGGGCAACCAAGGCCGCACGAGCACTGTGTCGAGAAAAGAGATGGGCGGCGCTAGTAGCGCAAGCCGCTTCCAGCTATTGCGGTCGGGGCCAGCTTCGATCTCGGCGAGGATGGAATCGAGATTGCCGGCATGACAGATTTTGAGCTTTCCGCTGGCGATGCGCTTGCGCAGGCCATCGGCGACCGCGGGGTCCTCGGCGAAGCGGCGCTCGGCAAGCCGCAGATCGATGGCGCTGGCGAAGACGACGATCGAGAAGTCGACCTTGCGCGCAAAACCGGCGGCGAGCTCGGCGACGGCAGACCCGATCGGGGTATCGGTGTCGAGTTGCGCATAAGCCTTAGCGATCGCGGCCTCCGCTGCGAGCAATTTTGTCCGTGGGGTGCCGGCAATGCCGGTGGCCATTGCTGTCTGGACCGGGTCGAGCACGCTCGCTTCCGAGCGTTGTTCGAGAAAGGCCTCAGCGGCGGCCTGGCCTTCGAGATCGCACAATCCGTCGTAGGCCGCGCGCAAGCCACAGGGCAGCGCGGCGGCGCGGCGCAGATTGGCGGCACTGCGCCGGATCGCCCCGGCGCTTACCGCGTCGGGCATGGCACGGGCGGCTTCGGCCAGCGCACTTAGCGCGGTCACGCTGGCGCCAGCCATCGACTGAAAGATCGCGCTGATCGAGGTGACCGGCTCGATCGGGGGATCGGGCGTGCAGATGTCCGCCGTGCGGCGAATGATGGCCGGTACCGGCAGCGCTGAGCGCTCCGCCAGACGCGCCGCCTTTGACTGGCGAAACAGATGCGCGAGCCGGCGCTGAACATAGGCGTCATGCGTGACGGCGAGGATGGGCAGTTGGGGAAACTGGTCGAGCAACGTTTCAAGGAAGCGGGTGACCGTCTCTTCCCAGACGGGACCAAGCCGGTTCAGCGCGGGCTGGCCAAGGTCGAGCAGGCAGAGATCGGGTGGCCGCCCGCCTTTGGCGGCGGTCAATGCCGGGTGGTTGAGAGCGGCCTTCAAGTTGGCGCGAGCGTCGATGCCGAACAACGCGAAGGGTGCCTGGCAAGGATCGGTCAGCGCGGCGCGGTGGTCGCCCAGCTTGTCAATGGCGGCGCCGTGACGGACGCGTCCGAATAGCTCGTGGCGCGCGCCGGCGAACATCGCTCGCGCATCGACGCCTCCGTCCGCGGCGAACACGGGAAAGAGTTCACCGAGCGTCGGATGCGCGAGATGCGGCATCGCCTCGTCGCGCAGCTTCAACAGGCTGAGATGCCCCAGTGTGTCGTGAAGCTGGCCCATCACGTTGGAAGCTTCCTGCTGTCGGGCACGACCGCGCGTCCGGTGCAGAGCGTTCGGGCCGAGAATGTTCGCCCGGTCCACAAGCCAGCCGCGATGATCCGAACCGGTGCCGCCGCCCCGATGGGGATAATAAAGCGTGCGCATGTCGGGCACGGGGGCGCACCAGCGGTGTCCGTCCCCGACGATGGCCGGACGACTACCGAGCATGGCGAGCATCGTCAGCGGATGCAGGATCGAAGCGTCGCGCTGTGCCATTGGCCATTGCAGGGCTGCAGCTGAACGCTGCTCGACGATCGCTTCGAGGAAATGCCGCATCAGGGCTAATGTCGGCCGGTTGAGGACGGCATCGCCCTCGAAGGTCATGTCGAAACGCCGCAGCTTGATCGTGGCGGCGAAGGCTAGGGCGGCGCCGATGTCGATATCGGCGAAGCGCCTGGCCTGTGCGGCCTCGGCCGCCTTCAGTTCAGCTTGTTGCTGCGCGGTGAGGTGCAATTGTCCGGCCAGCGCCGCGCGCTTCGCGACCATATCGGCGCGCGACTGCTGGAGCTTCTGAAACCGGTCTTCTCCCCATTTCTTCACGAGCCTGTGCGTACTCCCTGTGACGAATCATGCCGCATAGCGAGGATGCGGCAGCCGATGATGGAATCATAGCGCGGGTCGAGCATGGCGGGTTCGCGCCGGTATTGGGTGATCTGCCGACGGATGTCTTCGAACGTCGCCGCCCCGTTCTTCTCGCCAAAGGCTTCCCAGGCCATCGACAGCGGCACGTTTGATCCGTGACTAAAGACGCCGCCGCCGACGATATAGTCCTCGGGGCTTTGGAGCTTGAACAGGAAGAATTCACCGGCCGTCACGGCCCGGAAAGCGTTCGTCCCGCTCGGCGGCCAGAAATTGGCCTCATCCGGACGCAGCGCGGCCAGATGATCGAACCAGCTGCGGTCGGTCAGCGACATATACATAGTGACCATATTCAAGCCGTCCTGCGCCAGAACAGCCACCACTCGGGATCCTCATCCTGCCAGGCGATCAGATGCGCTGCCTTGCGGCGCACCTCGTCGTCCTCGGCGGCGTCATCGCGCACAGTGCAGAGCAATTCGCGACTGCCCGCCCGACCGCCCAGCATCGGCAGGAAGGCGTAACCGAGATCGCCGCGATCGAATTGATCCTCATCGGGGATCATACGGAGGAGCTTGGCGATTTCTGGAGCGCCAAACGAAAGGATCCTGGCGCTCGCGGACTGCCAGATCTCAGTTGGGATACGGTGCCGATCAAAGCAGAGCTCGTCGTGCCCGAGCAGCTTGGCGAAGGCGACCGGTACGGCTGCGGATAGTTCTCGCGCCTCGCGCGCCAGGAAAAGGGCAATGAAACAGTCCCAGGTCTCGGCATCGGCCATGTGACGTGCGTTGAGGATCTGCGCGCCAAGGTCATGGGTTCCCCCATCAGTCGAGCTTGTCCAGTCGATCGCCGTGGAGAGTGGGATGGTCGGTGGGCTGCCGAGCAAAAATGGGGATCAGGACCGTCGGAAAATGGGTAGCGTCAAAGCGATTCCAGGATGCCTTGGCAACGCTGATCGTCGCTCCACCAGTGAGGCGCTGGTTCCGCCGCGCCCGACAATCAGCCCTAAGATCAACCCAATAGGCGGCTTCTTCTGCTGGATCATAGACCACACCGAGCGTCGTGAGGTCGTGGCGCGCCCAGAAATCGATATGATCCGCGGTCGCGGGCAGATGGCACCCAGCATCGCTGTTGTAGCTCGAGCCGGACTTGATCTGCAGCGCGATCTCGCGCGGCTGGACCTGGTTGTCGATGACAAGGACGATGGTGGCGTCGTGGCCGAAGTCATGCTGGAGGTTGATCTCCTTGAACAGGCAGCCGGTGTCCTCGACCACCTTGCGCACGAAATTGACGCCGCTTCGCTCGGTGGCGAGGTTAGAACGCGTGCGCATCGAACCATCTCGCTGGAGGGATGCGCACTGGCGTCTTGGACTGCGACAATTCCGGTTCTCCCTCGTCCCGATCGAGACCGGTTCCCCCACATCCGCCGTGGCACGGTATCGCGCAAGTCCCGCCTGCCCGCAGTGAGGGCGGTGGCAGATCAGGCAGCGGTCAGGGCGGTGAAATCATCGGTATGATCGAGCGCTCGCCGGGCGGCGAAGATTCCCGAAATGGGGACGCCGGGATAGCGCTGTTGCAGCAGAGTGCGGCAGGCGACGAAGCTGCACCCTGTCGTGATCACGTCGTCGATCAGGAAAATCTCCTGCGGCGCGGGATTGCCGAGCTGCTCCTGCAGCCCGAGCGTCGCCAGCAGCTCTTCCGGGTTGAGGCGCTGGTCGCTCTCATGCATCGTGCAGCGTGCCGCGACCGGCTCGACCAACTCGCGCACATCGATCTGGGGCGATACGGCGCGCGCGATCGTCGCCATGCGGCCGTCATATTCAGGATCGGTACGCAGCTTCGACGGCGGAATGGGGACGAGCGTCACTCGGCCAAAGGCTTCGTGATTGATCGCGCCGCGGATAGCGGCGGCAACCTGGTTCATCGCTCGCACCTTGTACTGCCATTGCGGCGTCCCCTGGACGCTCGGCCGCTTCTTGATGTTGTGGATGATCTGGTTGGTCGAGCTGTGGCTGTACCCGGCGCGGGCGGTATACTCGCCGAAGAAGTAGCAGCTATGCTCAGGCGTCAGGTACCAGTGATCCTGCCGCTCCAGGTCCCCGATCTGCCGAATCCGCGGCGACCAACTCCCGTCTAACATCGGCATAACTGTGGATCCTGATGGCGCCCTGCTCCTCGAAGCGGCGCGGCCATGTCAAATCCCCGCGTTCGAAACAGCTGTTCATGATGAAGAGTTTGCGTCCCTGCCGGATCGCCTCGCGCGCCTGGACGAGCGTGCCCGAGGTCTCGCCCGCCTCGACGATGACGGTCGCCTTGGTGAGGGCAGACATTAGCTTGTTCCGCTCTGGGAAGAAGAACCGATTTGTCCGGAAATCCTGCGCGTCGTAGCGCATCACTGGGACCTGGCTGATCAGCAGATGGTCGCGCGCGATCCGCTCCTGAAGCGCGGTGTTGGACTTGGGATAAACCTGGCCCAGCGGCGTGCCGATGACCGCGATAGTGTGACCGCTAGCGGCGAGTGCCGCCTCATGCGCGGCGGTGTCAATGCCCTCGGCAAGCCCCGAGACCACGGTGAAGCCATCCTCGACCAGCCTTGTCGCGAGCACGGTGGCGCGCTCGCGGCCGATGTCGGTCGGCTTGCGCGTCCCGACCACCGCGACCGCAGGCAGGGTCACCAGATCCCAGTCACCCTGAAAATAGAGCAGCTCGATCGGGTCCGCCGCGTCGCGAAGGCGGTGGGGATATTCCCATTCGCCGTGAATGCGGATGTCGAAGCGCTGACGGGTACGTTCGCGCAATTTGGCAAGCACCTGGTTGCCAAGCGCGCGCGCCTCTATCTCGGGCACGAGGTGAGAAGGTCGCGATCCCGGCGCCCCACGCAGGCGCTCAGCGATCGACTTGAAGCTCGCATTTTGCTCGCACCAGAGCGCTTCATATGCCCCGATTTCGAGCGCGGCGTCGATCGGCGCGGAAATGGGACTGCTGCGGTCGCCAACACTCCAAAGAGTCGATTGATGCATCCGCTATTAACTCCCACCGGATGTTAAGACCCAGGTCGTTGCCCGACGCAACGAGAACATTGAACCAAGATTGAAACATATATAGAACATATAGGCGACATTGGCAATTAAGGCATCACCGTTGAAGCATCGGGGCGTTGCCTGCCTCCGCCTTGGCCGTCAACAAGCCGCAGCGCCGGGTTCGTGTGGGTTGGTCCGCGACCTGAACCTTAATGAAGGGCGGCTTACGAGGTCTCGCGCTCCAAAGCGGCCAAGCGGTTTTCCACCCGAGTCACCCAGAAGCAGCCGGTCCGCCACCACCCGATACCGCCGTCGAACTCAGTACATTAATGCACAAGTGTCATGACTCTTCCACTCACGCGAGGTGCCGTGACCCCGGTCTTTCATCCAGCCCTCCCGCCGGAGGAGCACATGGATGCAGCGATAGCCGTAGCGCACACGCGTCTCGGCGATCTCCCGCATCCGCTTCTTCAGGTCGGCCTGATCTGCACGGCACCCACGATAGTGGTAGCTCTATCGCTCCGCCCGAAGCACGCTGCATGCCCGTCTGATGCTGACGGACCAGATGCTCCGGACGTCATCGACCAGCTGGCGCCGTCGATCAGGCCTCAGAGCTTTCGCGAGACGACATCCTGCAACATTGCCTTGTCGAGACTCAGGTCGGCCACCAGCCGCTTGAGCTTCGCATTCTCATCCTCGAGCTGGCGCAGCCGCCGCATCTCCGATGGCATCAGCCCAGCGTATTTCTTGCGCCAAGCATAGAACGTCGGATCGCTGATCCCGGCCTTGCGGCAGACCTCTCCGACCGTCGTGCCATCCTCGGCCTGCTTCAACACAAACGCGATCTGGGCCTCGCTGAACTTCGATCTCTTCATTGCTCACTCCATCACCTGGCCCACCAATCTTAAACTGGAGTTTTCCAGCTCAAAACGGTCCAGGAAACGGGCAGCAGGTCACCTACTCCCGTTCCGCCGGTCGATCGCGAAAAGTTCGCCATCCAGCCTCATGACCTTTCAACAAGATGCCATAAGTTCCCAGGCTACCGGTTTCATCAGCCCCCCGAAAGAGCTATGCCGCATCATTTTAATGGAAGGAATAACTATACTAACGAATATTGAAACGGCCCATCATGCGATGCTTCCAACTCACCAGTTTCTTTAGCTCGAATTACTAAGGCGCGGCCCATTCAAAGGGCGATGCCTAATTCAAGAAGCTTCACAAAAAAGCCGACTTATTTCTCGCACAACGCTCTGCGTCCTTGCAAAAATGCAGGGGGTATGATCCAAGTGAAAAAACGGCGGGGGCTGGGGGAATATGAGACGAGCAAAATGGTTGCTACTAGCGTCCGCAAGCGGCCTATTTTCCGTTTCAAGTGTTGTGTCAGCGTCGGAGACGGTCACTTACACGTACGACGCTTTAGGACGACTGGTGACCTCCTCGATTGCCAAGACCAGTGGCACGATAGCTAGCGCGATCGGATATGATCGGGCCGGAAACAGATCGTCGTATCAGGTATCAAGCGTGAGCACGCCAACTCCGACGCCAACCCCGACGCCAACTCCGACTCCGACCCCAACCCCAACTAACACCCCGCCAACCGCTGTGAGCAATACGGCCCGCGTCCCTTGCGGCTCTTCTATCGATGTTAATTTAACGAGCAACGATACGGACCTTGAAAATAATTTCCCACTTACCTTGCAAAGTGTGTCTTTCACTAGCGGAGTGACTGGTACCTATGTTGACGTAATAAGTGCATCAAGCGTCAGCATAAGCGGAGGCTTGCCGGGCGTAGCGAATTTCAAGTATTATGTGACGGATAGCCTTGGCGCGGTAGGTAGCGGAATTCTTATCGTTAACATTACCGGATTATCAACTTCCTGCTAGAATTATGGCGCTGAAAAGTATCTTCGCGGGAGGTTCTCCTCATTAGGTATTTAGACTTTCAGAGCTAACGATCCGTTAGTATTTAGATTAGCGGCACAAGTAATTTTACCTACGGCAAAAATTTGGCCGCGGCCTGGCAGAAACTACGCTACTTGTCGAACATCTGAACTTTAAGAGAACTATTCGTCAGAAATAATGGCTTATTGGCACACACCCGACCACGAGTATTGCCTCTTGAGGAATATCGTTGATCTGCTTCAAGGTTGAACCCATGCATTCTATATTTGCATCTATGAAGAAGCTTGTTGTTGGCGGGTTTACTCGGATAGCTGTTGCCTATTTGTTGAGTCTCTCCAATCCCGCAGTAGCTCAATCAAGTGTTTCTAATCCCAATCCTCCGGATAGCATGGTTAGAAGCCCCGGCGGTGTGGATATGCGCAGTCTACGCTACATATTTAACGAAAAAGACCTGAGCATTGGAAACGTTCAATTTGGCGGGCTTGATTTTAGGCGCACCGCAGTAAATGCTCGGCCTACTCGTATTGGAAATGACTCATTTCAGCTAGGCACCTTGGGGCAGTTCTCAGATAACTGGGATATTGTATTGGCGCAGCGTTCTAGAGGTATTGGGCAAGGATACGACGTAAGTATATCAAGCGAGGGTATCGGAGACAGCTTTTATTCGACCGATCTCAGCTTTTTTTCACACGTTTCCTCTGGGTATTCGGAGCTCACCAGAAATCCTTCGGCGGGCGGCCAATCTGTGTATCGTCTTTTATCAAAGGGGGGCGGCGTTATCACATTTGAGCCGGGAGCTACCGGATCTCTAAATCTCAGGGCCGTCGAGCTTAAAGCGTCAAATGGCGTGGTCTATGCAATCTCATATACCGAAGGCGGTAGGCGCGTTGTTAGCAATCTTGGCTACGCTCTAATTTTGGAGAATTCGCAGGGTCGCGTAACGAAGGCATGTGTATTGAATATAGCCGTTCAGACACTACCTAGTGATAATGTTTGCCCAACTAACGCGGTTTCGACAACTTATCAGTATTCTGGGCCTTTTGTTTCAGCGGTCAGAGCAGCGGATGGTTCAATCTGGCCGATCGAAAGCAATTTTACAACGACTTATGCCCCTTTTTATATGCGCTTTTATAACCCGGGCGTCGCTTCCCCTTACATGACTCTTCACTACAGTTCTGTTGAGTACCACAGGGTTGTTCTTGCCCAGGATTTTGCCGATGGCAGGCACTACGACTACGGTTACGACGTAATTTGGTATGGAGAAACCGACACGGCACCTGGAAGATCCGTTATTATCGGATACAATTACACGCTCAATGGCAGCGATACTACGATAACGTCATTCGACAAATTCTTTGATAATCCTGATAGGTTCGCTCCTGTTTTTTCTACAGGGCCGGCAGTTGTTACGGATCCCATCGGCAGAACTACAGTGTTTTCGTACTGTATAGCGCTATGCAGTAGTCCGACGTTGGCGTCTAAGCAGTTTCCGGCGGGAATGAGAGAAGATTATACTTATGACGGTAAGGACAACTTAATAAAGGTTGTTTCGGTACCGAAGGCGGGCTCCGGTCTCAATCCCTTCGAAACTATAGCTTCATACGATTGTACAACTCTCCTAAAGTGCAATAAAAAGCAGTATTCTATCGATGCAAAAGGAAATAGAACGAGCTTCTCTTATGACCCAGTACATGGGCAGATTGTTTCAGAGACGTTGCCGCCCGTAAACGGTGTTTCGGGGGTTATGCGATACTCATATTCACAACGATCAGCATGGTACAAAAATAATGACGGCTCTTTTGTTGCTAGTACGTCTCCCGTTTGGCTGATCAACGAGTTACGGACTTGTCGTTCCGGTGCAACGCTGGGAAATTTGTGCGCGACTGGTGCTGGAGACGAGATAGTGACAAGCTACGATTACGGTCCTGATGCTGGTCCAAATAATCTCTTGCTTCGTGGCAAGGTCGTAACAGCTGACGGCGTCAGCCTTCGTACATGTTATGGATATGATGCGATGGGCCGCAAGATCAGCGAGACGAGCCCCCGCGCAGGCCTGGCGGTGTGTCCATGATTTGGCGCTTTGCCCTGTCTGCGACATTGGCCGCGACCACCCCCAGCGCCGCTTCAGCACAAACGGCGGCGCCCCCCTTCACCAGCGGGTCGCGCTATGATGCGATGGGACGCCTAACGGGCTCGATCTTGCCCGACCCTGATGGGACAGGGCCGTTACGTCATGCGGCGGTGCGAAACAGCTACGATCTAGCTGGGCGCCTTACAAAAGTTGAAAAAGGTCAGCTCGCCGAGTGGCAATCGGAAGCTGTACCCGCGGAATGGGTCGGCTTCTCTTCGTTCCAGATGGTGGAAACGACGTACGACGAAGCTGGTCGCAAGACCAAAGAGGTAACGTCGGGACGTGATCCCTCAACGCAGATTTTGCTGGTGTCCGCTGTTACGCAGTATAGCTACGATATTCGCGGTCAGCTGGAATGCACGGCTGTGCGAATGAACCCGGCTGCGTTCGGTAGCTTGCCAGCAAGCGCGTGCTCTTTGGGGGCGGCAGGTGGCAATGGGCAGGACCGGATCACGAAGACAATCTATGATGCCGCCGGTCAGGTTGTGAAAATCCAAAACGCGGTCGGCACGGCCCTGCAACAGGATCATGCGACCTACACCTATTCGCCGAACGGCAAGGTGGCCTCAATGGTCGATGCGAACGGCAATAAAGCTTTGATGACGTATGATGGCTTCGACCGGCAGGACCGATGGAGCTTTCCCAGCAAGACAAGCGTGGGTCAGACCAGTACGACGGATTACGAGGCTTACACCTATGACGCGAATGGAAACCGGCGGACCCTGCGTAAGCGCGATGGCCAGGTGATCGATTTCACCTACGATGCGCTGAATCGGGTTACGTTGAAGGATATTCCCGGCGGCGGCGGAGGCGACGCCTATTATGGATACGATCTTCGCGGCCTGAATACTTATGCGCGGCTTTCCAGCGCAACGGGGCAAGGCATTACCAATGTCTATGATGGATTCGGTCGCCTCACGTCCAGCACCACAAATCAGGGCGGCACGTCACGTGCTATCGCATACCAGTATGACGCCGATGGCGGCCGGACGCGGGTGACGCATCCTGACGGCACCTATTTTACTTACCAATACGACGGGCTCAACCGAGCAACGACGATCAAGGAAAATGGCACGGTCACCGTTGCTACGCTCACCTATGACGCACAGGGGCGCCGTCGGGGGAGTACTCAGGGCGGAGTTGCGACCATCTATGGTTATGATCCGGTATCGCGGCTGTCCAGCATCTCAGACAATCTTGTCAGCACAGCGGGCGATGTGACAAGCACGTTCGGATACAATCCGGCGAGCCAGATGGTTAGCAGAACGCTCAACAATGAAAGCTATGCGTTTGGCGGCTACTTCCCAATCAGCAGAGCCTATGCGGTGAATGGCCTCAACCAGTATACGAGTGGAGGTCCGGCAACTTTCGCCTATGATAACAATGGTAACCTGACATCGGACGGCACAACCACTTACTCATACGATGTGGAAAATCGGCTAATCACTGCCAGCGGCGGCAAAACGTTGACCTGGGATCCGACTGGTCGGCTATATGCGGCTGCGAGTAGCGGAACCGATACCCGGTTCTTGTACGACGGCGACGAGTTGATCGCGGAATACAGCGCGGCCGGGGCGTTGCTCAGGCGTTATGTCCATGGCCCAGCCGACGACGATGCGCTATTATGGTATGAAGGCGCGGGACTGACGGATCGACGCTCAATGCAGACTGACCATCAGGGCTCGATCGTGTCGATCGCTAACGGCGCTGGCGCCGTTCTAGGCATCAACAGCTACGACGAATATGGCATCCCGAATAACGACGGTTATGGACAGATTTTTAATACCGGTCGGTTTCAATATACCGGCCAGGCTTGGATCCCTGAGCTCGGCATGTATCACTATAAGGCCCGTATCTACTCGCCAAGCCTCGGGCGCTTCCTGCAAACCGATCCTATCGGTTACGACGACCAGAACAACCTCTATGCCTATGTCGCAAACGATCCGGTGAACGGCACCGACCCGAGTGGCATGGCTCAGGTCTGCGCGGTATCTACGGGATCAAGAGTCCAATCCTGTGTAGGCGTAGATGGAAACGGTGATGGGAACTTCAAAGACAATGATCTGAGCTCCGGTCAGAAGAGCGCGTTCGCATCTGCATATGGCGGTTTTATCGGCTCTCATAATGGTCGGAACATATCTGGTAATGGCCTTAAGGTTGATGGAAGTGGCACCGATGCTTCAACTCTTAGGGTAGCAACTCAGTTCGTTGGATCGGTTGCGCCATGGGCGAAGAATGTAGGCATTTACATAGATAACTCAAATGGTGACAAAGCGGGTAACACCAGCTGGTCTCGCAGGGCCGGTGAGCCGGAGGCAGGCACATATAGGACCTCTATCAACATGAATTACAAGAATCAGAGAAACAACCCGAGCGCATTGGCTCGCACTTTATTTCATGAACGAGGGCATCAATCACGGGCAGGTCAGGGCGTATTCATGGTGAATGACGCTCACAGGGCAATCGACGCAAGGGCCCGGCAGCAAACTAAAGCTAGTGGATTGGGGGCGATGGGTTGTCCCGCAGTCGGCGACATCTATGGTTTTTGGCCCTCATATCCGGGGTGCTAGTTATGAACGTACGAAGCATTATTACCTTATTATGGATTGCCATCTCGTTTAATTTAAGCGGATGTAGTCCCGGAGGCCAGTCGATTGCGCCAGAGTTTAAAGATATATATATTGATGCGGCGAAGCGTCAGGCCAGTTTTCAAGGAGTGTCGTCAGAAACGGTCATGTCGTCCGCGTCTCCATCGATAGTTAAATACGGAGCGCAAGTATGCGTTGTCTTGGGAGATGATAAGCCAGGTTCCTCAAGGCGCTGCTATATAAGAGCAAATGGGCGATGGAAGTTGGCAAGTGAAAAGGTGATAATAGGATTTTAGAAGCTTAGAGTCCGTTTTGGAATTCACGGGTGAGCGTTTCTGCGGATGAGATTTCCGCCCATGGCGACGAGGATCATCGCCTGGGACCCGTCGATGCGCTTCTCATAGTCACGCACCAGGCGTCGCCATCCAGTCATCGATCCGAACATCCGTGCGACCACCCATCGACGCGGCAGGACTTTGAACCCTTCTGGTCGTCGGACCGGCGGATGATCTCGATGACGAAGTCGAGATAGTCGGCCTTGCTCATGAGTTTGAGCCGGTCATAGCCGCCATCGGCGAAGAGGTGCTTCACCCAGCGCCAACGCTTGCGGTTACCCTCCAGGAGTATCCTTCCGGCGGGAGCCGCCTTGCGGAGTGTGGGTCAGGGATAGAGTACGTCCTTACAGTCGTACGTAAGGACGTCCCTTCCGATCATGGCACAGGTAACGATATTGGCAGGGCCAGAGCGTCGGCGTCGCTGGAGCGATGAGCAGCGCGAGCTGATTCTGGCGGATGCCCTCCGGCCTGGCGCCAGGGTTTGCGACGTGGCCCGACGCCATGACGTTAGCCGCAGCTTGATCTACCAGTGGCGTCGGGCCGCGCAGCGCAGGGTGGATCCGGTGTTCGTGCCGGCGGTGGTCATGGACGAGCCGCCCGAGCAAGCCTCCGAGCCTGTCGTCGCGGCCGTACTCGATCTGGCCGACGGCGGACGGCTGAGCATCTTCAACTCGGCGTCGCCGGCGTTGGCGGCCGCGGCGCTGAAGGCGCTGCGGTGATCCCTCCGGGCGCGCGGGTGTGGATCGCGATGGGCCACACAGACATGAGGAAGGGGATGCAGGGCCGGGCGCTGCTCGTACAGCAGCACCTCCACCGCGATCCTCATGGGGGCGATCTCTTCGTGTTCCGGGGTCGGCTCGGATCGCTGGTCAAGATCATCTGGCACGACGGCCTGGGCATGTCGCTCTATGCGAAGCGGCTGGAGAAGGGGCGGCTCATCTGGCCCTCGGCGAACGACGGCGCCGTGTCGCTGACAGCCTCGCAACTGGCCTGCCTACTCGACGGGATCGACTGGCGTAATCCGCAGTACAGCTGGCGCCCGACGAGCGCCGGATAGGGGATTATCGCCTTGCACCGAGAGGCGGAGGGTGATTCACTCTACCTCATGGAAGCTGCCATATCGCCCCTTCCGGACGACGTCGAAGCGCTGAAGGCGCTGCTTACCGCTGCCCTAGAACGTGCTGACGAGGCTGAAGCGCGCGCTGCCAACGCCTTGGCCCGGGAGAGCGCCATCGAGGCATTGATCGCGCATCTCAAGCTGCAGATCGCCAAGCTCAGGCGTGAGCAGTACGGTCCGAGCGCCGAGCGCAGCCGCCGCCTGCTCGAGCAGATGGAGCTCCAGCTCGAGGATCTCGAGGCGGACGCAAGCGAGGACGATCTTGCCGCCGAGGTTGCCGCCGCCAGCACCACCAACGTCGCCCCGTTCGAGCGTAAGCGGCCGACGCGCAAGCCGTTCCCCGAGCACCTGCCGCGCGAGCGTGTTGTCATACCAGCACCGTGCTCGTGTCCGGCCTGCGGCGGCTCGCGCCTGTCGCGGCTCGGCGAGGACGTGACAGAGACGCTCGAGGTGATCCCGCGGTCGTGGAAGGTCATCCAGACGGTCCGCGAGAAGGTCTCGTGCCGCGACTGCCAGACTATCAGCCAGCCGCCCGCGCCGTTCCACGTCGTGCCGCGTGGATGGGCGGGGCCGAGCTTCCTCGCCATGCTGCTGTTCGAGAAGTACGGACAGCACCTTTTCCGCGATCCAAACAGAATTCGGTATTACATGGCAAAGAACATATCGTCTTAAATGCGCACACGCAAAGCATTTTTATGACTCAGGCGTAATAACGATATCGGTGCCAGGTCCCGTAGGGCAATTGGTTCCCTTCACCGAGGATGCGCTAAGCTGACCGGTTGCTATCGCTCCTAATCCGTCGGAAACGGTGTAAGAGAATATCGATTTACCAATCGCTGCAGTCGTGACCAAAACGTTAGATGCGCTAGCCACGGTCGCTACCGCGGTCCCGCTTGTCCGGGTAATGGAAATAATGGTTAGCGGTATATTTCCATCGGGGTCGCTATCATTATAGACCAGGTTCACTGACGCCTGATAGTAACAGGCAATGGTCGTCGCATCATTGACCGCCACCGGTGGTTGATTAGCGGGACTCGGAGTAGGCGTAGGGGTAGGTGTTGGGCTCGGCGGGGGCGAAGCGGGCGGCGGACACGTCAACGCCCCGCCAATGGAGACTTTATACTGGGTGCGATTTCCTGCAGAATCAAAACAGGCTTTAGTATTTACACTATTGTTGCCACCGCCCGCGATCGAACTCCCGATTAGGCGTCCCAGCGCATCGTATGAATAACCCGTGATCTCCTGGGCATTGATTTTGCTGTAGCATGGAATAGCAGTCGATATCCCGACAGCCAAAAGTACCTTTGATTTCGACCGCATCTTGCTCCCGCCCATATTGAGGATGTTCAAATCGGTCGCAGGCAAATGCTTCCCTGCGACACTTTAGACCGTGTGAAAGACAGTCGCGATCAATGTAACCTACTCTCCTCCTTTCACAGGTGCATCTGACTTCCTCCGCGAGTCAAGCGTCCAAGGCTTCCCGGAAAAGATTGTTGGGTATCAATTCGCCGGATGGCCGTCGGCTAATAAACGACTTGCCCGCCTATCGAGGACAATCTAGCTATGCCCACTTATCCGCGTAAAGTTGGAGCGCGTAGCATTATCGAAATAATAGCGCGCTTGCCAATGTTGGAAAACGAGCACGGGGAGGGCAAATGTCGTACGCCAACGTGCGATTGTTGCCTTGAATTGGACCATAATGGGGTGGGGTAAGAGATGATTGGCGGCATTCTGGTACGGGTTGTCGCGGCTTCCCGAATATGTCTCTGCATTTGCTCGACCGTGTTTTCAGCGATGCCCGCCTTCGCCGAAGAGGACGCCGGGATTTTGGCGCCCGTTCCCTCCGATCGTTTTACACTGAGCCCGGGCGCTGTCGATATGAGGACCGGCCAGTACCGATACTCAGTGACCGATCTTAGTGTTGGCGATCCCGACTCGGGCCGTGGTATTTCCCTAACCCGCCTGACCGACAGCACGCAGTTTCGAGAGCGGATGGCGCAATTCTCGCACAGTTGGGAAATTGTGCTTACCCAGTATACCGTACCATTCAAGGGGGTGTCGGGGCAGGCCGCTCCTCCGCCTTCGAGCCAGATTACTGTTACGGCCGGTAGTCGGTCGATGACTTTCCGATCAGGCTCGCCCGAAAGTAATTACGGATCCGTAGGCGTACCGGTGAACCCCTCCTATGCGAATCTTGAGAGAATAAAGTCGGGAG
Source organism: Parasphingomonas puruogangriensis (assembly GCF_036663635.1). NCBI lineage: Bacteria > Pseudomonadati > Pseudomonadota > Alphaproteobacteria > Sphingomonadales > Sphingomonadaceae > Parasphingomonas > Parasphingomonas puruogangriensis. Next base: position 270,037 of record NZ_JAXOJI010000005.1, on the reverse strand, counting down.
CAACTTATTATTATCGTTACACTTCCGCCGATGGAGACATAATCAACTTTTCAACCTTCACGTCGGCGCGGTGTGGTCATCTAACTAACTTATGCGCTTATGCCACGGATATGACCCTTGCTAGTGGAGTCAAGTACGTCTTCACTTACGACAACACGGGAGACTGGAATACCCGGCTCAGAAAAGTTGCAGTAAGCACCGGCTTTGCACTTCTCTTTGAATATACGACTGGTAGGGACGGCCGCCCCCTTGTGTCGAAGGCCTGCGCATTAAATTTATCGGTTTATGAGGCGCCTGCAAACCACAACTGCCCCGCGGGCGCACCATCAACCTCCTATTTTTACTCTGGCAATTTTATGACCCAAGCAACAGACGTATTGGGGGCGGCATGGGCATTCAGCACCAATTACGTAGATACGGCTACGCCCTACACGCTTTCATTTTATAAGCCGAGTTCGCCAACGCCGTTCCTTGTGAACAATTATGTCGGCGTTCAGGGGGATCCATATTTTAGAGCGGTCCTGTCACAACAATTTACGTCGGGGCCCACGTACAGTTATTCTTACGTCCGCTTTTCACAGGGTGACACTGCGCCCGGATCGGAAGAAATTGCTGGCGGAAGCTACAGTTACGATGGAAAGTCCGTGAGCGTCCTATTCGGTTTTCACCGTCCGCCGAAGGCATTGAATGATAGAACTTTCTACATTACACCTAAACCTGAGAAAATCGTTGATGAGCTTGGCCGGACGCATACTTCAGATTTTTGCGTGCCGTTTGATAGCCTCGGCGGCTGCCGCGTCACGGAGATGCAATACTCGGTCGATCCGGAGGGCATCAGGACCAACTACTCATATGATAGCAGACTAAACGTTACCCAGATTATGACAATTGCTAAAGCAGGCTCGTCACTACCAACCTTAATCACGAGCGCGGCTTATTCGTGCACCGTGAATTCGAAATCCTGTCGAAAGCCGCTGACGGTGACCGATGCCAATGGTAACGTTAAAACATTTACATACAGCGCTGATCACGGCGGCGTTTTGACTAGGACGCTTCCTGCTGTTGGAGGCTTGGCAGCCGTAACGCGCTATGGCTACGCGCAAAAGTTCGCCTGGGTGAAAAGCGGTAGCGGCTATGTCCAGGCGGCAAATCCCGTTTGGCTATTGACGGAAGAGCGAAGCTGCGGGTCGACAACGACCGTAAACAACACGTGCGCAGGAGGGGCATCGGACGAACTGGCGGTCACCTACGAATATCAGACCGGAAACGCTTCGACACCCAGCAACCTGCTATTAAAGGGCAAGATCGTTACGGCGAACGGCGTACCATTACGGACCTGCTATGGCTATGACAGCGCAGCCAATAAAATCTGGGAAACCGCGCCCCTCGCTGGATTAACATCATGCAACTGAGCCAGCGCAGCGATATCCAAAATATGTTAGCTCGCATTGCCATTGCGGTAAGCGCGTTGACATCGGTGATGGCTTCATCCCCGGCATGGTCGCAATCGTCAGCATCGGCGTTTACCAGCGGCGCGCGCTATGATCTGATGCAGCGGCTTGTGGGAACCATCGCACCAGATCCCGACGGCACCGGTCCGCTGAAATATGCAGCCGTGCGCAATTCATACGACGCCTCTGGTAACTTGGTCAAAGTCGAGACGGGAGAGTTGGGGGCCTGGCAGCCCGAAAGCGTGAAGCCGTCCGAATGGCAACAGCTTACCAACTTCACAGTCTTTCAGACCCAAGACGTCGTCTATGACGCAGCCAATCGCAAGCTCAAGGCGAGTGTGTCTTCAGGGGGGACTGTCTACGCTGTGACGCAATACAGTTACGACAGCGCGGGGCGTCCGGAATGCACGGCTGTTCGGATGAACCCTGCTGTGTTCACATCACTACCGTCCAACGCGTGCCTGCTAGGGACGGAGGGCGGCCAGGGGCAGGACCGCATCACCAAAATCATTTATGATGCCGCCGGCCAAGTTTTGAAGGTTCAGAAGGCGTTCGGTACAGGCGTCCAGATCGACTATGCTCGTTATGAGTACACGCTTAATGGCAAGCAGGCGGCCGTTATTGACGCAAATGCTAATCGCGCCGAATTTTCATATGACGGGTACGATCGGCGGCTGAAATGGGTCTTCCCCTCAAAAGCAACACCTTGGTCGGTGAATGCTGCTGACTATGAACAATATGGATACGATGCGAATGGTAACCAAACCTTGCTGCGGAAGCGAGACGGTCAGGTCATCAACTACAACTATGATGCGTTGAATCGAGTCACGCTGAAGGATGTGCCTGGCAACACTACGCAAGACGTTTACTATTCGTACGATCTGCGTGGCCTGCAGCTGTATGCACGGTACGGCTCAACTGAGGGCCAGGGGATTACGAATGCCCATGACGGGTTCGGGCGAATAACCTCGAGCACAACTAATCAGGGCGGAACCGCCCGGACACTGGCATATTTATGGGACGCGAACGGAAATCGCACGCGCGTGACGCATCCGGATGCAGTGTATTTTACCTCAACCTATGACGGTTTGAATCGGCTAACCGCGATTCGGGAAAACGGAAGCGTTCAGGTCGTCGCCATCAGCTACAATGCTCAAGAACAGCGATCAGGCGATACCCGCGGCGGGGTGGCTAGAGCTTATGGCTATGACAGTGTCTCGCGGCTTTTCAGCCTAGCCGACGATCTCGTGGGTGCCGCGAACGACGTAACGCTGTCCTTCACGTACAATCCAGCGAATCAGATCGTCACACGGACCCGCACTAACGACCAGTACCGGTTCACCGGCTACGTGAATCTCAACCGGGCGTATGCGGTCAACGGATTGAATCAGTATACGACTGCGGGGCCCGCGGCGTTCTGTCACGATAGCAACGGCAACCTAACGCTCGATGGCACCAGCGCTTACAAATTCGACGTCGAAAACCGCCTTGTAGGAAAGCGGGCCCAGGTCAATGGAACCTGTCCTGCAGTCAACTACACCGGCGCGGTTCAGGCAACGTTGACCTATGACCCAATGGGACGCCTCTACGAGACGACCAATGGCAGCACCGGGGTCACACAATTCGTATATGATGGCAACGAACTAGCCCTTGAGCTGAGCAGCAGCGGCACGGTTCTGCGGCGCTATGTGCACGGTGCTGGCGAGGACGATCCCGTGCTTTGGTATGAGGGCAGCGCAGTGTCGAGCACGACCCGCCGTAGCCTTCAGGCAGATCATCAAGGTTCGATCGTGTCGGTCGCGGACAGCAATGGTGCCTTGATCGGGGTCAAGGGCTACGACGAATATGGCATCCCGAACGGTGGCCCTGCCAATCTGCGTTTCCAATATACCGGGCAGGCGTGGATTCCCGAGCTGGGGATGTATCATTACAAGGCACGGATTTATTCGCCTACCCTAGGAAGGTTCCTCCAGACCGATCCAATAGGATATGACGACCAGGTTAACCTCTATGCCTATGTCGCAAACGATCCGGTCAATGGACGCGATCCAACAGGCAATCAGCAAGTTCAAGATCGTGATGATGGCAGGCGGGTTGTCTACGTTTTGCCTCAGAAAATGTATGATAAAATCGTCAATACTCATGGGCCAGATGCGAACAACAACAAGGATCACTTTCGATCAACTCCTTCGCGCGCAGACTTAGCGCGATATGCCTCAAGCGCTATTCCTGATGCTGAACGAAATGGTCGAGTAGTTGATGATGGTGCTAATCGCGGAACCAGCTATGATGGCAAAGCAGTTTCGACCAAAGACTTCTGGTTGACCTTAAGAGGAGCTAATGAAGGAATCCGGGGAGTTGGTTCCGAAGGGCAGCGGGATGTCAGGGTTGTTGTTAACTCATTGTCCTCGATCGGCGATCCAGTAGTTCGGGGACAAGCGGCTGCTGAAGGTGCGGCGATGGCTCCCGTTGGAGATGCTGCCACTGGAACAAGGCCTGTCGCTCCATTAGAGATCAGGGTCATCATGAACGTATATCCCATCAAGAAAGAAAATTGATGGAAATCCAGTGTCATATCGTTGGCTCTTGGGAGCTTCTTGTCTCAGAAATTAATGAGATTGCGCAGATTTATAGGTTTGACGATTGCAGAGTGCATGTAGTCAGGGGCAACCAATCTATAACCTTCGACGTTCCTAGCACGGAATGGCTTGAGCGGTTTACCGAAGTGTTGAAGGATCGATCAGCATCAAGATATCATGAAACTCTTAGAGGATCGGGATACAAACTTGATCTGATCAAGGATCAGGATGGAATTAATATGTCGCTCTACGATATACCATCTAAAGAAGTCGAACTGCTTCATCTTTCATATGAAGATGCCTTCACCCTGCATGAGGCCGTTCTGAACTGTATTATTGGGCCGTTCTTGGAGCAAGGGGGGCAACTGGAGTGGTTGAAAGATGTTCAACGGTTCCGATTGTGAACGCCCCATCGTCTCATCTATCGCTCCCACCTGCGCGCCGTCGCGCAGGCCAAGCGCCTCGGTGAGCTGTCTTGCCCTGCGGCGAGACAAGACAACTGGCTCTCAAACCGCGGGTTCGAATCCTACGACGACATCGTTGATCACTGCTGCGACGCCTGGAACAAGCTCGTCGACCGGCCCTGGAGAGCTTGCGTCGCGATACTGCCTACCGCGTCGATGCCATCGACCCCAGCGCAACACGCTGCGGCTGCTCGATCCCGCGAACCAGGCCATCATCTGGAACCCCGCCGAGAGCGGCGCGGACCAGGCCGAAGCCTACACCGAGGTCGCGCAGGAGTTTCGCACCGGCGACCGCGTCTAGTTCACCCGCAACAACCACAGTGCCAAGCGGGTCAACGGGCGCACGGCCGAGGTGGTCGCGATCGACCCGGACGAGGGCCTGCTCGTCGTCCGCAACAAGACCGGCAAGCGTCAGACGCTCGACATGGCCCGCGTCGCCGATCGTCACATCCGCCCCGGCTGGGTTTTGACCATCCACGCCGCCCAAGGGGCGACCAGCGACCGGGTCATGGTCCACCTGGAGTCGCTCCGCAGCAACGTCGATGCCCGCATCGCCTATGTCGCCATCTCCCGCGCCAAGACCCATGCCACCATCTACACCGACGATCGCCTGGCGTTTTTGGACGCCATCGAGGGCCGCGACGGCGCGAAGGTCGGCGCGATCGACGAGACGCTGTTGCGCGGCAAGGTGGCGACGATCGCCACCCCCGCACCCGTCAGGGCCGTGGGGATCGCGATCGGCGGGTAGTTTTCACCTAGTGGTCAGGTTCCAAGTTTTTCTGCGTCCAACGGAACGCTAAATAGCAAATTCCGATATCCACAACACCAATCGGGAAAAGCAACCCTCCCGGATACAGATTGTCATTGGGACCAAGTGCAACCAAGAGAACATGGAAAAACGCTACGGCAGCTAGAAAAATAAGTATGACATTTCTGCTAGCCATGCCATCAATAGATTTGCCAACAAAGGATGTCACAAAGACGCCTAAGAATACGACCTTTCCTTTACCCGGAAGGATCGCCTCATTGACAGCAATCGCAACAACTAAGCTGGCGGCCATGCATACTAATGCCCAACCCAATGAGATTGGTTTCGTATCGCCACCCACGGTCACTTCTTGCCACCGAGACAGCCGCTGCCAGCAATAGTGCCATATACGTCATACGCGAGCCCACCAATTGCAAGCGCTTGTCCTGCAACCGGAAGATTCTTTGCCAAGCCCTTGGCACCATCCGTCAATCCAGCGGCAGCCGATACATAGTGTCCAGAACCACCAATTATTGCTCCGGTAGCGTCTTTCCCAGCTACACCAAGCCCGAGCGCTGCAACGCCGGTATAAGAACCGACAATTGATGCTCCAGCGGTCAGCAACCCCCGGCCCTCAGGAACGAACGATGCTGCTACGCTCAAACCATCAAGCGCCAAGACGGCCTTATTGTCCCACAGGGCCTTTCCAACGCACTGTAGAGTGGAGGGCTCCACCTTTTGCGGCGCATACATCAGGACGATAGCATTACCTAAGCTCTTCTACCCACAGTCGATAACTCACACTTAAGACCCACATATAGCAGAACTAGTGTGGCACTCATTCCTAATACGAGGAATGTCATAACCAACGGCAATGGCACGAAAGGGAGTTGCATCGAAGCTCCATATCCACAAACTACAGAAAATATAAATATCTGTGGAGCCAGATCGACCAGTAAACTGGGCCTGTATCGAAATGCAGTGAATTTTAATATCGCAAAAGCAAAATACCTAGGGAAAGTAACAACAGACGTTGCAACTAACCAGCTCACTAGTATGAGCCCCCACTCGCGGCCGCCCATGATTAACACTTCCTTCTAGTTCGGGCTGAACCAATCATATTTTCGGCAGCGCTCTGAGCCTTGTCCTGAAAAAAGCCACCTGCGTTTCCACCCACGCTTGGGATTACAGACGTAAGCGCAGAGAATATTGCGTTGTTTTCAGCTCTCGTATCTCCCGTGTTGATGGCTGCCCCGATATTGCCGATGGCTTGCAATCCGCCTCCGATGCCCTTCGAAAGCAAACCCAGGCCTATCAAGCCACTGCTGCTTGCTGCTGTCGCTGCTCCTACCGGTGCACCTATTCCTGTTGCGGTGATAGCTGCCCCGCCGACTACGCCAACCGCTCCTACGGTCACGGCTATGTCACCCGCCGATGAAAATCCCTCGCCTAAGTCAGAAAGGCCATTCCAGAAATTCAGCGCGCCTTGGTGACACATCGGCTCGGCATTTTGCTGCTTATCTACTGAACCGCCGAGTGCCATATCAAGACCGTTTAACCCCGCTTGCACTGCAACAAAATTCCAGCTGCCGATCATAGTTTCGTTCTGCTGCCGAATTGCCGTGACGATACACTCGTCCAAAGCTCCACCGTCGGGGCCGCAAGCTCCCTGAGAAAGCCCTGTCGGATCGGAGTAATTCACCGGATCTCCGCCGACGTAGTTGTACCAGTTCAGTCCATCGGCGTAGCCAATGGGATCGGTTTGCATGAAGCGGCCGAGCGTGGGCGAATACATTCGCGCCTTATAGTAATATAAGCCGATTTCTTCAAGGAAAGCCTGGCCCGTATACTGGAACCGTCCGACGCTGCCCGGCCCAGGAATGCCGTATTCGTCGTAGACGTTTGTTCCGGTCGCCGTGCCGCTCGCATCGCTATAGGCAACGATGCTGCCCCGCTCATCAGCATGAGCAAACCGGCGGTCATTTTGGCTGGATCCTTCGTACTGCACTAGCAACTCATCAGGACCAGGGCCGTACACAAACCGCCGCCGAACTACACCCGTCGGATTGTCAATCTCCGCAGCCATTGATGTGCCGTCGTAAATGAATCTAGTAGACACCGTCGTGTCGTATTCAACCAGCCTCTGGAAGGGATCATAATATAAGGTGGTGCCATTGCTTACTGCCTTCAGCATATTCTCGAGCGAATAGGTATACACCGTCGTGCCGGAGCCGGTAAGATTCCCACGTGCGTCATAGCTCAGTGCAAACGGTCCGGAGGCAGTTGCCTGGTTCAAGCCGTTGACTGAATATGGGCGGTTGATATCACTTGGACTCACCCAGGAATAACTGTCGTTAGATCGCATCGCTGTCTTTATTTGCCCAACGGGATTGCGAGTGAATGACAATGTGACATCTCTAGATGCTCCGGCTAGGTCCTGAGACAAACTATTAAGACCCGAAGTAGCATCGTACCCGTAGGCGGTCACTGTTCCATTGCCACGGGTGAGGCTCGTCCTGCGGCCGAGCCCATCATACGCATAAGTGGCTAGCACCTCTATTCCCGATGTCGCCCCGTTTTCCCGAATAGCGGTGACCTGGCCCGTCGCGTCATAGTCATAAGTTACATAGAATCCATCATTCCATTCTTGCCTCGTCCGAGCACCTGCCAGATTGTATTGGTATGAAACTGACCCAAATGGCTGAGACTCAGCAGTGATGCGCCCGAGAGCGTCGTAAGTTAGGCCAACGTTTATTCCGCTTTCGCTCGCCGATGATAATTGGTTAATCAAATCGTAGCCGTAGCTGGCGTCAGTTTCTGGCGACGGCCGATCCTTTAATGTTGTTCTATTAAGAGCATCGTAGGTGAAAGCAATCGATTGCCCGCTTCGCAAGCGACGGGTCTTAACGTTTCCATTGGAATCATAGCTAAATTGTTCGTAGTCACTTGTATTCCATTGCCCCGACGCTGTCTTGGACGGAAAGTAAGTCGTGCTGGCACGATCGAAGCCGTCATAAGCTTGCTTGGATACGTTGCCGTTGCCGTCTGTAACTGTGTCGACGAGGCCATTTTGCGTATAGCTTGTTCTTTCTTCGCGCTGGAAGCTGGTACCTAAGGCGCTGAACGTGTTTGTGACACGACCAACCGCGTCACGCTGAACCTTGATAATGCGGTCGTTCCCTGAGGTACCTGCCGTGGCCAGCGTACAGGCAGACGCCGGCAGCGATCCGAAAGAGGCCGGGTTGAGGCGTGACGCCGTGCATTCACTGAGTCCCGCGGCGTCGTAACTATATTGTGTCACATTGTAGGTTGTGGATCCCGCGCTAACTACATCCTTAACCTTTCGGCCTGATGCGTCGTAGCTCGCCGTCGATTGTTGCAACGACGTGAAGTTTGCCCAAGCGGTATCATCCGTCCCGGTAACCGTCCCTAGCTCCGTCATCGTCGGCTGGCCGTCCACATCGTACGAGAGCCGGATCCCGCGCCTCGGCAAGGCTGCTATGCCATCCGGGTCGGCCGATATCACGCCTGAGACGTTCCGCGCCGAATTATAGCGGTATGTCGTGACGTCGTTCACCGCGGTAAGCGGACCATCAACAGTAGTCACGTTGCCAATGTCATCGTATCCGAACGAAGTCTTTGCGAGACTGGCGACATCGTTCGCCTGAAACGCGAGACCCGAACCCCGTGTCACCGATACTGGTATTCCATTGTTTGCGGCGCCGGCTGCCTGAGGTCCATAGCTGACCACAGAGCGGACTTCATCCGCTCCGTTGATGCAGCTTGCCGTAGTTCGGCATGCCGAAACAGAGGTTTGGCGATACATCGTCGCGCCCGATGCTACGATGGTGCCGGACGCGCCTTTGAAGTAGGCTTGAAGAGGCGTATATCCATAGCGGGTCTCGGGGCGAACGCTCACGCCGTTCACCATGGCGGCGGGCCGCTTCACACTTAAAATGCCACCGTGGGTCGGGTCGTAGGTGTAATCGGTCTGCGCGCCTTTGGCGTCCTGTGTCCAACTTGGTTGATTACAGGTTTTCGTATTGCTGCAGCCGACAGGGTACCCCGCCTTGGTGACGATGTCGGGCGGGGTGCCGGGCGTCTTTGATATAAGGCGTGTTTCGGTCAGGTTGCCGCGCGCACTCGCGTCGCCATAGGTATAGCTTGTAGTGTTCTGCTCTGGCTGGATTGTCTTCTTTAGGCGGCCCTGCGTATCGTATTCGTATCTAGTGGTTCTAAGAAGCTCGTCTCTTACGGAAACCGGCAATCCCACTGTGGTGTCAGAAACCACGACTCTCGTCGTTGCGTCCGGGTTTGTGATCGTAGCCGTTAAAAGATTCCCATTCAGCGACCATGTATAGCCAGTAATACGCCCATCCGTATTGACCGAGCCTACGCGACCGTTACCGTCCAAGGTTATTGTTATGTTGTCGGTCGTCGAGCTCGGCCGTTTAATCTTATACGTGACTGGGATCCCAGTCCCGCTTGTGCGGGTGTAACGCGTCAATTGGCCGAATGCGGTCACGTACTGTATGAAATCATACCCAGATATTGATGACGAGTACGAAGCACCCGGCCAAGGGCGACTAAAGGTGCAGCTGACGGCATCCGGCGCACAATAGTCAACTGCTAGATTGAATGCTGTTATGCTATTCAGCTTGTCCCAGTTAACCGCCTGGGTAGGAAGCGGGTTGTCCATCTTGTTATTGGCGTATGAGTAGAGCAACTGATAGCCATAAGAGCTCTTGACGCTTTGCACTCGGACCTTTGTTCGATACAGCGATTGTGGGCATGGCTCCTGGTTCAGCACCGAGCAATAGTCAACACTCAGGTAAGTAATCGTGATCGTATCACCACGGGAGCCTAAAATTTTCGTCAATCTTGCCTTGAGCGACGGTCCATCCTGAGTCGCGGCCGTAGTGTACCCGTAAACATAGGCCGTCCCATCCGCTAACGTCAGCGTATAGCCGGCACTGCTATTAACGAAGGTGACGGGCTCGCCGGTCGTGGAGGTGTAGACCCCTCCAGCAAGCACGAACTTATATGACCTGGCGCCTGCATCGGACGGAACGGTTGCCGACCAGATGGCGCCATTTACATATACGGCTTGTCCGAAACTACTCCCTCCAAAGACTCCTCGCCCCCTGACTAACGCCAACGTCCCTTCGCCGGAGCCTATCGAAAGTTCTGTTACCGGCCGGAATTGCTCGCCTGTGGCAAGATTAACGCCATTAGCATCCAGGGAATACCGCGCAGGAGGTGGATCTGAGTCCGTCCCCTGCGCATATGCAGGCAACGCCACGCCTGATAGCAATGTACTGGCGAGAAGAGAGGCTACTAGCTGCGCCCGACCGCGCGAATGATGTCGATACATTTTTAACCCCGGATGTAGACCTGTTACCTGTCTAGATGTTCGCATTTAGGCAATGCTAGGCCAACAATCGAACTACTCTGGGGGTGAGATTAAACCTGTGCCGGGATCCACATATGTTAGGTCACTGCCGGCTGAACTATCCTCAGGTTGAGCATCTGTGCCAGTACCGCCGCATGCTGCCAATGTACCAGTCGATGTCACCTTAAGCGTTCCTACAGAGGTGGCTCCTAAGCTATCTGCTACGATGTAATTGAAAGCCGAGGGTCCTTTGTTGTAAGTGATAACCCACACTGTCGAACTGCTTGACTTCCCCGCCTCTGCATCACCGCTTGTGCGCGTTATGGACTGCAAGACCAACGGAACGTTGCCTTCGGGATCGGAGTCATTCAGGGTTAGGTTCTTGCTGCCGTCCGAATGGCACAGCAGGCTGTAAGTGTCCGCAACTGGTACCGGAGGCTGATTGACGGTAGGCGTAGGTGTGGGCGTAGGCGTAGGCGTCGGTGTGGGCGTAGGCGTAGGCGTAGGCGTAGGCGTAGGCGTAGGCGTAGGCGTAGGCGTAGGCGTAGGCGTAGGTGTCGGACAGGACGCCAAAGGCCCGCTGGCCACGATGTAACGCAGCCGATTATCTGCGGAGTCGTGGCAGATGGTTGTCGAAGTTGTACCGTTAACTTTCACCACCGACGAACCAATCAACCGACCTAATCCATCATAGGTATAAGTCGTGGTGTCTGCAGCATTTGCCTGGTTCGCGAACAACCACGCGCCACTGGCGGATGCCAGCAGTAGCCATCTTACCCTTTTCATGTGTCCCCCCGAATTTCGGACATAGATTTCACGCGAGGGGGATCAACGCAAGCAATTATATTGGATCTGCGAGGTGGTGTTTGTCACGTGCCCAACGCCAGCCGGAATCGCCATCCACGCTTATGGAGTGGAGCGTATATCGTCGGCTTGTTTGCCTGATCCGCGATAGCGTGCAACTCTGAGCATTAAGATGTCATTCTCGGTGCGGAGCTCTACAGTGCATATGGATGACAACCGGCAAACGAAGTCCTGCAGGAGGTGATTATCATTTTTGTGCAGTCGTTGGTTCAGGACCCCGCGGTACCCCCAGGTGCGGCTGGAAGCAGTTCTCTGCTTAACGCTGCTGAATGGACGCAGGGCACGATGTTGGGGACGGTTGCAACGACGGTTGCTATCGTCGCGGTCGCGGCAACGGGCGTGCTCATGTTTTCGGGCCAGATCAATGTCCGTCGGGGACTTACCGTCGTAGTTGGCTGCTTCATATTGTTTGGTGCGTCGAGTATTGCTGCGGGGCTGCAATCGCTAACGGGCAAAGTCGTTGAAAGGCCGATTCCAATCTTATTCGAACCGTCAGAGCCCACGACGCCCATGAGACCACCGCCGCCCCGCGTTCCCGCGGAACCTTATGATCCCTACGCGGGCGCGTCGGTGCCGCAGCGATAACACTTGAACGAAATACCAGTGTCTTGGCGCAGCACCACTTCCGACACGGCCCGCCGTCCGCCGCTGCGGGTGAGCTGCACGAAGATATCGACGGTGCTGCGCACATAATGGTGCACGTCATCACGGCCGAGCTTGGTGCCGGTTTGCAGCACGAGCAATGTGATCTGCTCGATTGCGCGCGCGGCGCTGTCGGCATGGACGGTGGTCATCGATCCAGGATGCCCGGTATTGACCGCTCGCAGGAAGGTATAGGCTTCTTCACCCCGCAATTCGCCCAAGATGATGCGGTCGGGTCGCATGCGCAGACTCGCGGCGAGCAGATCATCCGCACTGACCCGTGCCTCGCCCAGACTTCCTCGCGCCGCAAGCAAACCCACGGCATTGGCGTGGCGCATATGCACTTCGGGGGTATCCTCAATCAGGATCAAACGCTCCTCCGCCGGAATCTCGCGGATCAGCGCATTCAGGAACGTGGTCTTGCCGCTCGAGGTGCCGCCCGACACGAGGATGTTCTTTCGTGCGCGAACCGCGCTTGCCAGCATGGCCGCGATGTCGCCGACCGCCAGCAGACCGGCGAGTTCCATATCGATCTCCGATGCCGCCGCGGCAGTCCCCCGCTGCGTCCCTTCGAACGCGCCGTGCGCCACATAGTCGGTGAGCGAGAGATCGGGCGACACGTGCTTGCGGATCGCTAGCGCTAGGCTTCCGCGCGTTGCCGGCGCCGTGACGATTTGCACGCGCGCGCCATCCGGCAGGGTCGCCGATAGCAATGGATGTTCACGACTGATCCCCTGATGCGACAGCGCTGCGATCTGCCGCGCCAGCCGCTCTAGCGTCGCTTCGTCCAGACCGGGCGCCTCTAGGCGCTCGATGCCACCGCTGATCGTCTCGACCCACACTTCGCCGGGACGATTGACGTATATGTCAGTCACGTCGGCGCGGGCGAGCATCTCGGCCAACGGTGCCAGGTAGGATTGGAGGTAAATCGACCGGTCGGCAAGCGCGCTCATTTTATAGTCTCGACGTCAGTGAAATCGAGATCCCGCGCGACGAACACCATAATGGTCGTGCCCTGCCGCACGGTCAACGTTGGTTGCACCTGATTGTTATTAAAAATCTGTTGCGCGCCGCTGCCGAGAGGAACACCCACCACGACGCTATTGTTGTTGTTGCCAACTCGGCTAGCTAGATTTACGCCCAGATCGAGTGTCGATTGCAAGATCGCCGCGCCAAAGCGCGCGAGGAAATGGGTGTTAACCTTGCCTCTAATCCCACCACGCCCAAGGGTGTCTGCGGCCGGTGAGTTGAGCGCGATGGTCACGCCGTCGGGACGAACTAGCCGGCTCCACATTACGCTCGCGCGATTTTGCCCGGAGCGAAGATCTGCACCATATTCGCCGATCAGACGGCTGCCCCGGCCAATCAGCACCTTAGTGCCATCGAAGCCTCGCACGTCGCGCTGCACCAGGGCGCGAACCAGGCCAGGACGCGTGGAATCGAGCGCCGTCTCGAGCACTGCCGGGATCAGCGTGCCCTGCGGCACGGTGGTCGGGCGTTGCCGCATCATGGTCGCCCGCGCGCGTTCGCTTCCTCCCGGCCGCCCCGACGCGGCGACTGCGCTTGCGCCCGCAGTTAGCGGAGCGGATGACGCAACCGCTTCGGCTTGCGTTGAGTCGAAGACTAAGGCGGAAGCGTTGTTTCCCGCAGCGGGCGGCGGTGAGGGAAGCGGCACGTCAACCGGTAACGGTTGAGGCATCGGCAACGGCTGGTAAACCTGTGGTGCGGGAGGTGGCGCCGAAGGTGTGATCGGAACCTGTCGCGGTTCCATGAATGGAGCTGGTGGCAGCACTACCGGCTCTGGCGGCACGAACAGCATCGGAGAGGGCGCCGCCGCCCTGGCATAGGCATCGCTGGCGCGCACCTTCGTCGCTGGCGCGGTCAGCGAGCGGCGTTTCGTATCGAGCAGTACAAAGAGCAGGATCGCGGCTAGCGTCACGCCGCCGGCAATAAGCCACCATGGCAGCCCCCGAGGCAGATGCGCCACCACTGGTCGCACGTCTGCTTCGGCCAACCCCTTACGAGGATCGTCTCCCCTGGGGCCCACGGCGGAAGAGCTGCGCGCAACCATCATTTGCGATCCAGCACCCGCGTTGCGGTAGCGGTACGCTTGTCGATACGGAACAGCAGTTTCGGCTTCACGCCATCGATGACATATTGGCCCGCACGCATCGCCCCCTCTACCAGCACTTCGCGCCCATGCTCGTCATAGGCAAATATCGCCGGAAGCGGCCGATCGGCTGGAAACTCGATAAAGGTTTTGGTGCCGTCATCGCTGATCGCCTCAGGCAGCAGAGCTTTGGCACCACGCAGCTTGTAGAGCCCATCCTCGAGGGCGGGTATAGATGGGGGCATCGCCTGGAGCGTTGCGAGCGCCGTCTCGGGGTATGTGAATCGCACCGTATAGGCCGTGTTGCCCATCGCGCCGTAAAGCGGGGACAGTTCGAAATTATAGCTTCGTGCGTCGGTGATAACAGTCAGGTTGGTTGTGACGCCAGCCGCGACCGGTTTCACAAACAGGTGATCGCCACGCTTGTTGGGCGTCACCTGCCAAGCGGCGCTATCGCCCACAGCGACATTTTCGATACGCTCGTCGGGGCCAAATTCTACCGACAGCTGGAATCCACTGGCAACCTGCAATTGCACGACCTGATTAGCGTCGTAGGGCACGCTCTGGATCCTCGGATCACCCGGCCCCGCAACCGGGCGCAGTTGCGCTGTCGCGCCATCGATCGCGGCTACGCTAGAGAGCACCAGGCCGAGCAGAGCGCGCCGCGGCGTCAAGGTTGAGCCGCCGGTAGTGGCTGTACCGGCACCGGTCGTGAACCTGGTAATCTCGGGAATGAAGGTGTTGGTTCCGCGGACGGTGTAAGTAGGATGGGTTCGGCAATGGGCAGCGCCTCTGCATCTCGGCGATAGCGCAGAACCTGAAAGCCCAGCGGATTCAAGAAGCGGTCGTCGCGCTGCATCGGCTCGCCCGAGAACCGATAACGCACGACAGCAACCCAAGGCTGCCACGGCAACGCGCGACCGCCAGCATCGCGCCGCTGCGTTTCGAAGCGAACCAGTGCACTGTTGCCGCCCAATGGCGAGATGCTTTTAACCCGCGTCTCGATCACCGTGCTGCGAGGCAAGCGAGCAAGCGGGCTGTCCGGGTTAGATGCCTGTACGCTGGCAACATAGTCGGCCTTGGCCCGGTCCGCTGACCACAGGCTTGCCTTACGATAGTTGGCCTGCAGCGCGTCAGCGTCGAAGCTCTCGCGGGCGATGACATATTGAACCAAGAACGACTGGGTCAGTGCCGTGTCGGGCGCGATCTTCGCCCCATCCAGAGGTTTGAGCGCCTCAACGAAGCCGGTGTGGCGATCCACAAGCAAGGTATAGGGCACAACGGTTTTGAGAGGCAGAAGGACGATCAACGCGATCGCCTCGAACAACGCTATAACGACGGCAATTGCTGCGATGATCCACGCACTTCGCCGCGATCCGCGGAGCTCGGCATTGCGATCTGCCGCCCAGCTCTCGCCCTCGCTATAATATGCGTCGAGCGCTTCGCGTTGCTGCTGCTTCATGATTTCCTATCCCGCCGCGAAGCGCCCGCGGATACGCGAGTGCCGGTCCGCCGACGATAACTCTGTCCGAGGGGGACTATCGCCGCGACGGTGCGATCACGCGACACCGCTTGAAAGATGCCGTGTGTACGAGCGCCCCCCGCAGAGCCCAATCCGGCGACCGGCATAAGCTCGCGCCGCTGCGTCGCGGCAACGGCATCCGCAACGGCCAGAGCACGTGAGCGTTGATCGACCACAGCTCGATCCCCGGTCGCGATCGGATAGGTAGCTGACGATGCCCCATCGACCGTCCCCGCTAACCTACTCGGTAGTAAACGCCACGCCTCTGGTAGACGGAAGCCCGCTGCCACTTTGGCGGTGGCGATCAAGGCGGCCAACATTGTCAGCGCAAATACCAATGCTATCACCAGGCCTTCCACAGGCACGCTCGGTGTTGGCACATCGGCGCGGCGTTCGGCGAGCACAGTCGCCAGCCAAGGCTCCATCATCGCTAGTTGCACGCCTAGCAGTATTGCCGTCGATACTGCCCCTAGTGCCGCGCCCGCCAGCCCACGCACCCACCCCTCGAACAGCCCACGCGTGGCATCGAAAAGCAGAAACAGCGCGAACAACGGCCCGAGAGCAAGCAACAGTCCTGCAATCAGCCGCACACTGGCGAACGCTGTGATCGTCGCCGTCAGGTATACGGTCCGCGCGGAGGCTACGCGGCTCGCGTCTTTCTCCGGGTTCCAGGCAAGTCGCCCGGACAGCTGTTGCAGGCGCTGCATCTGTTGTTGCTGTTGCGCGGCAGTGCGAGGCGTAGGCTCCTCACTCATAGCATCGCTGCCATCCGGTCGTCCTGTGCCCAGCACGATAAGCTCGGCAAACCCGTTATCGATCCGCTGCAACCGCGCGACCAGCCCGCCTCCAGCGCCCGGCAGCGCTGCACTACTGCCGATGCTGGTCGCCAGTTCCGCTGGCGCGTGCATCGTCACGTCATAAGCCAATGTGCGAAACGCTGGCCAGCTAGTCGCCAGGACAAGAACGATGCCGATTTTCACTACCGCTATCACGCCGTCGCGCAGCTCGGGCACATGGCCCAACAGCAAACGATAGCCGAACAAAGCAATGAAGATTGTCAGAAGCGCGGTCAGCATCATGGCGACCGGTGATCCCGGCATGGCCAGCGCCTGATAGCCATTCTGGCCAATCATCTGGGCCTGGCAATCGACATAGTTCAGCAGCCCGCTGAGGAACGCATCGCCGGGGAGGATCGCCGGACACGCCATCACACGCGCTCCAGCAGTTGCGGGAGCCAATCAGCCGGATCGTCGCCGCTGGTCTGCCGGATTTCATCGAGCAATCGGACCGAGCGCTCACGGCCTGATAGGATCGTCAATATGTCGCGCTCGCCGGACAGATCGAGGCGTGCCACCACGCTATCGGTGCCGTGCTTGATCAGAAAGCAATGCGCATCGTCTGGCAGCGTGCGAACCAATTCGTATTCGTGAGCCGTCAGCCCGAACCCGTCAATATAATCGGACGCACGCGCCTTGGGATTGGTCATGAAAATTTGCGTCGCAGCCTGCTCGATAATCGCGCTGGCGATCTTGCTTTCCAACGCATCCTGCGCGCTCTGCGTGGCGAAGCCGACAATACCATTGCGCTTGCGGATGGTCTTTTCCCAATCCTTGATCCGCCGTACAAACACCTCGTCGTCTAGCGCTTTCCAGCCCTCGTCCACGACGATGATCGCCGCTGTACCGTCCAATCGCTCTTCCACGCGGTGGAACAGATACATCATGGCGGGTGTGCGCAGCGCTGGATCGTCGAGAATAGCGGTCATGTCGAACCCTACCGCATCGGCCGTTAGATCAGTCAGATCTTGGACATTGTCGAACAACCAGGCGCGCTCGCCGTCTAGCGCCCACGGGCGGAGGCGCGCCCACAGATCGGCGGCATGCGGGCGATGCCCGCCGCGGAACAGTTCGGCCAGGTGGCGCAAGCGGCGATGCTCGATCGGCTGAGCGAAGTTTGCGTCGATCGCATCTTTGATCCGGGCCACCTCATCGACGTCTGCGCCACCCACGAGCTGTGCCACCCAGTCGATCAAGAATTGTCGGTTAGCGGGAGTGTCCTCGATCTGTAGCGGATTGAGCCCTGCGGGTGTGCCGGGGCGCAACAGGTCGTAGCGCCCTCCGATCGCGCGGATGAACAGTTCCGCACCGCGATCCTTATCGAAGAATATGATTCTTGGAGCAAATTTTCGTGCTTGGGCGAGCAGGAAGTTGAGCACCACCGTCTTGCCCGACCCCGATGGTCCGATAATCGTGAAATTGCCCAGGTCGCCGTGATGGAAGTTGAAATAATAAGGCCCCGCGGCGGTCGTCTCGAGCAAGGTGACCGCCTCGCCCCAATGATTGCCTTCCGCGCGCCCGATCGGAAAATTGTGGCTGCTGGCAAACCCTGAAAAATTGCTTGTCGAGATCATCCCACGCCGCGCGATATATTTAAAGTTTCCAGGGAACTGCGCCCAGAAGGCGGGCTCCAGCGCCAAATCCTCTCGCACCCCGATGATGCCGAGATCGGCCAGCGAAGCCAGCACCTCCGCGACACCTTCGTCGACTTCCGCCAGCGTGCTGGCGCGCACTGCGACAGTCATGTGATGCTCGCCATAGCCGGCGCGCCCGGCTGCAACTTCGTCCTTGGCCGTCGACAGTTCGCCACGCAGGCTGAGTGCCTCATCCTCGGTCGAGCGCATCCGTCTTACCGCCAGATTCATACGGCCCAACGCCGCCGCGCGATCAACAAAGCCGAACGATTGCGACACGGTCAGCTCAAATGGCAGCCGCAATAGTTCGTCCAGCATGCCCGGCGCCGTCTGCGCGGGATAATCCTTGATCGATACCAGTCCAACGAACTCGCGCGGGCTCGCGCCCGCCGCACCCAGTTCGACAGTCTCCTGTCCGAAACTGACGCGCTTGTACGGCAGGTAGGCGCCGAGATCCTGCAGCGGCATCAGCACGGGGCGCATCTCGCCATGATAAAGCGAGGAAAGAAACTCGAGCGGTTCAGAGCAGGCGCCTGCCGCCGTGTCGTAGGCGCCGAGCAAGCGTGGCTGATAGCTACCGAGCTGCGCGAGCAATGCATCACGCGCCTGATCGAGCTGTCGCACCTCATGAGCCGAAGCTAAGGCCGGCCCATGACCCGCCCGTTCGAATAAGCCACGCACCCTATCGGCAACGCCGACCCGGCCCTGTAACGGTCGGCGCACTAGGGTAAGGAACAGGTCGTTGACGTACAGCTGTTTCGCCGCGAGCTTCGCTCGCCAGGTCGCGTCTAGCTCTCCTGAAAAGGGATCTGGGAACGTTGCCTTCAATTCGACGTCTACACGTCGCCGAACGACATGATGATAAAGAGCAAACCGCGATGAGCCGATCGCCTGCAGCATCGCATCGCGCAGGCCCTTACGATAGTTGATCTCGTCGCTGTCGGCTGTCTCGAACAACAGACCGCGTAGATGGATGAACTGGAGCAGCAGTCCGTCGCGCGTTTCGATCGTGTAGTCGTCGACGTGCCTGCCATAAGGCAGGTGATGTCCAGCCGCTTTCTCCCGCGTGATCGCCTGCGGATCGGCGCTTAAGGGCGGTAGGAGTTGCATCGCCAGATCGCATGGTTGCGCACCCGTGGGGTCTTGGACACGCG
Organism: Parasphingomonas puruogangriensis; assembly: GCF_036663635.1. Classification (NCBI taxonomy): domain Bacteria; kingdom Pseudomonadati; phylum Pseudomonadota; class Alphaproteobacteria; order Sphingomonadales; family Sphingomonadaceae; genus Parasphingomonas; species Parasphingomonas puruogangriensis. The sequence goes on along the minus strand of NZ_JAXOJI010000005.1, from coordinate 250,641 downwards.
CGTTAGCCACAAATCAAAGATGCGGGGCTCGCGCAGGCATGCGAGCACGCCTGCAACATGGACGATGATCGCCACGACCAACACCCAGATCGAATGGAATATGAGGAACAGTTCGGTGGCTACGATCGCGTTAATCACGAAATAGCTGTATGTGACACCGGCAAACATCTGTGGACGCGTTAACGCCACGAAAAGGGGATCGCGATCTAGGCCGTTCATTGCGTCAGTTGCCCAATGAGGCGGTTGTTTGGATTCCTGCAACGATGCTCGCGGCACCGAATACGATAAAGCAACCGACGATCACGGTTACGCCGTAGCGCCAGTTAATCCGACCGGTCAGCATCATAAACCCGACGCTGGCTATCGCGATGACCGCGACGACCGTTGCTATCGTACCGAGCAATGTGCCCTGCAGCCAGCCGACCGCTGACACCAATACGCCCGAGCCAGCAGGATCCGCGAGCGTATCTTGCGCCGAAGCGCTGACCGAATGAAACGCGGCGAGCGCTACCGCCCCAACCCTGAATTTACCAATCCCCACCGCTGCCCCCTAGCTATCGATCACGCGAATGCCCTTCTTTGCGCACTTGTTTCAATATTACCAACACGAACGACAGCAAGCGGTCATCAAAACAAAAAATAATGCGAGACCAATGGCATAGCAATGTGGGTCGTACACTCGGCAATTGCTGTCCGGGGCGGGCCACCTTGCCGAAAGTTCCATAACGTCGTACCATAACGACGCGCTGCAAAAAAGCTGCAGTGTGGGGCTTCGAAACCTCTCTACGCCTTCTCGGTCGCGATTTTTATCGGGGCCGGGTGGCATGCGCGCATGTCCAGCCGGTTCGCCGGTAAAGGCGCATGCGCTCGTGCGTAGCGAGTTTCGAACATCCGGCTTCGGCCGTCGCCCCGAGTGGACATACGGGCGGCGCGAGGCAGAAGCCCGATCCGCCCCTCAAACAGGGGACCTCCGTGAAATTTTACAAAACACTTTCCCGCATGGCGCTTGGCTGCGCGGCGATAACTGCCGCCGCCTCCGCCTTGCCCGCACAAACAGGCGGCTTTGACGGTTTTATCGACGATCCGATGGAGCAAAACTTCGACGTTTTCCAAGATAGCCCAGAATGGAAATACTTCCGGACGCCGGGCTATTGTTACGCATCTGCCGAAAACGAACGAGGCGTCCTGTTGGTTGGCTATGATCGCCGCCGCAACCAGGCGCATGTGGGGTTTTGGAATAAGGACCTTACGAGCTACCGAACGGCTGATACGACTTACCTCGAAATCATCCTGATCAACGTTATTCCAGGCGTTGGGCTCAGCGATCCGAACCGCGAATGGGGCTCGAACAAGTTCCTAATTGGGGTCAATCGGGGTGGCCAACGCGTGTTCAACGCCAAACTGAACGGCGCGCAGGTGCTTACAAGCTTCAGTAAGTTTGATCGGCTTGGATTCATGAATGCCGATGCGACAATAATCCAGAACTTTGACCTGACACACAGCGCGCGTGCCATGAATCGGCTCCGCGCCTGCGTTCCGCGCTAACTATTACGTCTGCTCATTCGAGCGGACGGTCTGCCGGCACCGACGGCAACTGCGCAATAAAGGGAGAATTGTATGAACCGTCCAACGCTGGCGCTCGCCAGTTTCTCAGCCCTACTCGTATCGTGCGGAGGCACCTCCGAGACAAAAACCGTCGAGTTGCTCAGGGCAGGTGATGCAAAGGTCTGCATCGCGCCCGACGTCGAACAATTGCTGCGAAAGCTGGTGATATCTCAGGACGGCGCGGCCAAGGGCTACACGATCGCTTTCGCGGACGCGACGCTAGAAACATACGACAAGGTTGTAAGCAAGGCGTCCTGCCACGCCAACATCAAGATTGATGGTCCGTTCGGGGAAATCGTCGAACGAACGGGCTTCGATTTTACCATCGTACCTTCAGCGCAAGATCCTGACACATTCGTCGTCGCGGCTGAACTCGGGGGATTCGCAGAGCGCCTTGAAGTTAGCATGATCAACGAGGCGAAAGGCAAAGCTGCCGACCAAGCCGCAGAGACGGATCGCAACCGCCTAGTGGCGACGGTCAAAGATGGCTGGCTGATTGGTCGATGGGTCGGTGCGCAGCAGGGATCGGATGCGTGCCTCAGTGGCCCCTTTTATGAGTTCGCGCGCAGTCATCGCTACCTCGATGCAACCGGCCCCGCCGGGTCCTGGAAACTATCCGGTACTCGGCTGCAAATCATTGGCACCGGCGCTGCTATTGAGCTGAATATCGGAGAAGCTGATCAAGACAGCTTCTTGTCCGATGCTACAGGGACCACCCTGGCATCCGCTCGGCGTTGTTCACGTGCGGAATTCACGCCTCCGCCGGAGGACGACGGCGATGCAGACGAGCCTGGCGATGCTTCTGGCATCGACGCTGAGAACGAACCTTCGACGATCCAATAGGACGTCGCGACAACCCGCACCTCCTCGGTATAAACAGGCGTGAACTGCAGCGGCAGGTCACGCCTTTATCCGGCTGCCTTTGACTTTCTGGCTAACGTGCGCTAGTATACTAACACAGTGCGGCCGCGTGCTGCCCCTGAAATTGGAGATCGAAATGGCCCAGCCCGCCCGGGTGCTGGAGATCGCCGACGTGCGTCGCTTGCTCGACCACGTTAGCGATCTCCGGCACGCGACGCGTAACCGCGTCATCATAATGCTCAGCTTCAAAGCCGGACTTAGGGCCTGCGAGATTGCCGGCCTCACCTGGTCAATGGTGCTCCGTCCCAACGGACAACTTGCACCGGTGTTGTTCGTGTCAGGCGATATCACCAAGGGCGGATCGCCCCGACGCATCCCGGTACATGCCGATCTGCTCGCTGCCCTTCGGTGCCATCGCATCGACCAAGGACGGCCACGCGATGGCCCGGTAATCGCATCTGAGCGCGGCGGGCACATGACCGGTCGCAGCATCGTGAATTGGTTCGCTGCCAACTATGCCGAGCTCGGCCTCGACGGTTGCTCATCCCACTCCGGCCGGCGCACCTTCATTACGCGATCGGCCCGCATGCTCGCTAAAACCGGCGGTTCACTTCGCGATTTACAAGAGCTGGTCGGACACCGCGACCTCGCTACGACCCAGCGCTACATCGAGGGCAATCGCGATGCCCAGCGGAAGCTCATCGCCCTGATCTAACCCCACACCAATCGGAGAAAACGACATGACTGACGACACGGGAGAGGTGCGCCCAGCGCGCATGTGGAAAACGCACGCACGTGTGGCTGCTATCTGTGCGCTTAATGACGCATTTCGAAAGCGAGGCGCTGGCGGCATGGCCGCGGTTACGCCGGGCATCAAGGCCCTGGGTTCAGACGCCCTCGTCGAGATCACGCGCACAATCCGTGAGTTTGACGATTTTAACGCCGATAACGATCCGCACGGCGAACATGATATGGGCGCGTTCCTCTATGCCGGGGAACGGGTTTTCTGGAAGATCGACTATTACGACAACGATCTGGAACACGGCTCGCCTGACTCCGCCAACTCGGCGGTTACGACCAGAGTGCTGACGATCATGCTGGCGTCGGAATATTGACCAGCAGGACCGCTCGTACCGCCATCTGGTGCAAGGTCTCGAGCTAGCGATGCGCTACTTCAAGCAGGGGCAGCATGACGGCTTGTGCGGCTTCTATGCTGCCCTAAACGCCTTCCGGTATATCCAGCACACGGCGAAACATATTCTGCTGCGCGAAGAGGACGCTGCCTTCTACGACGAAGGGGTGGAATGCCTGGCCCGCGTCCCCGGTATCGATATTCGTGTATTAAAAAGCAACTCAGCCATCGGCGGAATTGATCAGTTCCAGATCCGCGATCTTTGCCGAATTTTCGCGGAGCGCATCGACCTGGACATTTCAATCGAACTGATCGGGCACCGGCAGCGCATGTCCTTTTCGCAGCGTTACGGATCCCTCTGGGCGCACGGTAAGGCCTTTGCCGTAATCGCCGCCCACCGGGACGGGAGCCACTGGGTGGTGGCCGCGCGCCACCAAACACATGCATATCAGCTGATCGACAACGGCCGAAGCCAGCCAATAGCTCTTCGCGGCGGCGATGGGCCGCAACTCGCGACCGATGCCGCGGTCGTTCTCACGTTTATCTGAAAAAACTCGCGGGAATTCTTAAAAAACTCGCTAGCGCTTTTCATCCAGAATTTGCGAGTCATCGGCGAACGACACCACCGCGCCGGCAGCCAGGTCTTCCAACCCATCCGCAATATACCGACTATAAAATCGCTCGATCATAGGAGTCGACGTGTCATGTAAACTCGCCACGAGCCGTATCGGCAGCCCGGCTCGCAAACCTCGAACGATCGATGAGTGTCGCAGGGCATATGCCGTTACGCCAGGCAGTCCGGCGATGGCTGTGACCGCGTGAAAAACTTTTGTGATTTCGAAAGCTGCGCGCCATGCGCCGCGTCGATCTCGTTCCCATTTGCCACGCCCCTTGGGCACGTGAAACCATCGCTCAAGTAGCATTGCATCGGATGCCCGCCCAAGAACAATCGGCCGAAGAGCTTCGATCAAATCCTTGCTGACGGGAACAGGCGTTCTCGTATCTTCACGACTCCGCCCTTTCCGACTGGCCGGCATTAAAAGCCGCGAAGCTTGCACATCTGCCACTCGCAACCGAGCTACCTGCGAAAACCGTGCGCCAGTCGAGGCGAGCACCAGGATCATCCGCGTTAAATCTCCGTCCCAAGATTGATCGGCATCGACTCTGCCCGCGGCACTCACGATTGCGCGAACTTGCTGATCTGTGAGTATCTGATTTTCTCTCGCCACTGGCTCAATCGGCGTCGCGTTTTCGATCTCTGTTGGTCGAAGCCCTCTCGCGATCGTCGAGGCAATATCGGCCGGCAGGGAGCGGTGTGACGCGATCGCAGCCGCGTTCAAAGCGGCGCGAAAATCGCTCGACAAACGTTTCCTCGTTGCGATCTTTCCAACCAACGAGGACCGCCAGCTCTCGAGCTCGCTTTCTTTAAGCTGCGATAGCTGCGTTGCCGCTAGTTTAGCATTGCTTAGGACGTGCAAGCGAAGTCGGCTTGATGCATCCGAGCGTGTAGGCCTTCCTGCCCGCGCGGTTGCACGGGCATCACGACGCTTGATGTACTCCTCTATGGCAAGTCCGACAGTTATTACTGGACCCGTTGCGGCAGCAGCCGCTTCGCGACGGGCGTTCGCAACCGCGACTTTTGCCGCCACCACCGCTGCCTCGAACGAAAGCGTTCCATCCCCGATAACATCGTCAGCCGTGCCTAATGTTACCTGGGCATATTTTCCATTCCCTGAATACCATCGGGCTAGCCAGCGACCACCCCGTTTCCCTTTTCGATATCCGAGGTGAGTGTCGGGATCTATTCCCCGCCAATGCACTCCGGGCTCCAGCTTTATCCGCGCGCTACGCGTCGTCAGCGGCGCTTCCTTTAGCGTCTGTGCCACACCAACCTCGCAAACCGTCAAATATTCGTCAAATAAGCACCCGCGCACGTCGGCGAACGCCAGCGTGCGACCTATATCTATGTATATGATTTTGCAGTGCAAAGCCACACTTCAGCGAACGATGGGCGCCAATATCTTGCGCCCTCCGAAGGCAGAGGCCACTGGTTCGAATCCAGTCGGGTGCACCACTATCCAGCCATGCACCCCAACCTGATCGCGCGCGTTCGACTGTCGATGCCCAGTCCGTGCGTGGCCCGGCATGCCAACCGGCTACCCCGCAGCGCGAACATCGATATCTTTCGCCCGCCGGGCAAGTCCACGTAGCCGTGGCCAGTGATTTTATGGCCCCACAGGCGCGGTCGGACTGCGCCAGCGTGCTGGGTGCACCGACCAAGCGCGGCGCCATCAATATTGGCAGGAATACGCCCTTGCCGCCGGTGTCGGCCGAGAGCCCAACAGCCGTTGGCCCGTCGCTGCTCATGATCGTTCACCATCCCCCGGGGTAGTGGCCGATCAGCTTACCAGCGCGGCGCGATCATTCTTGTCGGTACGCGCATGATCTGTTCGCAATCCGGGCGCCCCCTCGCTAACCGCGACTTTCCCGTCCGCTGCGCAGGGCAAGCAGCGCCAGCAAGGCGATCACCGACCCCGATGCCATCAGCACCGCGACGATCTGCAAGCCATAGCCCGCGGCAAAGAGAAAGCCCGCCAAGGCCGGCGCCAGCGCCGAACCGCCGCGCCCGACGCCGATGGCAAAGCCGGTCGCGGTGGCGCGCACCTCGGTCGGGAAGGAGCGCGCGAGCAATGCATACAGGCCGACAATCCCCCCATTGGTGAAGAAACCGGTCAGCGCCGCGATCGCCGCCAGTTCGGCATAGCTGCCCTGCCCCCGGCCGAACCAGGCCACCATCACCGCCGACACCGCCATCATCGCGATCGTCAGCGTGCGCACGTCGATCTTGGCGGTCAGGAAACCGAGCACCAGCGAACCGACCAGCCCACCGCAATTGGCGAACACCAGGATCGTGCCCGCGGAACTGGGATCGAAGCCCATGTCGACGACGATCTTGGGAATCCATTTGAGCAGGAAATAGAAGGTCATCAGCTGTGCCGTATAGGCCAGAGTGATGAGCAAGGTGATGCGCAGCAACGCCGGGGAGAACAAGGCGGCAAGCGGCAGCCGGGCGCCGGCGGCGCGTTCCGGTGGCAGCGCGTGGATCGTGCGATGGCCCATCCGCGCCAGCGTGCGGTTGATCGCCTCCAGCGTGTTCGGCCCGCGACGCTGCATTTCGAACGCGATCGATTCGGGCGCACGCCACAGCACCAGCGGAATGAAGCACAAGGTGAGCACGGCGCCAAACTGGAACACGATCGGCCAGTCGAAATGCTGCAGCAGCGCCGATGAGATCGACCCGCCGATGATCGCCCCGAGCGGATAGCCCGCCGCCATCAGCACCACCGCCAGATTGCGCCGCGCCGCGTTCGACGCTTCCGATACGGCCGCATTGGTTGTCGCCAGCATGCCGCCAATGCCGAGCCCGGTGAGCACGCGCCATACCGACAGCATGACCACATCCTGCGCGGTCGAGGCGGCGAACATGCCCGCCGCCATCACCACCAGGCAGCCGAGGATTGTGGTGCGCCGCCCCAGCCGGTCGGCCACCCCGCCGAGCACGATCGATCCGACCGCCATGCCGATCAATTCCATCGACAGCACCAACCCAAGCGCCGCGCGGTCGATCCCCCAGGCGCGCACGATGCCGGGCGAGGCGAAGCTGATCGACAGCACGTCGAACCCGTCGAGCGCGTTGAGCCCGACCATGATCGCCACCACGCCCCATTGGAAGCGCGACATCGGCTCGCGATCGATGATCTCGCGTGGATCGTCCGTCATGCCGCTCTCCCAATCGTCATTGGCACGGGCTATCGACCGGAACGCTATGGCGCGCAACAATAAGTGCGGCGGCTGGGCTGCCCCCGGCTGCGGCCGTCCTGCCAGTCGCGCAGCACGGCCAGCCGCCCCGATTGGAACGAGCCGAGCCATAATGTGCCGCCCGCAATCGCCGCGGCGGAGACGCCGTTGAAGCCGGGCTGCGGTAAACCTCGGGCCAGCGTCGTGACTCGGCCATGCTTCAGCTCGCCCACCACCCAGCCGCGATGGCAGAGCATCGGATCGGCGACCCCCGCGATCACCCGGCGGCGCCCGCCGCACGCCGGCTCGTCGAGCACCATGCCGGCCAGCAACAGGCGCTTGCCGGACCAATGGATATTGTCGGGCATGAAATCGGGCGCGTCGATGCGGGCGACCGGACGGTTGGTGTCGCGGCGATCGAACACCACCACCGCATGCCAGCCGAACGCGACGACATAGAAATGGCGCTGATCGGGGTCGATTTCCAAGCCGTTATTGCCGGGCAGTGCGGTGCCGGGGAGCGCGACAAAGCCGGCATCGCCCGGCCGCCATTGCCACACCGCGCCGGTGACTTGGCCGAGCACGAAATCGGCGATCGTCGTGCCGGGCCGCGTCAGCACCGTCACCAGCACCGTGCCATCGGCAAAGCCGGCAACGCTATTGCCGATCTGCCCCTCCGGCATCGCCAGGCAATCGCGCCAGCGCAGGCGCGGGACCTCTCCGCGCGTGTCGATGTCGAACAATTCGATCGATTGGCGACCACCATGATTGACCACGAGCAGGCGCCAGCGGTGTTTCCCGAGCCGACGCAACGACAGGCCGCGCGCGTTGAACACTTTGGCGTCGACCGGGCCCGGACAGTCGCGCGCGCTGGGCGCAGGCGCAAGCTGATCGGGCCTGCCGGTAAACCAGGTGGTAAAGCCGCGGGTGCGCGTATCGACCAGCTTGAGCCCGGCGCCATCGGCGAACCCGCTGGCGATCAGCCAGCGCGTGCCGGGAAGCGCTAGAACATCCTCGGGCTTTTGCGGGCCACAGACATAAGCAAGCTCGGTATCGGCGGCACAATCCCCCGTCTGCGCGCGCGCCGCGGTGACCGGCAGCAGCGCGAGCGCAATCAGGACGATCGCGCGCCACATCAGTCGCGGGGTCGCGCTGGCGTCGGTCGTGGCGGCACGGTGTCGCCCCGGAACAGCGCCATGTCGGCAAAGTGCGGCCACGCGATCGCGCGGCTTTCCGGCGCCAGCCAGACGAGGCGCGGGGCCGCGGGATCGAACATCGGCCAGCGCCCCACGACCGGGCTGGCTGGGATGCCGCCCCGCGCGAAGGCCAGCAACGCGTCGGCCATTTCGCGCTCGAGCGATACGTCGCCCGCCTCCCACATGCGCGTCCGGCGAAACAGATCTAGCGACTGGCGGGTCCGCAGCCAATAGGGCACGTCGCCGCTATGATAGGCGCCGACCGTGGCCGGATCGTGATCGCTGAACACCACGCCCGGCGCATAAGGCTGTCGACGCGTGAACAGATAGGCATAAGCCGGTTGCCGGCCATAGCGCGCCTGGAACGTCGCCCATTCGGCCATCTGGAAGCCGACCGTCGCGTCGCGGGCGATGTCGGCGGCGGCACGGCGTGCATCGGTATCGGCATAAGCAGCCAGGATGGCATCCGCCCGCCCGCCGAAACGATCGCGCACCACCCGCGTCAGCGCGGCGCGGTCGGCGACGGCCCCGAGCGGGCGAAAGCTCTCATCCTTGGTATAGCCGATCAGGATCGGCACGTCGTTTTGCGTGCGCGCGGCAAACACCTGTTCGGCCGTGCCGGAGACGATGCGGCCGTCCTGCACGATCGCATCGCGACGCGTGGTGGCCGCGGTGATCGTATCGCCCGGCAGCGCGCGGAGCGCCGCCAGCGATGCTGCGCCCAGCTCCTTTTGCAGCGCCAGCCCCTGTGCCTCGGCGGTGGCAAGCGGGACCGGGCCGAGCATCGCGCCGAACGGACTGCCGCTCATGCCGACCGCGCGATAAAACAGTCCCTTGGCCGCCGGGCTCATCTGCAGCAGCGCGACCGACATCGATCCTGCGGATTGGCCGACGATCGTGACATTGTCGGGATCGCCGCCAAACTTGGCGATGTTGCGGCGCACCCATTGCAGCCCGGCGATCTGATCCATCAGCCCGTAATTGCCCGAGCCGCTGCCGGACTCACGGCTGAGCTCCGGATGCGCAAAGAAGCCGAGCGGGCCGACACGATAGGCGAGATTGACCCGCACCACGCCGTCGCGGGCAAGCGGCGCTCCTGAATAATTGGCCATGCTGGCCGAACCGATGGTGAATCCGCCGCCATAGATCCACACGATCACCGGCGCCTTGCGCGCCGCGCGTGGCGCCCAGATGTTAAGGTACAGGCAATCCTCACTGCTCGCTTCATTGCCGAAATAATGGTTCTGCCGCGATCCCCGCAGCGGCTGCAGGCATTCCGGTGCGAAGCGATCGGCGTGGAACGTGCCGCGCCATGGCGTCACTGACCGCGGCGCTTTCCAGCGCAAGTCGCGTACTGGCGGCGCGGCAAACGGCACGCCGAGCCAGGCCGACACGCCGGAGGCGAGCACGACTCCGTCGATCCGTCCGCCGTCCACGGCGATCGCGCGCGACTGCGCCTGGGCGCCCGTGCACAGCAATGCCGCCAGCGCGGCAGTCAGCACCCGCCTCATTTGCGCGGCACGCCGAGCTTGTCGTGGAAAAAGTCGAACGTCGCATTGGTCGCCCGCAACGTCGCCGTGCGCGTCGTCGCCGCATCCCGGCCGATAAAACTGTGATCGACGCCGGGCAGGTAGATCGACTGAACCGACACACCCGCTTTCTTCAAGGCGCGCTCGCCAAGATGCGATTGTCCGACCGGGACGACCTGATCGTCGTCGCCGTGGATGAGCAGGAAGGGCGGCGTCTTGGCGTCGATATAGGTCACCGGGCTGACCGCGCGGATCTGGTCCGTTGGACAGGCCGCCGCGCAACCGAGCAGCTTGGCGCCCGCGGCATTGCCATCGGGCGTCGCGGTCATGCCGGCGAAATCGTACACCCCGTACCAGGTCGCCGCGGCCTGCACGCAGCCGTCTTGTGCCGCCGCCGGATCGAGCGCGGTGTTGCGGCAGGTGACCGCGGTCAGCGCCGCCAGATGCCCGCCAGCCGATCCGCCCCACACGCCGACGCGGGCCGGATCGATGCGATAGTCGGCGGCATGCGTCCGAAGGAAGCGCAGGGCGGCGTTCGAATCCTGCAACTGCGCCGGAAAGCGCGCCTCGCTCGACAGGCGATATTCCAGGCTGGCGACAGTGAAGCCTTCGGCAGCGAGCGACGCCAGCACTTTGGGAAAGTCGGCCAGCGCCCCGGAATGCCGCGTATGCCCGCCCTGCCAGCCCCCGCCATGAATATAGAGGATCAGCGGGTGCGGCCCGGGCGTGGCCGGGACATAGACATCGACGATCTGCGGCCGATAGCCGGGATTGGTCTGGTAGACGATGTCGCGATACGCCGTGACGCCATCGGCAAAGGCGACGGGCACCACCGGAAACAGATCGTCGAGTGCCGGCTTTTCCGCCACCGGATAGAGGCGCGGGGCACGCTGGGCGTTCGCTGGGGAGACCACCGACAGGGATGCGGCAACCATGGCCCCGATTTTGACAAGTCTGATCACGGCAGCTCTCCCACGATAGCTAACGGCATCGATCGCGCCGTTCTGCTGCCCAACATGCCGCATCGCCATCGGAATGCAAGAAGCACGAACAAGTTCGTACCTTTTATCTTCGTGCCGGCTTGTTGCCCCATCGACCAGGGATACGGGATCGCCTATCGATAACGGCCGATCCGTTCAGGAGATGTTTGTGCCCACCGGTGAGAAGCCCGTTCGTCGCTCCCGCGCCGAAACCCGCGAGGAAGCGATCAACGAGCTGATCGACATCGCCACCGTCGAGTTCGTCGAAAAGGGCCTGGCTGGCGCGCGCATCGACGAGATCGCCGGCAAATCGACCAAACGCAAAATCTATTATTATTTCGGCGGCAAGGACGAGCTGTATCGCGCCGTGCTGGAGCGTGCCTATCGCCGCGTGCGCGCCAGCGAGAACACCGTCGATATCGTGTCCGGCACGGCGGGCGAGGCGTTGCGCCGATTGATCGAGCACGATGTGCGCTATCATTCCGAACATCCCGAACTGGTCCGGTTGGTGATGAACGAGAACATCCATCGCGCCGAGCATCTCCGGCAGATCGACGGACTAAGCGCGCATAACCATGACGTCATCGACCTGCTTGCCGCGATCATTGCCCGCGGCGAAGCCGAGGGCGCATTCCGCGGCGATATCGATCCAGTCGAACTCCATATGAACATGACCGCATTGGCCTTTTACAACGTGTCTAACCAATTCACCTTCAGCCACAATTTCGGGATCGACATGGCCAGCCCGGCAGCGATCGATCGCCGCGCGCGGCAGGTGGCCGACATCATTCTCGCCTGGATCACGCAGCGCGACTGATCGTCATCGCCGGCCAAACACGGGCAGCACCCGACGCAATTATCGTTGACAGGTACTAGTTCGTACCACTAATCCTCGCTTCGTCACCGGCACAAAGCATGTCGGGTCATGGGGAGGATATGATGATGCGCCATTATGCGAATCGCCTGGGATTAACCGCGTCCGTTTCGATTCTTGCCGTCACGCTCGCCGCGACGCCTGCCGCCGGACAAGCAGTGGGCAGCACCGGGCCCGAAACCACCGCGGGCCAGATCACCGTTCCCGGCGAGGCATCGACCGCCGCAGCCCAGACCGACAGCGTCGAAGCGCCGACCCGCGCCGCCGTCGAAGAGGAGAGCGGCCCCGACATCGTCGTCACCGGATCGCTGATCCAGCGCCCCAACAATACGTCGGTCAGCCCGATCGTCAGCGTCGGCGAAACCGCGATCAAGGAATCCGGCACCGCAACGCTGCAGGATGCGCTCAACCAATTTCCCAGTTTCACCACCGGCGGCAATGCCGGCACCGGCGGCCAGGGCACCGGCGGCCGCGCCTCGATCAACCTTCACGGGCTGGGCACCAACCGCAACCTGGTGTTGCTCGATGGCCGCCGCCTGCCGTCCTCCGACATTAACGGCAATGTCGATATCAACATCCTGCCGGATGCGATCATCGAGGGTATCGACGTGATCACCGGCGGCGCCTCGGCGGTCTACGGATCGGACGCCATGTCGGGCGTGGTCAACTTCAAGACATTGCGCAAGTTGCAGGGCGTGCGCGTCGATCTGATGAACACGATCAGCGAGCGCGGCGACGCCTATCGCTTCAACGGGTCGGTGGCGTTCGGCTCGAGCTTCGGCGGCGACCGCGGCAACGTGATCGCGGCATTCAGCTATGCCAAGCAGGATCCGGTCAATGGCAGCACGCGCGACTTCTTCTACGACAAGACCCCGTCGTCGTTCATCGGCACCGGCACCTACGTGCCCAGCGCGACCAATGCGCCGAGCGCCGCGGTCGTGCAAAACGTCTTCGGTGGCTATGGCGTCACCGGCACGCGCAATCCGTTGCTCAATCTCGGTTTCAACAATGATGGCTCGCTGTTCGTGCAGACCGGCGCGGTCAATTATCGCGGGCCGACCAATGGCCAGGGCTATCTGACGGTCGCCGGCAATGTGCGCATGCCGGTCGGCCAGCAGATCGATTTCTACAATGGGCTGGAGCGCAAGACCGCGTTCCTCAAAGCCGATTACGAGATCGCGCCGAAACTCACCGCTTACGGCCAGTTCATGTATGTCGATCTCAACGTACAGACCGAAAGCGGCGGCAGCCTGACGCAGTTCGGTGCGATCAATACCGTCCCGGTGACCAATCCGTTCATCCCCACCGACCTGCGCACCATCCTCGCTTCGCGGCCCAATGCCGCGGCGCCGTTCACGATCAACGGCCGCTATGTCGGCGTGCCCTATAAGGGTTTCGCCGAACAATATGACGTACAGCAATATCTGTTCGGTCTGCGCGGCGAGATTGCCTCCGGCTGGACGTTCGATGCATTCGCCGCCTATGACCAATCGGTCCACAGCCAGACGATCAGCTCCGCCGTGGTGAAGAGCCGCGTGCAGACCTTGCTCAACGCGGCAGACGGCGGCCAGTCGCTGTGCGCGGGTGGCTATAATCCGTTCGGGGACGCTAATGCCCGCGGCCTGTCGCCAGCGTGCGTCGCCTACATCACCAAGAGCGGCTTCTCGCGCGAGAAGGTGTCGCAGACACAGGTCCAGGGGCAGATCAACGGACGGCTGTTCGATCTTGGCGCGGGCGATGCGCAGGTCGCCATCGTCGCCGATTATCGCCGCAACACATATGATTTCGTGCCGGACAGCGATCTGGCCGCACAGGGGCTGGAATCGATCATCGCCTCGCAAGCCGCTTCGGGCAAGATCGCGCTCAAGGAAGCCGCCATTCAGCTCGACATTCCGTTGCTCGCCGACCGCCCGTTCTTCCAGGAGCTGGGCATTGGCGGCGCGGCGCGCATCTCGGATTATTCGACCACCGGCAGCGTCACCAGCTATGAAGGCGATGTGCGCTGGCGGCCGATCAAGGATCTGCTGTTCCGCGGCAGTTATCAACGCGCGGTGCGCGCGCCCAACATCGGCGAACTGTTCGCGCCGGCCTCGGGCACGCAGCTGGTCATCGGTACGCCGCCGGGCTCCCTGGGCGATCCGTGCGACGTACGATCCACCGCCCGCACCGGCGCCAATGGCGCGCAGGTCGCGACACTCTGCGTCGCGCAGGGCGTGCCTGCTGCGGCGATTTCCAGCTATACGTTCCCGACCACCGCCACCGGCCAGATCATTGCCGGTAACCGCGCGCTGACGCCGGAAAAGGCCACCACCTACAATTTCGGCTTCGTGCTGGATTCGCCGTTTGCGACGGGCTTCCTGCAGGATTTCTCGCTGTCGATCGATTATTACAACATCAAGATCAACAACGTGATCTCGCCGGTACCGGGCCTGACCGTGCTGTCGAAATGCTTCAATCTCGACGGCTCCAACCCGACTTACGCCGCGACCAACGCCAATTGCCAGCTGATCCAGCGCGACGCGACCGGGCAGATCGTCAACGTCTCGACTCCGTTCCTCAATTTGGGCGGACTGCGCACCGATGGCGTCGAATTCCAGGCCCATATCGGCTTCCCGACCGCGTTTCTGAGCGAGGGCAGCAAAGTATATGCGGATGCCGCGGTGGGCTGGACCCGCAGCTACAAGGTGCAGTTGCTGCCCGGCACGCCATTCCTCGATTATACCGGGATCAGCAATGGCGGCGCCGGCACCGGCTCGGTCCCGCCGCGCGCCACGCCGAAATGGAAGAGCTTGACCACGGTCGGCTATCGCTCCGACGCGTTCGGCCTGGGCCTGCGCTGGCGCTTCCAGGATTCGCTCGCCGACGTGAGCACCGTGCTCACCCCGGCCACCGCGCAGGTCGGCGTGCCCGCTTATTCCCTGTTCGACCTGTTTACGAACGTCCGCATCAACGACCGCTTCGAACTGCGCGCCGGCGTCAACAACCTGACCGACAAGGGATTGCCATTCGTGGCCAGTTCGCAGAACGGCACCGACGTTGCGTTGTACGATCCGATCGGTCGATCCTTCTATGCCGGGGTAAAGTTCAATTTCTGATGCGCCGGACGGGGGCGCCGACGCGCGCGGCGCCCCGACGACCATGAACATGCTGCGCTCGGGGCTGATCGGTCGCGCCATTCTCGCCTCACGCTCGCCCTGGCTGCACGAGCAGGAGGCGCAAGCGCAGGGGCTCGCCCTGCGCTACGATATCTATGACTTCACCCAGCGCGGGCTCAACGATAACGCGCTGGGCACCATGGTCACCGAATTGCGTGACGCCGGGCTGGTCGGCTTCAACGTCACCTATCCGTTCAAACAACAGGTGATCGCGTTGCTCGACGCGCTCGACGACAGCGCCGAGATCGTCGGCGCGGTCAACACCGTGGCGATCCGCGACGGCCGGCTGATCGGCTACAATACGGACATGTCCGGCTTTCGCCAAAGCGTCGTCGACGGGCTGGCCGGCGCGGCCATGCGTCGCGTGCTGCAGCTTGGTGCCGGGGGCGCCGGCGCGGCGGTGGCGAGCGCGTTGCTGTCGCTCGGGGTGGAGCGGCTCGACATCGGCGATATCGACCGCGACCGGGCAAACGCCTTGGTGACGATGCTGGCCAACCGCTTCGGGGCGGAGCGGGTCGGCGTGCGTGACGCCGACGATCGCGCCACCGACACGGTCGATGGGATCGTCAATGCGACACCGGTTGGCCTCGCGGCCAATCCCGGCATGCCGATCGACCCCGCGCGGATCGAGCCGCGCCACTGGGTTGCCGATATCGTCTATTTCCCGCTCGAAACCGAATTGCTGCGGGTTGCCCGCGCTAAGGGCTGTCGTACGCTGGACGGCAGCGGGATGGTGATCAACCAGGCGGCGTCCGCGTTCGAGATCATCACCGGAGCGCCGGCCGACCGGGCGCGGATGCGGGCGAGCTTCTTCGCCACGTAAAGGATCGCGAGCATGACCACACCGATCACTCGCCGCGCCTTGGTCCGCGCTTCGGCCAGCGCGGCTGTTGCCGCTGCCGCCCTTTTCGCCCCTGCCCACGCCGCCGCCGCCGACGCGCCCGCGCTGACCTTCGTCTTCCGCCTGGTCGTGACGTTGGGCGTTCCGGTGGAGCTGGGCACGGTGCCGACCGGCCGTCGCCGCTTCATCCCGATCACCGGCGGCACCGTCTCCGGCCCGAAGTTGAGCGGCATCGTGCTGCCCGGCGGGGGCGACTGGCAGACGATCGGCGCCGACGGCACGACCGAAATCCATGCGCGCTATGCGCTGCAGGCAAGCGACGGAACGGTGGTCGAAATCGACAATCCCGGCGTACGCGTCGCCACGCCGGCGATCATCGCCCGCCTGACCGCCGGCAAGGATCTCGATCCTGCACTCTATTATTTCCGCACCACGCCGCGTTTCTCGCCCACCGGGGCCAAGCACGATTGGCTGCGGCAGCGCGTGTTCGTCGCGGTCGGCATCCGCCATCCGCAGACGGTCGAGGTGAACATCTACGAGGTCGGCTAGGCAGGCGGTAACGGCGCTTTCCATTCCGACACCCGGCGTCGATAACGCTCGGCGGGAGGAGTGGAGGTCAAGCATGGCGCGCTTTCTGGCCTATGATCATGTGGTCGAGTC
The DNA here is from genome assembly GCF_036663635.1 of Parasphingomonas puruogangriensis. Taxonomy (NCBI): domain Bacteria; kingdom Pseudomonadati; phylum Pseudomonadota; class Alphaproteobacteria; order Sphingomonadales; family Sphingomonadaceae; genus Parasphingomonas; species Parasphingomonas puruogangriensis. The sequence continues at coordinate 234,010 of NZ_JAXOJI010000005.1, read as the reverse complement.
GGCGCTCGATTTGCCCGGTGCGATGCCGTTGCCGGACGGCCCAGCGCCGGCCGATTTGCGCATCGTGCTCAACGCCCCCGCACCGACGCTGCCAACCGCGCCGCTGTACCAGCACGACGCTGACGCGCTGATGTTCACCCCGCCCGGTGTCGGCGCCTATCGCATCACGCCGTCGGCGATCGCGGTGACGCCGCTGCAAGGCGCGGTCGACGCCGATATCGCCGCGTTGCTGATCGCCACGGCATTGCCGGCCTGGTTGTGGCTGGGGCGGCGATTGGTGCTGCACGCCGCCGCGGTGGTGCTGCCCGGGGCGGCGCGCGCGCTGGTGATCGGCGGGGCGACGGGCAGCGGGAAATCCACCATGCTTGCGGCCTTGCTAGCGCGCGGCGCGGCGATGGTGGGGGACGATACGCTGGCGATCGATGGCGACCGGCCCGTGCCGCTCGGCAGCGGGCTCGCAGGAGGGTATTTTTGGCGTGTGACGATAGGCGGTGCGCGCGCGATCCAGCCGGCGGCGCACGGGGTGCGGCGCGCGCCGCTCGGCGCGGTGCTGCTGCTCGACCGTGGCGGCGGTGCGCCGCAGTTCGAGCGATTGACGCCAGTGGCGGCCATGCCGGAGCTGCTGGCCAGTCGCCACCGGCCTGCCGTGCCGCGCCTGCTGGGGCGAGACGCGATTGTGCTGGCCCAGTGCGCGTCGCTGGCGACCACGCTGCCGATCTATCGTTGGCATCGTACCGACGCCGCACCGACGCTGAGCGACCTGGAATACGCGCATCTCGAGCGAATTTCGCAGCAAGGCTGAGGGGCGCACGGCGTCATTCCGGTTTCAGATCGACCAGCAAGGTGGGGATCAATTCTGCGACTGTAGGATGGATCGGCACCGCCCAGCGCAGCGCATCGAGCGGCTGATCCGCGTTCATCATGTCGAGGATACCATGGATCGCCTCGTCGCCGCCGACGCCGAGGATCGCGGCGCCGAGGATGCGGCGCGTCTCGGCATCGGCGACCAGCTTCATCAGCCCGACCGTCTCGCCTTTCTCGATCGCGCGGGCGACACGCGCCATCGGGCGGGTCGAGACGAGCAGCGGCCGGCCGCGCTCGCGCGCCTGCGCTTCGGTCAGGCCGACGCGGCCGAGTGGGGGATCGGTGTACAGCGCATAGCCGGGCACGCGCTGGCTCAGGCGACGGTCACCGCCGTCGAGCAGATTGGCGGCGACGATCTCGTAATCGTTATACGCGGTGTGCGTGAAGGCACCGCGGCCGTTGCAATCGCCCAGCGCCCAGATGCCGGGGACGTTGGTGGCGAGCATATCGTCGACGATGATATAGCCCTTCTTGTCGGTCGCGACCCCCGCCGCCCCCAGCCCGAGCCCGTCGGTATTGGGCCGCCGCCCGGTCGCCAGCAGCATGTGGCTGCCGACCACTTCCGGTGCGCCATCGGCGCAATCGACCTGCACGCCGATCCCGTCGGCGCGCTTGGCGAAGGCGATGCATGTCGCATCGGTGCGCACGGCGATGCCCTCCGCCTCGAGCATCTCGCGGATCGCTTGCGACACGTCCGGATCTTCGCGCGCGATCAGCCGCGGCGCCATTTCGACGATCGTCACCTGCGACCCGAAGCGGCGAAACATCTGCGCGAATTCAAGCCCGATATAGCTGCCGCCGACCACCACGAGATGCTCGGGCAATGTGTCCAGCGTGAGCAGCTCGACATTGGTGAGTGTCGTGACGTCGCCGATCCCCGGCATGTCCGGCCGGTGGGCGCGCCCACCGACGTTGAGGAAGATGCGCGGCGCCTGCAGCGTTTCGCCATTCACCGTGACAGTGTCGCGCCCGGTGAGCGTGGCATCGCCGTGCAGCACGGTCAGCCCATCGAGCCCGTCCAACCACGTCTCGTTGCGGCCGCGCGAGGCACCGGCAATGGCTTGCGCGCGCGCCACGATCCTGGGGAAATCAATCGTCACCGCGCCGGTGCCGACGCCATAGTCGCCGGCGCGGCGCGCGAGGTGCGCGGCATAGGCGCTGGCGACCATCGCCTTGGTCGGCGTGCAGCCGGTATTGACGCAGGTGCCGCCGATCCGGTCGCGCTCGATCAGCGCGACCTTCTGCCCCGCCGCGACCAGCCGCCCGGCGAGCGACGGGCCGGCCTGGCCCGCGCCGATGACGATCGCATCGAACGTGCGGGTCATGCCGCCGAGACGATCAGGAAAGCGCCGCCGATCGCAACGAGATCCTCTAGCAACGCCGCCGGCCGATCGCTGCCGAACGCCGCCGCCAGCCGGCCGCGCGCCCAGGCGCCGCCATAGGTGCCGAACACCGCGCCGACCACGCCGAACGCCGCGCCCAGCGCCAGCGCCCCACCATTGGCGCCGAGCGCCGCGCCGCTCAGGCCGCCCAGGATCACGCGCGCGGCAAATTGCGGCGGCACCTTGCGGCTGGGCGTGGAGGGCAATTGATCGGTGACCAGCTCGGCGAGCGCGAGGACGGTGAAGATCCACGGCGTGAAGCGATAGCCGAGAAAGGCCAGCCAGGTGCCATCGAGCGAGATCCAGCCGAGCTGTGCGGCCCAGGCGACCGCGGCGGGCGCGGTCATCGCGCGCAGGCCGGCGACGATACCGATAAGAAAGGCGAGAAGGAGCATAAGCAGTGGTTCCTGTGCTGGCCGCGTGGGGCGGCGGGGATGCGGGAGCAGGGGAACAGGTACGCACGCGACCTATAGCATGGATTTGGCACAGGTCATGGCCCCGCGAGCTTTGCCCGGCGGGGCGGAAAGTTAGGCTAAGGTTAGGGCAAACGACGCCGAGCCGCCGAAAGTTAGGCTAAGGTTAGGCCAATGGCGGCCGACGCCGGATCGCGCCGGGCCGGTTCAGTCCTTGTCGGCATCGAGGTCGGCATCATCGAGGGCGTCGTCGTCCAGGTCGTCATCGTCGAGGTCGTCGTCAGCGACATCGCCATATTCCGCGTCGCTGGGCGGGCCGCTGGGCTCGACATAGTCTTGCCAGCGCGGACCATCGGAAGGCGCTTCGGGCTCGGTCTGGCGCGGCGCCGATGCCGCCCAGCGCGTCTCGTCCTGGCGCGGCCAGACATAAGGTTCGGGCGTGTCGAGCGGGTAATCGGCATAGACCTCGGCCACGCCACGCGCGCCGGCGATGTAATCGTCCATGATGTCGGGCGGCGTCAGCAGCTGTGGCGCGGCCGGCGTGACCGGGGCGAGCTTGTGCGCCGCTTCGGCGACGGTCGGTTCGGGGCGCGGCAGCGGCTCGTGCCCGCGGCGGACATCGTCATGCGCGAAGCGGAAGCGATCGGGCAGATAGGCGCGCATGATGAACATCGCCATGCGATCGTTATAGCGGGTGACCGAGCCGACGCGCTGGCCATCCTTGAACACCGGCACGTCCTCGCCCTGGATCGCACGCTCGAAGGCGATGTCGAGCACGCGCTCCGCCGCGGCGGCGAGCGCGGCGTGCCAGGCCGCGGCGAAACTCTCCGATCCGGCTGCGCGGCGCAGGCGATAGCAGCTCTGCACCGACATGTTCACCGCTTGCGCGGCTGCGGAGACGAGGCCGGTATCGGCCAGCGCATCGATGAAGGCGCGCTGCACCTCGGACGTCCAGCCATCGGACCGCGGGCGGCGCGCGACCGGGCGCCATTCGAACTCGTTCGGATCGAAGCCGTGCGCGTCGCGCGCGGGCGGCGGGGCACCGGATTGGGGGGTGGCGGGGAGCGCGGCAGCCGAGGGATCGGCGGCGGCGCGGGCGGCGGGATCGGATGAGTCGGTCATCCGACAGTTTGGATCATATGGCGCGCGTGTAGGACAGCGGGGGTGGGTGTTTGTTGGACGTTTTGTTGGCGAGGTGTGGCGGTTGCGCATCCATCAAAGACTGGGCGGTGCAATCGTACGACACGATCACGCTGCTTGTTGTTTCGGTGCGATATCGTAAATTACAACGATGGCGCGGATGACCGTTTCACTTTCCGACAACCTCCCGCACTGGGTTGACGCGCGCTTGGACGAGGGGTGAGCAGGAGCCGCAAGTCTTCCCCATTCGTGGGGCACACGACCGCGCCGAGCGACAAGCCGTGGAAGCAGCAGCATGCCCGGCGCGTGCGGCGTGCGACGCATCAGATGCTCGACCAGACGATGGACGGCGATGCCATACCCTCGAGCCGCTACGCCTTCGGCAGCGCCGATTGGGACGGGATCAAGGACGGCAAGCAGCGGGTGGACGATCTGGCATCGAAGGAACTGCGCAAGTAGCGGTTGCCGCGCCGCTTGTCCGATGCGGTACGATGTCGTAAATTCGATCGATGGCGCAGGTGACCGTTTCACTTTCCGACGATCTGCAGCACTGGGCCGATGCGCGTGTGGCCGAGGGGGGATACGGCAGCCCCAGCGACTATGTCGTCGATCTGGTACGAAGAGACCAGGAATATGCTGTGAAGCTCAAAGCGCTACAGGCGGCGATCGACGAAGGGCTGGCGTCGGGGGTGAGCGAGCGCGAGCCATTCGAGTATCTCGAAGAATTGCGCGCCGGGCTGCGGGAGCGCACCCGGAGCGTCGATGCGGCTTAAGCTAAGCCGCCGGGCCGAAGCCGATCTGGCCGATATCCGGGATTATAGCGTCGAGCGGTTCGGCGTGGACCGCGCGATCGCCTATCTCGACGCGATCGAGCAGGCATTTCGAAGGATTCTGCTCTATCCGGAGATCGGCGAAGAGTACCCGGCGGTTGCGCCAGCGATCCGCTCGCTTGCCTGCCAGCGGCATCGGATCTTTTATGTGGCTGAAGACCGCACCATCGTTATCCAGCGCATCCTGCATGCCACGATGGACGTCTACCGCCATTTTTAGCGGCAGCTGGCTAGTTGATATCCCTTCGCCAAATCGAGGAACGCCGCCGCCATTCGTTCAAGAGCACCGGTAGGCCGGAGCCGCTCGGCGGCGATCAGTCGGGTTGGTGGTCACGGCGGATCGGGTGGGAGCAGCGACTCCTGTATCGGGTGAAGGGAGCGGGATACGCAGGTGGCGCAGGTGCGATATCATTTACTGATATTCAAATTCCTACCGTTTTGTTCCAGTCTGATATATACATATAGATCCGCTGAAACTCATTCGGCAAAAGCATTCGGTTGTGGGCTACAAAGTTTCTTGCTTTCTCTAGTTCAACCATTATTTGATTAAGCCAACTCTGACTAGGTATGATCTCTTTAAAAAAGTCCCAATTAGCTATTACTATTTGCGATAAATCTCCAAAGTCAACATATTCCAAATTGTCATCTTTGCCCCCTTCTAGCCAGCTATCATCCAATGCGGTCTTTCTACGAGATTCAGCTTTGTCCCGTATCCTTTTGGGTATTGTGTCTCCGTCCCACCAAGATCCCTGGACATTTTCATCAAACGTATCGCGCACTAGGCGCCGTATTTCGTTCTCAAATGCGTGTAGCACCGCGTATAAGCGCGCCATCTCAAGCGCATCGTTTCGACGTTTTATACCAAATTGCGATAGTGCTTCTAAAAGCAAAGCTTCTTCGGACTCTGAACGGTCTAACCCGATACGGATACCAGCTTTTCTAAATTGCTCCGCCTCGGCATCAAAGAGCATGCCTCTGAATATGAAATCTCTAAGGGCAGCGCTAGTCAACCAAGTGCTCCCGAAGTGATTTAAATATAGCGTTATAAACCTCAATGTCTTTCGTTGGCGGCAGGTGGATTGCAATATCGTATTTTAGACCGATAATCCGCCCTGCGTTGATCTTCTCGACATCTGATGTGGCCGCTATTGGCGGCGGCGGCACTGCCCCCTCGGGTGTCGTTCCGGTTGCTGAGCTAGATAAATCGGCTAATTCAGTCAGTCAGCGCGAGGAATGTATTTGCACATCGCTCTGCCTGAAGATCGGATAGATTGAACGTGCTTTTAAACTTGCCCGTAATTTTGTCACGATCCGACTTTGTAGGATTTTTAGTGATCGTAAAAAGATCCGAATACGCCTCTTGTAAAGCCTCTCCTAAAACCTGCCTCGATCGAGATGAGTCCAAGTAGTTTCGATAGCGCTCGGTCGGGCTTCCATCCGCGGTGAGAAAGCCAATCTCTTTTAGAAGAGGGATCAACACCCGATAATTTGAGCCGCCAAATCCGATATCGACAAGATACTGCTGTGTGAATTTTTCAGGGGCAGTCCCTTCACGAAGAGTGTTGAAGAATTTGGCAAGCTGCTGATGAATCTGTGTTGGTCGATTTATAAGCGCCATTATCGCTCCCCCACCTATGAATAAGCAGGAGGAGCTGTGCGAAGTCAACCCGCCGACACGGTGCTATCTTAGGTGTGGCAACTAGTCATGCTCCCGTCCGCCAGCGCCCATATACAGCTGGCTCCCCGTCTCCTTAAACACGCGGCTCATCTCTTCCATCCCGGCGATCGCCGCCGCCTTGCTCGCCGCCGCCGTCTCCGCACCGGTCGGGCCGGCGGCGATGAAGCCTTCGACGCCCTGATTTTGTTTGCCCGCGAAATCCCGCACTTCCTGCGTGATCTTCATGCTGCAGAACTTCGGCCCGCACATCGAGCAGAAATGCGCGGTCTTGGCGCCTTCTGCGGGGAGGGTCTGGTCGTGATATTGTTCCGCCGTGTCGGGATCGAGCGACAGGTTGAACTGGTCGCGCCAGCGGAATTCGAAGCGCGCGCGGCTCAGTGCGTCGTCGCGCATCTTGGCGGCGGGGTGGCCCTTGGCGAGATCGGCGGCGTGGGCGGCGAGCTTGTAGGTGACGACGCCGACTTTCACGTCATCGCGATCGGGGAGGCCGAGATGCTCCTTGGGGGTGACGTAGCAGAGCATCGCCGTGCCGTACCAGCCGATCATCGCCGCGCCGATGCCGCTGGTGATGTGATCATAGCCGGGCGCGATATCGGTGGTGAGCGGCCCCAACGTGTAGAAGGGCGCTTCGCCGCAGACTTCGAGCTGCTTGTCCATATTCTCCTTGATCTTGTGCATCGGCACGTGGCCGGGGCCTTCGATCATCACCTGTACGTCGGACTTCCAGGCGCGGTGGGTGAGTTCGCCGAGCGTGTAGAGCTCGCTGAACTGCGCTTCGTCATTGGCGTCGGCGATGCTGCCGGGGCGCAGGCCATCGCCCAGGCTGTAGGCGATGTCATAGGCCTTCATGATCTCGGTGATCTCGTCGAAGCGCTCGTAGAGGAACGATTCGCGGTGGTGGCTGAGGCACCATTTGGCCATGATCGAGCCGCCGCGGCTGACGATTCCGGTGACTCGCTTGGCGGTCATCGGGATATAGGCCAGGCGCACGCCGGCGTGGATGGTGAAGTAATCGACGCCCTGTTCGGCTTGCTCGATCAGCGTGTCGCGGAAGATTTCCCAGGTCAGGTCCTCGGCGACGCCGCCGACCTTTTCCAGCGCCTGGTAGATCGGCACGGTGCCGATCGGGACGGGGGAGTTGCGGATGATCCATTCGCGCGTGTCATGGATGTTGCGGCCAGTGCTGAGGTCCATCACCGTATCGGCGCCCCAGCGGATCGACCAGACCATCTTGTCGACTTCGGCGGCGACGTTGGAGGCAACGGCGGAGTTGCCGATATTGGCGTTGATCTTGACCAGGAAATTGCGGCCGATCGCCATCGGCTCAGATTCGGGGTGGTTGACGTTGTTGGGGATGATCGCGCGGCCGCGCGCAATTTCGTCGCGGACGAATTCGGGCGTGACGTAATCGGGGATGCTGGCGCCGAAGCTTTCGCCGTCGCGGATCAGCGCCTCCTTGGCGGCGGCGCGGCCGAGATTCTCGCGGATCGCGACATATTCCATTTCCGGCGTGATGATGCCGCGGCGGGCATAGTGCATCTGGCTGACATTGTGGCCGGCCTTGGCGCGGAGCGGACGCTTGGCGGCGCCGGGATATTGCGGGACGCCGCCGGAGCGATCGGGGCCGAGCTGGCCGTTATCCTCGGGGCGGATCTCGCGGGGTTCGTATTCCTCGACATCGCCGCGGGCGAGGATCCAGTCGCGGCGCAGCTCGTGCAGGCCGGCGTTGATGTCGATCAGCGTGTTGGGATCGGTATACGGGCCGGACGTGTCGTAGACGCGAAGCGGCGGCTCGAGACAGGTGGGATCGAGCATGATCTCGCGCATCGCCACGCCGGCGCCGGGGATATTGGCGGAGGGCACGTGGATCTTGCGGCTGCCGCGGATCGCGCCTGTGGTGACGCCGATTTCGGTGCGGGCGGGAAAGTCGGCCATGCGTATACGCTCCATATGCACGGAGCGAGCGCGGTTTCCGGGTTTGGAGACCGCTCCCTCCCTCCGCCGGCGTTAACCGGATCAGGTTCAGCGGGTCGAAGGCTCCAGCCTTCCTCTCAGCTGCGGATCGGCAGCCCCCCGGGGAAGCGACGGGCATATGCCTTTGTCGGCATGACGCCAAACGAAAAAGGACCGGGCGTTGCCGCCCGGTCCTGCTAGCAGCTCGATCGCGCCGGCGATCAGGCGTTGGCGGTGCTGGTCTTGAACGCGGCGAGATTGGCGTTCAGCCCGTTGGGGAAGAAGCCGCCCATCGAGGCGCCGGCGGTCTTGGCCGCGGTGTTGAGATAGACGATGTTGAGCACCTGCGATGGCGTTCGGCTATACGCGATGCCATTGCCGTCGGCCGGCACCAGATTGGCATCGCCGACATAGGTCGCCGTGGCGTTGACCGTGATGCCCTGATCGCGTTCGGCGCCGGTGCCGGTGGTGCCGTCCAGGCTGTCGCGCGCGTCAGAGATCTTGTTGGCGTTGGTGATCAGCGCGGGCGTGACGATGCCCTTGTTGTACAGCACCGTGCGAACCAGCCCGGCATGATAGGCCTCGGCCGCCAGGATGCCGGCGGCAGCCTCGAGATAGTCCTTGCTGGTGATCAACGGCGCGGCGCCCTTGTAAGCGGAGACGCCGACATCCTCGAAGATGAACGCGCCGAGCAGGAAGAATTCCGGCGACGAATAGGGATTGAACGTCTGCCCGGCCGTAATCACCCCGGCGGCGATCGCCGCTGCGGTAAACGCACCGTTAGCGTCGCCCGAAATGTTGATATTGGGCATGGCCACCGCGCTGGTGCCGATGACGGTGCGCAGGAACGCGACATGCTGCGCTTCGTCCGCCGCGATCTCGCGAGCATAGGCGGCGACCAGCGGATCGCCGGAAAAGTCCACCGCCTGCCCGCCGGTGACCGTCCCCGGCGCAGCACCGCCGCCGCCTTGCGTCAGCGCCGTCGGCAGACCGGCGCCGGTCACTGCATAAGTGTAGAATTGCGCCTCGAGATATTCGAGATTGAGCGCGAAATTGAGGATGTCGAGGTCGAACGTCGCGGTGCTCGAGGTCGGGGTGGGCGAGACCGTCGCGCTGGGCGTCGGCGTCGGGCTGCTGTCGTCATCGCCGCCGCCGCAGGCCGATAGCAGGGCCAGGCCGCCAACGGCCGCCGTGCCGCTGCCTGCGACCTTGAGGAAGTGGCGCCGCGCCTCGCGCCGGGTGGCGACGGCGGCGAGGATTTCGGCTGCGTTGTTCTGGTCGATCATATCGAATTCCCTGTATAGACGGTCGTGAACGGAAAGGATCAGTCGAACGATCAGCCGGAAGCTGCGCTCGTCTTGATCGTGCCGTTGACACCGTTGGGGAAGAAGCCGCCCATCGCGACCGCGGCGCGGTTGAGATAGACGATGTTGAGCACTTGGCCGGGCGTACGGCTATAGGCCAGGCCGTTGGCGTTGAGCGGCGCGATGTTCGATGCGCCGGCGGTCAGCGGATCGGTGCCAACCCCCTGATCGTCGTCCGGGCCGATGCCCAATGTCGCGTTCAGCGTTGGTGCGCCGTCGAGCGAATCGCGCGCGTTGGAAATGCCCTGCGTCGCTTCGATCAGCAGCTTGGACGGGGTCTGGATGCCCTTGCTGTACAGCGAGGTGCGGATGATCGACGCGTGATAGGCCTCCACCGCGAGGATCCCAGCCGCGGCCTCGATATAGGTCGGCGTGGTGATGTAGCGTGCCGCACCCTTATAGGCGGTGACGCCGACATCTTCGAAGATGAACGCGCCGAGCAGGAAATTCTCCGGCGAGCTATAGGGGCTGAACGTGGCCGCGCCAGGCAAAGCGGCGGCTGTCGCCGCGGCGCTGAACGGGCCACCCACGCCGCCGCGAATGTCGAGATTCGGCATGCCGACCGCCGAGCTGCCCAACTGATTGCGCAGGAAGGTGACATGCGCCAGCTCGTCCGCGGCAATTTCCTTGGCATAGGAGCCGACCACGGTGTCGCCGCTGAAATCGACCTTGGTGCCGCCGAGCGTGGTGCCGCCGGCGACGCCCGCGCCGCTCGCCTTGAGCGCGGCGGAGAGCCCGCCATCGGGGCCATTGAGCGCGATGAGATAGAATTGCGCTTCGAGATATTCGAGATTCAGCGCGAAATTGAGCACTTCGAGCTCGGTCGGCGCGGTCTGAGCGTTGACCACCGATTCCAGCGACAGGGCCGCGGCGCCAGCGCCTGCGACTGCCGCGGCGCCAAAGGCAGCCTTGAAGAATTCGCGTCGATCGTTGCGCCGCTCGACGCGCGCATCGAACGCATCCATCAGCTGCTGGTTGGTGTCAGTCATGCCGTCCGTCTCCCTTTACGTCAGCGGATCGCATGGCAACGAGCCACCCGATCCGCCGATTCAGGAGCACTCTTTACACACACACCGCGCGCTCGCTGACAAAAAAGTCACCGAAAAGCGATGCATGGTTAAGATACGTCCGACCGTGTAATTGGATGCATCAAACGGAAGCAAATAACACAGGTTAAGGCGTTTCAGAAAGTATAGGCAAGTCCGACCGCGCCGAACCACTGGTTCCGATTGCCTTCGAACCGCACGATCGGGCTATCGGCAAAGTCGTTCAGCAGGCGCGAATAGCCGCCACCGGCGGCGAGCGACAGGCCGTGCAGCAGATCGCCGGTCAGCGCATAGGTGGCGACGCCGGTGATCGAATAGTTCTTCCAGCCCTTGCCGGCATTATACGACGGCAGCGTGCTGACCAGCGACTGCGACGGCGTGACGCTGAAATAGGCATCGGCATATTCGCCGCCGGCATAGGTCGCGTTACCGGAAATGCCGACATAGGCCTTGCGGCTGAGCGGCGTGCCGTAATTGATCGTCGGCGTGACGAGATAGCTCTTATGCGCCTTGTTGACGTCCTGCGTGTAGGTGACGTTGACGCCCAGCGTATCGTAATCCGAGGTGATCACGCCGGTCTTGGCGATGCCGGCATAGACGCCGACCTCGATCGCCGTGTCGCGGATGCCGAGCGCGGCGACGCGGGCATTGTCGATCGTCTTGCGGCGCGTGCGATCGAAATTGACACCGACGATGGGGCCGAGCTGCACATCGATACCAGGGCCCTCGGCATTGGGCACCAGATCGACCAGCAGGTTGGTGCCGCGGGTCTGGAAGTTGATGCCCGAAATCGAGCCGCGGATCAGCGCCGCCGGAATGACGCGGTTCTTGTCCGAGCCTTCGAACGTCGGCACGGTGGCAACGCCGACCGCGACCATCACGGTGTCGCCACCAGTGACGACGTCTGCCGCGGGCGGCGGCGGCGTGGTGTCCTGCGCTGCGGCGGGGAGAGCGATGACAGCGGCGGCGGTGAGGGCCAGGCAGCGGATGGTGAAGCGCAAAGAGAATACTCCAGGTAACGTGAGGTAAAGACGGGTAAAGATGGTTTCACCCGCGTAACGCTGGCATCCGACATTAGGTCCAGCGTAATATAGTCATAACATGTACTTCATGCGGACCTGTTGCGTTTCTGCATCACCTGCCAGCGTGAAGCGGGCGGCAGTGAAACGTGGCGGGCCGAACAATATCGCCGGGTTACGCGAAAAGCCGAAGCCTTCGCGCGGGATGCCGGCCAGCGTATCGAGCTTGTTGTTGCTATTCTCGTCATGGATCACGGCAAGCGCATAATCGCCCTGCGGCAGCGCGCCGAAGGTGATCGACGTGTCGCGCGCCGGCACCGACCGGGTCATCGCGCGGGCATCATCGACACAAGCGGGGAAATTCTTCGGATCGGCGGTCAGGCAGATCCGCACCATGCCCTTGGCCGAGCGCAATTTGGCGATATCGACGTGCAGGTCAGCGACCGGCATCGCTCCCGGCAGGAACGCGATCAGCCCGAACGCCGCGACGCTCAGGCGCGCGCGCCGTGAAGTCGCCGATACCGCGGTCCGTGCCGCAGAGCCGATCCCAAAACCGGAAGTAGAGGCCATAATTGCACCCATATCGCTCGTGATGACGCTGGTGGTGGCTGGCCGTAATGAGCCACCCCCCTAGGCGCCCCTTCCACATCATTGCCGGAAACATCTCCCAGCCCATGTGATTGGTCACTCCCATAACCGTCATCACGGTGAGTACTACCCCCAGCGCGGCGACATGAATCGGAATCAGCAGCACTAGTAGCGGAATTATCACAGCCCCGGTCAGCGCCTCGATCGGGTGGAACGCCATCGCCGCCCAGGCGGTCGGCGGGCGGCTGGCGTGATGCACGGCATGGGCCAGCTTGAACGGCTTGGGGCGATGCATCCAGCGGTGCGTCCAATAAAACCAGGTATCGTGCGCAAACAGATACAGCAGCACGGACACCGGCAGGTACCATAGCGGGTAGGCGTGCACATCGGCATAGACCTGGGTCCAGCCGCGATGCTGCCAGCCCCAGGCAAGCACGCCGGCGGGCACGCCGTAGATCGCCGCCGAAGCGAGGCTCCAGCCGATCTCGCGGCGCATCTGTTTATCGAGCCCGGTATAGAGGCCGGGGTGGCGCGCGTGCGTGGCGGCGGCGAAGGCGCCGCTGACGATCAGGTAGCGCACGCCGACGATCAGCGTCATCGCGGCGGCGGAGAGCAGGATGGCGAGCGCAATGGACATGGGGGCGATATAGCGACGCGGAGCGCGCGGACCTAGTACTGATCGGGGGTGGTCGTTCCCGACGCCCTAAACAAAAGGGCCGATCGGTCGCTTGGCGGCGCTCCGGGAAGGCCGGGACAAATCGTCCACTTGCACCGCCGCCTAGATCGGCTACCCGCTAGATCGATGGCGAGCACCTTACATTGCGATGTCGCGATCGTCGGCGCGGGGCTGGCCGGAGGGCTGGCGGCACTGGCGCTGAAGCGGCGGCATCCCCTGCTCGACGTGCGGCTGATCGACGCCGCGAAGGCGATCGGCGGCAATCACGTCTGGTCGTTCTTCGGCAGCGATGTCGACGAGGCCGACCGCTGGATCGTCGCGCCGCTGATCAGTTATGGCTGGCGCACCTACGATATCGCCTTCCCCGCGCATCGCCGACAGATCGACGCGGCCTATTATTCGATCGAGTCGGAGCGACTCGATGCCGTGGTGCGCGCCGCCTTGCCGGCCGGCGCGCTGTTGCTGGGCCGCAAAGTGATCGATGTCGGCCCGACCGAGGTGACGCTGGCGGATGGCGACCGTATCGCCGCCAAAGCCGTGATCGATGCGCGCGGGCCGGGCGATCTGGGGCTGCTCGACTGCGGCTGGCAGAAGTTTCTCGGCCGCGAATTCCGCCTCGCCGAACCGCATGACGATCCCCGCCCGATGGTGATGGACGCGACCGTGCCGCAACTCGACGGCTATCGCTTCGTCTATTGCCTGCCGTTCGCGGCGACGCGGATGTTCGTCGAGGACACCTATTATAGCGACACGCCAGACCTGGATCGCGGCGTGCTGGCGGATCGGCTGCATGAGTACGTCGCCGCACGGGGCTGGCAGATCGAGCAGGCGGCGCGCGAGGAAGCGGGCGTGCTGCCGGTGACGATGGGCGGCGATTTCGAGGCTTACTGGGCAAGCAGCGGCACGGGCCTGGCCAAGGCCGGGATGCGCGCCGGCCTGTTCCACCCGACCACCGGTTATTCGCTGCCGGACGCGGTGCGCACGGCGAGCCTGATCGCCGGCGCGGGCGATCTCAGCGCCGCGGCGCTGCACGATCTGACGCATGGCTTTGCCCGCACGCAGTGGCGCCGGCGCGGTTTCTACCGCATGCTCGACAAGATGCTGTTCCGCGCCGCCGAGCCCGAGGAACGCTATCGCGTGCTCGAACGCTTCTACCGACTTGATCCGCGGCTTATCGGCCGGTTCTATGCAGGACGCTCGACCATGACCGACAAGGCACGCATACTCACCGGCAAGCCGCCGGTACCGATCGGCCGCGCGATCCGCGCGATCACCGGGATCCACGGAGTGACTTCATGACCCCACGTAGCGCGATCATCGTTGGCGCCGGCTTTGGCGGGCTGGCGCTGGCCATCCGGTTGCAATCGGCCGGCGTGGAAACGACCGTCGTCGAGGCGCGCGACAAGGCCGGCGGGCGCGCCTATGTGTGGGAGAAGGACGGCTATACGTTCGATGCCGGGCCGACGGTGATCACCGATCCGGCCTGCCTGCAGGAATTATGGGCGCTGACCGGGCGCGACATGGCCGACGACGTGACGCTGGCGCCGGTGCAGCCCTTCTACCGGCTCAACTGGCCGGACGGCGTGACGTTCGACTACACCAATGACGATGCGCTGCTGAACACGCAGATCGCGCAGCTCAATCCCGACGATGTCGCGGGCTATGCCAAGTTCCTCGATTATTCCGCGGGCGTGTTCAAGGAAGGCTATGAGAAGCTCGGCCAAGTCGCGTTTCTCGATTTCGCCTCGATGATCAAGGCGGCGCCGGCCTTGGCCAAATATCAGGCCTGGCGTTCGGTCTATTCGATCGTCTCGAGCTACGTGAAGGACGAGCATCTCCGCCAGGCCTTGTCGTTCCACACGCTGCTGGTCGGCGGCAATCCGATGACCACCAGCGCGATCTATGCGCTGATCCACAAGCTGGAGCGCGATGGCGGCGTGTGGTTCGCGATGGGCGGCACCAACCGGCTGATCGCCGGGATGGTCACGCATTTCGAGCGGCTTGGCGGGAAGCTGATGCTGAACGATGCGGTGGTCAGCATCGAGACGCTGGGCGACAAGGCGACCGGCGTAACGACGGCGAGCGGCTGGAGCGGCACGGCCGATATGGTGGCGTGCAACGGCGATGTGATGCACGTCTATAAGGACCTGCTCAAGACCTCGCGCTCGGGGCAGCGCACCAAGGCCAAGCTGGAGCGCAAGCGTTACTCGCCGTCTTTGTTCGTCGTCCATTTCGGCATCAAGGGCACCTGGCCCGGTATTCCGCACCACACCATCCTGTTCGGCCCGCGCTACAAGGGGTTGCTCGCCGATCTCTACGATACCGGCGTGCTGCCGGAGGACTTTTCGCTCTATCTGCATCACCCGACGGTGACCGATCCGAGCCTGGCGCCCGAGGGCCATTCGAGCTTCTATGCGCTGGCCCCGGTGCCGCACATGGGCAAGTTCCCGGTCGATTGGGACGAGATCGCGCCGGTGCTGGAAAAGCGCATCCTCGACGAGATCGGGCGGCGGCTGATCCCCGATATCCACGAGCGGATCACGGTGAAATTCTCCTACACGCCGAAGGATTTCGCGCACGACCTGAACGCGCATCTGGGCAGCGCCTTCAGCCTCGAGCCGATCCTGACGCAGAGCGCCTGGTTCCGCGTGCACAATCGCGACGATCATATTCCCAACCTATATTTCGTGGGGGCCGGCACGCATCCGGGCGCGGGAATTCCCGGCGTGGTGGGCAGTGCGAAAGCGACCGCCGCGCTGATGCTGGAGGCGCAGGCGTGACTGCCAGTCTTAATTCCTCCCCCCAGAGGGGAAGGGGGACCATTCGCATTCTTCATGCGAATGGTGGAGGGGTAGCCACGATAGCTACCGCTGCTTGGCTACCCCTCCACCACCAGCCTGAAGAAGGCTGGTGGTCCCCCTCCCCCGTTGGGGGAGGAATTAAGTGAAGCGCCTGGCAATTTACTGCGGCTCGGCGACGCCGGCGGATCCCGTCTATGTCGAGTCCGCCCGCCACGTCGGGCGCACGCTGGCGGAGCGCGGCATCGGTGTCGTCTATGGCGGCGGCCGGCTCGGCCTGATGGGCGCGGTGGCCGATAGCGCGCTGGACGCCGGCGGCGAAGTGATCGGCATCATCCCGCAGGCGTTGGTCGATCTCGAAGTGGCGCATCAGGGCTGCACCGAGCTGCACGTCGTCGACACGATGCACCAGCGCAAGCAGGCGTTCACCGATCTCAGCGACGGGTTCATCAACCTGCCCGGCGGGACCGGCACGATGGACGAATTGTGGGAGGCGCTCTCCTGGGCGCAACTCGGCTATCACGCCAAACCGGTCGGACTGCTCAATGTCGCGGGCTATTATGATCACCTGATCGCCTTTTACGGCAAGATGGGCGAGGTCGGCTTTCTGCGTCCGCAGCATCAGGGCATCCTGCTGATCGATACCGCGCTCGACGGCCTGCTCGCGCAGATGGCAGCGCATCAGCCGATCGAGACGATCACCAAGATGAAGGCGAGCGACCTTTGAGCATCGACGCTTCCCCGGCGAAGGCCGGGGCCCAGTCGTGGCGCAGAGGGAAACTGGCGCTGCGCCTGATTACTTCTGCCATTGCTACTGGGCCCCGGCCTTCGCCGGGGAAGCGCTCGTGGGGCAGCTGCCGGTGAGCAGCCATACCGCCCTGCCCAGCCGCGATGCGATCGTCGCCACCGCGCAGGAATCGATCGCGCGCGGCTCGAAAAGCTTCGCGGCCGCGTCCAAATTGTTCGATCGTCGCACGCGCGAGCGGGCGTGGTTGCTCTATGCCTGGTGCCGGGCGTGCGACGACATCGCCGATGGGCAGGATCATGGCCACGGCATGACCGTGATCCACGACGCGCCGGAACGGCTCGCTCGGATCACCGCGCTGACCGAGGCGGCGCTGGCCGGTCAGGTGGTGGGCGATCCCGCATTCGATGCGCTGCGCATCGTCGCCGCCGAAACGCAGATGCCACACGACTTTGCCCGCGATCTGATCGCCGGCTTCGCGCTGGATGCGCGCGACTGGCGGCCGCGTTCCGAGGCCGACCTGTACAAATATTGCTACCATGTCGCCGGCGTGGTCGGCTGCATGATGGCAGTGGCGATGGGCGTCGATCCGCACGATCAGGACACTTTGGACCGCGCGTGCGATCTCGGCATGGCGTTCCAGCTGGCCAATATCGCGCGCGATATTGAGGAGGATGACCGGGTGGGGCGCGCCTATGTGCCCGAAGAATGGTTCGTCGAGATGGATATCCCGCCAGGTCAGCATATGAAGCCGCCGTTCCGCCCGCGGCTGGCGGTGCTGGCACGGCGCATGGCCGAGCGCGCGGCCGAATTCGAGGCGAGCGCGCGAGCGGGGACGCCGAAACTGTCGTTCCGTTCGGCTTGGGCAGTGCTGTCGGCGGCGGGCATCTATGGCGCGATCGGGCGCGCCGTGGCCGCGCGCGGTGAACGGGCCTGGGATCACCGGGTGACGACGTCCGGCTGGCAGAAGGTGAAATTCATCGCCCGGGCGGCGAACGAGGCGCGGGGGCGGCAGCGGCTGTACCCGCCGGCGCCGCGTACCATCGCCTGGACACGGCCACGGCGCTAGCCGCGTCCGTTATCCCAGCAGCGGCTCGCCCTTATACGGCTTGTGATGCACGCGCCGCGCCAGCCATGCCCCGGCAAGCGGCGCGACAATCGCCGAGACCTGCATCCATAGCGGATGCGGCAATGCGAGCAGCGTGGCGACATTACCCGTCACGATCACCAGCGCGATGATCCAGCCCGACCAGCGCCAATCGCACACCCGCAGCGCCAGCCAGGCGCCGCCGAACGTCGCGGCAAACCAGCCGAGCAGGACGAGCAATTTGGCGGCCAGCGGCAGCAGCGCCACCGCGCGCGCCAGGGCCGCGCGGTCCAGCGCCTCGTAATCGAGCGCGACGGGATAGAGCCAATGCGCCGCGGCCTCGATTGCGGCGAGGATCGCCAGCGCGGCGGCGGCGCCGAGCACGATACCGAGTATCCGCCGCATCAACCGCGCGTTACGCATGGAAAAGCCCCTGCCGCGGGACTGCGACAAGGGCTTCATACCAGTCCAACGATTGCGGGCAATCAGCCCTGATTCTTATCCGGCTTGGCCTGCACGATCGAGTGGCCACTGCTGCGGCAAGCGGCGCTGACCACGGGATAATCGACGTCGCTGTTGCGCATGAGGGCGCCCGGCATGGCCGCCTGGCATTGCGCATAGCTGACATAGCGCGTCTGCTCGACGCGGGCCTCGGCGCAATTCGCGCTGCCGTCCGAACACCCCATGATGGCCATGACGAAGAACAAAGGTTCCATGTCGCATCTCCCAATTCACCGGTAAAATCGACGAAGCGGCATTCTTGTTCCACGAATTGCTTTCACGGGGGCTTGACCGATCCTACATGGGGCTGTGCCCCCCATGACCGAACCCACCAGCGCCGACCGGCCGCTCTTGCCGACGCTCCGGCGTTTCCTGCCCTATCTCTGGCCCAAGGATGCGCCGGCATTGCGCTTGCGCATCGTCGGCGCGATGACCTTGGTGGTCTTTTCCAAGCTGGTGCAGGTGTACGGCGCGCCGTTCGCGCTGCAAGGCGCAGTGGATGGCATGGCCAAAGGCGATCGTTCGGCGACGACGCTGATCGTCGCGTTGGTGGTCGGCTATGCCGCCGCGCGGTTCGGCTCCGTGCTGTTCGACAATCTACGCAACGCCGTGTTCGAGCGCGTCGGGCAGGATGCCACGCGGCGGCTGGCCGCCAACGTGTTCCGCCATCTTCATCAACTCTCGCTGCGCTTCCATCTTGAGCGGCGCACCGGCGCGGTGACCAAGGTGGTCGAACGCGGCACCAAGAGCATCGATACGATGCTGTATTTCCTGCTGTTCAACATCGCGCCGACGATCCTCGAACTGGCCTTGGTGATCGGCATCTTCGGCACCAAGTTCGGCGGCTGGCTGGTCACCGGCACGCTGGCCATGGTGGTGGTATATATCGCCTTCACCCGCTGGGTGACCGATTGGCGCGCCGCCTTGCGCACGCGGATGAACGATCTCGATACCGGCGCGGTGGCGCATGCGGTGGATTCGCTGCTCAACTTCGAAACGGTGAAATATTTCGGCGCGGAGGAGCGCGAGGCCAAGCGCTACGATGCGGCGATGGCCGCTTATGCCGGCGCTGCCGTGAAATCGGAGAATTCCCTCGCCTGGCTCAATGTCGGGCAGGCGCTGATCACCAACATCATGATGGCGTTCGGCATGGGGCTGGTGGTGTTCGGCTGGGCGCGCGGGGAATTCACCGCGGGTAACGTGGTGTTGGTCTCGACCCTGCTGGCGCAGCTGTTTCGCCCGCTCGATCTGCTCGGCATGGTCTATCGCACGATCCGCCAGGGCGTGATCGACATGGGCGCGATGTTCGATCTGATCGATACGCCGTCCGAGATCCGCGACGTGCCGGGCGCGCCGGCGCTGCACATCGGCGCCGGGCATGTGCGGTTCGA
The DNA here is from genome assembly GCF_036663635.1 of Parasphingomonas puruogangriensis. Taxonomy (NCBI): domain Bacteria; kingdom Pseudomonadati; phylum Pseudomonadota; class Alphaproteobacteria; order Sphingomonadales; family Sphingomonadaceae; genus Parasphingomonas; species Parasphingomonas puruogangriensis. Next base: position 214,535 of record NZ_JAXOJI010000005.1, on the reverse strand, counting down.
GAATGTGAAGTTCGGCTATGACGCGGCCAAGGACGGCGGGCGCCTGATCCTCAAGGGCATCGATCTCGACGTGCCCGCCGGACATACACTGGCGGTGGTCGGGCCGTCTGGCGCCGGCAAGAGCACGCTCGCCCGGCTGATGTACCGCTTCTACGACCTGACCAGCGGGCGCATCACCATCGATGGGCAGGATATTGCGCAGGTCAGCCAAGCCAGCCTGCGCGCCGCGATCGGCATCGTGCCGCAGGATACCGTGCTGTTCAACGACACGATCGGCTACAATATCGCTTATGGCCGCGAGGGCGCCGACCGCGCCGAGATCGAGGCCGCGGCGCGGGGGGCGGCGATCTCGACTTTCATCGAAGGGCAATCCGACGGTTATGATACGCGCGTCGGTGAACGCGGGCTGAAGCTGTCGGGCGGCGAGAAGCAGCGCGTGGCGATCGCCCGCACCCTGCTCAAGAACCCGCCGATCCTGATCCTCGACGAGGCGACCAGCGCCTTGGATAGCCGCACCGAGGGCGAGATCCAGGCCACGTTGGAGGATATCGAGCGCGGCCGGACGACGATCGTCATCGCGCACCGGCTCTCCACCATCGTCCATGCCGACGAGATCGTCGTGCTTGAGGCGGGCGAGGTGGTCGAGCGTGGCAGCCATGCGGCGTTGCTGCGCAAGAACGGGCTATATGCCGAGATGTGGAACCGCCAGGCGCAAGAGCGCGCCGAGGAAGAAGGCGCGCTGGCGGCGGAATGACTGCCGTCGTCGCCCCTCGCCGTCATGCTGAGCTCGTTTCAGCATCCAGGCGCGGTCATTTGCCACAACGGATCGTGTCCGTGGGACTGCGGACCGCGCCTGGATCCTGAAACGAGTTCAGGATGACGCTAGTGGGGCGTCGTAATGCGCTGATTTCACTTGCCGTTCCCCCGGCAAGGTCCACAAGCGGCGGCATCTCCTAGCCAAGGAACAACGATGCTCGCTCGCCTGCTCGCTACCTCCGCTCTCGTCATCGCTATGCCCGCCGCCGCGCAGGGCAACCCCTTCGCCAAGCCCAGCACGCTGCCCTATCAGGCGCCCGATTTCCGCGTGATCAAGGACAGCGACTACATCCCCGCATTCGACCAGGGCATGAAGCAGCAGCGCGCGGAAATCGCCGCGATCACGGCCAACCGTGCCGCGCCGACTTTCGACAACACGATCGCGGCGATGGAGAAATCCGGCCGCATGCTCGATCGCGTCAGCTCGGTATTCTTTGCGCTGAGCCAAGCCAATACCAACGATACGCTGCAGGCGGTGGAAACCGAGATCACGCCCAAGCTGACCGCGCATGGCGACGCGATCGCGCTCAACCCCAAGCTGTTTGCGCGCATCAAGACGCTGTATGACAGCCGTGCGACGCTGAAACTGTCGGTCGAGCAGGCGCAATTGCTCAAGGTGACCTATCAGCGCTTCGTCGATGCCGGCGCGCAGTTGAGTGCGGCAGACCAGATCAAGTTGCGCGCGCTCAACACGCAGATCTCGACGCTGCAGACCGCCTTCCAACAGAAATTGCTCGCCGGCACCAAAGCGGGCGCGTTGGTAGTCGATGACGTCAAGAAGCTCGACGGGCTGGGCGCGGACGGCATCGCCGCGGCGGCCAAGGCGGCGGCGGATCGGGGCATGCCGGGCAAATGGGTGCTGCCGCTGCAGAACACCACGCAGCAGCCGGCGCTGTCGTCGCTGACCGATCGGGCGACGCGCCAAGCGTTGTTCGAGAAGAGCTGGACGCGCACCGAGCAGGGCGATGCCAACGATACGCGCGCCACGATCGCCACGCTGGCGCAACTCCGCGCGCAGAAGGCCAAATTGCTCGGCTATCCGACCTATGCGGATTACTCGCTGACCGACCAGATGGCGGAGACCTCGACCGCGGCGAAAGCCTTCCTGACGCAGTTTGCGCCTGCCTTGGCAAATAAGCAGCGCGAGGAAGCGGGCGAGATCCAGGCGCAGATCAAGGCAAGCCAGGAAAAGATGGGTGGCGGCACGTTCGAGCTCAAGCCATGGGACTGGGATTTCTATTCGGAGCAGGTGCGCAAAGCCAAATACGATCTGGATGGCGACGCGCTGAAACCTTATTTCGAGATCAACAAGGTGCTGACCGATGGCGTGTTCTACGCCGCGACGCAGCTTTACGGCATCACCTTCAAGGAGCGGAAGGACCTGCCGGTCTATGACGCCGATATGCGCGTGTTCGAGGTATCGGAGGCGAACGGCACGCCGATCGGCGTGATGTATTTCGATTATTGGAAGCGCGACAACAAATCGGGCGGGGCCTGGATGTCCAACTTTGTCGGGCAGTCGAAGATGCTCGGCACCAAGCCGGTGATCTATAACGTCGCCAACTTCACCAAGCCGGCGGCGGGCAGCCCGGCGCTGATCAGCTTCGACGACGTGACGACGATGTTCCACGAATTCGGCCATGCGCTGCACGGCCTGTTCGCCGATCAGGTCTATCCGACGCTGTCGGGATCGAACACGGCGCGCGATTTCGTCGAATTCCCCTCGCAGTTCAACGAACATTGGGCGCTCGATCCCAAGGTGCTGAGCCATTATGCGGTGAATTACAAAACCGGGGCGGCAATGCCGCAAGCGCTGGTCGACAAGATTCGCCGCTCGCAGACGTTCAACCAGGGCTATTCGACCGGGGAGGCGCAGGAGGCCGCGGCGCTCGATCTGGCCTGGCATTCGCTACCGGCCGATGCGCCGAAGCAGGATGTCGATGCGTTCGAGGCCAAGACGCTGGCGGGCATGGGGCTGGATACGGCCAATGTGCCGCCGCGTTATCGCACGAGCTATTTCTCGCACATCTGGGGCGGCGGCTATGCCGCGGGCTATTATGCCTATGCCTGGACGCAGATGCTCGATCATGACGCCTTTGCGTGGTTCACCGCGCATGGCGGGCTGACGCGGGCGAACGGCCAGCGTTTCCGCGACCTGATCCTGTCGCGCGGCCATACGCTGGATTACGGCCCGATGTTCCGCGCATTCTACGGCAAGGATCCGGACGTGGCGCCGATGGCGGAGTATCTGGGGCTGACGGGGAAGTAAGCGCCGCTTCGCCCCCCTCGAGGGCATTGCCGCCGTCCTTCTCCCGCGCAAGCGGGAGCCCAGGGTTACAGGCGTTTCGCTTGTGGCTCTGGGCCCCCGCTTTCGCGGGGGAACGGTCGACACAGGTACGGCGATGCTTACCCAAGCAAATCCTGCGTTTCTGGATGCCGCTCGATAAACGCCGCGACGAAGCTGCACTCGGGGCGCACCTTCAATCCCCGCGCGCGGGCTTCGCCAAGGGCGTAGGCGATCAGCCGGCTGGCGATGCCCCGCCCTTCCAGCGCGGGTGGCACGATGGTGTGGGCGAAGGCGATCGTCTTGCCCTCCAGCTCATAAGCGGCAAAGGCGGTCTGGTCGTCCTCGATCAGCTCGAAGCGGCTCTTGGCGAGATTGTCCTGGGGTTCGCTCATGGCGCACACGTAGCAGGTTGGACGCCCAGGCCAAAGTGACTAGGTACACGGCGATGCCCCGTGATCCCCTGCCTTTGCTCCATTCCACCTTCGGTTTTCCCGGTTTTCGCGGGGTACAGGAAAGCGTCGTCACGCGCGTGCTGGCGGCCCAGAACACGCTGGCGGTAATGCCGACCGGGGCGGGCAAGTCGCTCTGCTATCAATTGCCCTCGGTGGTGCTCGAGGGGACCTGCGTGGTGGTGTCGCCGTTGATCGCGCTGATGCACGATCAGCTGCGCGCGGCGACCGCGGTGGGCATCCGCGCGGCCACCCTCACCTCGGTCGATACCGACCAGATGGAGACGATCGCCCGCTTCCGCCGCGGCGAGCTCGATCTGCTCTATGTCGCGCCCGAGCGCGCTTCGAACATGGCGTTTCGAGAATTGCTGACCCAAGCGCCGCTCGCCCTGTTCGCGATCGACGAGGCGCATTGCGTGTCCGAATGGGGGCACGATTTCCGCCCTGATTACCGGCTGCTGCGGCCCTTGCTCGATCATTTCCCGCACGTCCCGCGGCTCGCCCTGACCGCCACGGCGGACAAGGTGACGCGCGACGATATCCTCGATCAGCTCGGCATTCCCCACGAGGGCATGATCGTCGCCGGGTTCGATCGGCCCAATATCCGCTACACCATCACGCCCAAGGACAATACCACGCGGCAGATCGCCGATCTGATCGCCGAGACGCCGGGCGCGGGCATCGTCTATTGCCAGAGCCGCGCCGGCACCGAGAAGATGGCCGAGGCCCTGGCCCGGTCCGGGCGACCGACGCGCGCCTATCATGCCGGGCTCGATCCACAGGTGCGCGCGCGCAACCAGGCCGATTTCGTGGCAAGCGAGGATATGGTGATCTGCGCCACGGTCGCCTTTGGCATGGGCATCGACAAGCCGGACGTGCGCTTCGTCGCGCATGCCGGCATGCCCAAGTCGATCGAATCCTATTACCAGGAAACCGGCCGCGCCGGGCGCGATGGCGATCCCGCGGTGGCGCATCTGTTCTGGGGCGCGGAGGATTTCGCCAAGGCGCGGCAGCGCATGGCGGAAGTCGAGCCGGCGCGGCAGGCGGGCGAGCGCGTGCGGCTGCAGGCGCTGGGCGCTTTGGTCGAGACGCCCGGGTGCCGGCGGAAAATCCTGCTCAAGCATTTCGGCGACGATGCACCGGACAATTGCGGCAATTGCGATAACTGCCTCAACCCGCCGGGCGCGGTGGATGCCACCGAGGTGGCCAAGAAGGTGCTCTCCGCCGTGTTCCGCACCGGGCAGAGCTTCGGCATGGGCTATATCGAACAGGTGCTGACCGGCGTGTCGACCGAGCGCAGCCTGATGAACGGGCACGAGGCGCTGGGCGTGTGGGGCATCGTGTCGAGCGCCGACGAACTGGCCTTGCTCAAGCCGGTGATGCGCGCCTTGCTATTGCGCGATGCCTTGCGCGCCAACGATTTCGGCGGGCTCGAATTCGGCCCCGGGGCGCGCGGGATTCTGAAGGAACACGAAGAGGTCGCGCTGATCCTGCAGCCCAAGCGCGAACGGCGGGCGCGGGGCGGGCGGGGCAGCGCGGGGACGGTGGCCAATCCGAGCGGCGATCCGTTGTTCGAGGCATTGCGGGCGAAACGCCGCGCGCTGGCGGCGGAGGCGAGCGTGCCGCCGTACGTGATCTTCCACGATTCGGTACTGCGCGAAATGGCGACGCTGCGGCCCAAGTCGCTCGGCGCCATGGCCAACATCACCGGCGTTGGCGAGCGCAAGCTGACCGCTTATGGCGACGCCTTCCTGCAAGTTATCCGCGAAGAAGGAGCCTGATCATGGCCGTTATCCGCCGCATCGACGACCATATCTCGGTCGCCCCGCAGATCCAGCCGGAGGATATCGCTGAGATCGCCGCCGCCGGCTTCACCGCGATCGTCAACAACCGCCCCGACGACGAGGATGCCGGCCAGCCCTCGGGCGCGGCGATCCGCGTAGCGGCGGAAGCGGCCGGGCTGAGCTATAGCGAGATACCGGTAACGCAGGCCGGCTTCTCGCATCCGCAGATCGACGCGATGGCGGCGGCGCTTGCTGCCTCGCCCGGACCGGTGCTGGCTTATTGTCGCTCGGGCACGCGGAGCTGCAATCTATGGGCACTGGCGGCAGCGAAGACCGATGGCCATCCCGACACGCTGATGGCGAAGGCGGCGGCGACGGGCTACGATCTCACCGGCATCCGGCCGCTGCTGGATGCCTTGGCCTCCGGTCGGTAACGGCGGGTGAACTGGCTGCAGCTCGGCGGCTCGATCGCGGCGATCCTCGTACTGGCGGGAATCGCCTGGGCGCTCGGGCTGGGCCGGACGAGCATCACCGGCGAGGCGGACGCGATGCGGGCGGCGGAGGATGCGCTGTCGGGGTTCGAAGCGACCCGCGCGGTGGTCGGCAGCGATGGCCGCGCGGCGTTGGTTTACGGCGTGGATGGTCGCGTAGCTGTGCTCAAGATGCATGGTGCGCAGCCGGCGGTGCGGTTGGTGCGGACGGCGGCAGTGCAAGATACTGGGGAGGCGTTGCTCGTCGAATCGGGCGAGCGGCTGTTTGGGCGGGTGTCGGTGAAGAAGTAGAGTGGTGCGCGCAGAGGCGCGGAGGACGCGGAGATGATGCGTTCTGAGCGGCCGTCGCGCTTCACTATGATGGGCGGCTAAGCCATTGGCCGCTGCGCGGAAAAGACTTTTGCCGCTTTCGTCTTCTCCGCGTCCTCTGCGCCTCCGCGCGAACCAACCTTCTTCTTCTGATGTGTCGGGCCGGCGATGAGCCCCTCTTGGGTCCGCGCTGACAAAGGTGTAAGCAGGCGGCATGACCCTGCCCGATATCGTCTCCTACGCAGTGCCGGGCTTCGTCCTCCTGGTGCTGGTCGAGATGATCGTCGTGCGGCTCAAATATCGCGAGCGCTATGAGCCGAAGGACACGCTGATCAGCCTGGCGCTGGGCACCGGCAGCACCGTGGCCGGCGCGCTGACCGCGGGGATCGCCTTCGCCATGGCGCTGTGGGTGTGGCAGTTCCGGCTCTTCGAGATTTCCTACGCCTGGTATTGGTTCGTGCTGGCGTTCGTGATCGACGATCTCGCGTATTACGTGTTCCACCGGCTGGCGCACCGCGTGCGTTGGTTCTGGGCCAGCCATGTGATCCACCATTCGAGCCAGCATTATAACCTGTCGACCGCGCTCAGGCAGACCTGGACCGGCTTCATCTCGCTCGGCTTCCTGTTCCGCCTGCCGCTTGCGCTGATCGGTTTTCCGCCGGCGATGCTGGTGTTCGTCGCGGGCATCAACCTGGTCTACCAATTCTGGATCCACACCGAAGTGATCGGCAAATGCCCGCGCTGGGTCGAGGCGGTGATGAACACGCCAAGCCACCACCGCGTGCACCACGCCACCAACCCGCAATATCTCGACCGCAATTATGCCGGCGTGTTCATCATCTGGGACCGGATGTTCGGCACCTTCATCGCCGAGCGCGACGACGACAGGCCACGCTATGGCATCGTCAAGAATCTGGGCAGCTTCAACCTGCTATGGGCGGCGTTCCACGAATGGATCGGCATCGCCAAGGATGTGTGGGCGGCGCCGGGGGTGCGCGCCAAGCTCAACTATATGATCAAGCCGCCGGGCTGGAGCCATGACGGCAGCCGTGACACGTCGGAGATCATCAAGGAACGCTGGGCCGCGAAACAGCGCAGCGTGCGGGCGGACGGATAGCGCGGGTTCAGCTTGGCTGGTCTAGGCATGGGCGATGGACAAGAAGACTTGGAACAAGGCGGGGCTGGCCGCCGTGATCGTGCTGGCGCCGGGCGGCTACATCCTCGGCGCGACATTGGGGCTGCGCTACTGGCAGAAGCGGCGCACGGAGAAGGCGGCGGCTGACAGCGACAGCGATAGCGCCACCTGACCTCCCCTAGCGCTTCCCCGGCGAAGGCCGGGGCCCAGTTACGCAGCGCAGATTGGCTAACGCTGCGCGCCGTTACCGCTGCCATCGCGACTGGGCCCCGGCCTTCGCCGGGGAAGCGGATTTGGTGAAGGGAAACGCGCTCTGATGACAAAAAAAGGGCCGGTGCGTTGCCGCACCGGCCTGAGGTCGTCCGCAGGAGGAACATCGTGTGGGGGGCCGGCCTGCGCGGGCCGGCCCTCCAATCTGGTCAATAATTGTAGGCGCGTTCGCCATGTTCGTTAATGTCGAGGCCTTCGCTCTCGACTTCGGCGGTGGGACGAAGCCCGATCGTCGCCTTGAGAATGGTGAACAGCACCGCGGAAACCACACCCGACCACAATAGCGTCACGCCGACCGCCTTGGCCTGGGTGAGCATCTGCGCGCCGATATCATAGGCTTCCGGATGGAAGGCAGCGGGCATCACGGTGTAATCGAAGTAGCCCTGGCCGCCGAGCGCCGGCGAGGCGACGATCGCGGTGCCCAAAGCGCCGACGATCCCACCGACGCAGTGGATCCCGAACACGTCGAGCGTGTCGTCATAACCGAACTTGTTCTTCACCGTGGTGACGAAGAAGAAGCACACGATCGAAGCGACCGCGCCGAGCACGATCGACGTCATCGGCGCGGCATAGCCCGCCGCCGGGGTGATCGCGACGAGCCCCGCGACGACCCCCGACACGCCACCCAGCAGCGACGGCTTCTTGTGCACGATCTGCTCGACCACCGCCCAGGCGATGCCCGCGGCCGCCGTGGCGACGAAGGTGTTGATGAAGGCCACCGCAGTGACGGCGTTCGATTCGAGGTTCGATCCGGCGTTGAAGCCGAACCAGCCGACCCACAGCAGGCTGGCGCCGATCATCGTCATGGTCAGCGAGTGCGGCGGCATCGCCTCGGTCTTGTAACCAAGCCGCTTGCCGATCACTAGGCAGCCGACCAGACCGGCGATCCCGGCATTGATATGCACCACGGTGCCGCCGGCGAAATCGAGCGCGCCCCAGCCCCACAACAGGCCGGCATCGGCGGTGTTGGCCGACAGGAAGTCCGGGCCCGCCCAATACCATACCATGTGCGCCATCGGGAAATAGACGATGGTCAGCCAGGCGACCACGAAGATGATCAACGGGGTGAACTTGATACGTTCGGCAAACGCCCCGACGATCAGCGCGGGCGTGATGCACGCAAAGGTCATCTGGAAGATCACGAAGACATATTCGGGGAGGTACACGCCGTTGGTGAAGGTCGCCGCGAAGGTCGAGGTATCGACGCCCTTCAGAAAGACCTTGGAGAACCCACCGACATAGGAGTTGAGATCGCCGCCATTGGTGAAGGCCATCGAATAGCCCCAGCACACCCACACGAGCGAGGCGACGCAGACGATCGTCAGCACCTGCATCAGCACCGACAGCATGTTCTTGGTGCGCACCAGGCCGCCATAGAACAGCGCGAGGCCGGGCACCGACATCATCAGCACCAGCGCCGAGGAGATCAGCATCCAGCTGACGTCGCCCTTGTCGACCATCGCTGCGGTCGGCACAAAGGCGGCCGCTGCTGGCGCGGCGGTCGTCACGGCGTCGGTGGCGTTCTGGGCCCAGGCCGGGAGGCTGGCGAGAAGCGCCGCGCCTGCCCCGGCGATGCCGGCCAATGTGGTTTTCGAAAGCATCATTTCCCCCTTCACAGCGCAGTCTCGTCGGTTTCGCCGGTGCGGATGCGCACGGCCTGACCGACATCGAGGACGAAGATCTTACCGTCGCCGATCGCGCCGGTATTGGCCGCGGTCTGCACCGTCTCGACGACGCGCGCGGCGAGGTCCGACGTGCAGACGATCTCGATCTTGATCTTCGGCACCATGTTGGTGCTGTATTCCGCACCGCGATAGATTTCGGTCTGCCCCTTCTGGCGCCCGAACCCCTTCACCTCGGTAACGGTCATGCCCGCGACCCCGATCTCGGTGAGCGCTTCGCGCACCTCGTCGAGCTTGAACGGCTTGATGATGGCAATGACGAGTTTCACTCAAGCCCCCCTATATTGTCCCGGGAGGATACTCAGCAATCGCCGTGCCAAATCGCTAATGGCGCAGAAGCGCGCGAATTCCGCCGCTTACGTCTCCACTGCGGTTAAAAAATTGTGCAGTTGCGAACAAGTGCCTGCGAATTAGGCAGCGTCGGTGACGATGCGCTGCGCCGCCGGAAGATCGTGCTCGTCGACCATCACGCGCACGGCGATGAACAGATAGCTGCCATCGCCGATGCTGGATTCGCCGTCGAAGGCGACCGCGGGAATGCCGTCGGAGTCCAGGCGGCCGATCAGGATATGGGCTTCGTTGCGAGTGAAGCGGCCAAGTTCGACGAGAGGCATGCGAAACATTCCCGTTATGGCCCCGCCCCCTAAAAGAAACTGGGCCGGAGCGTTGTTTGCTACGCCGCCGTGCCGCCCACCGTCAGCCCGCTCATCAGCACGGTCGGCTGGCCGACGCCGGCGGGGACGCTCTGGCCGCCCTTGCCGCACATGCCGACGCCCTCATCCAGCGCGAAATCGTTGCCGATGCCGATCACCTTGGTGAGCGCGCTGGGGCCGTCGCCGATCAACGTCGCGCCCTTGATCGGGGCCCCGAGACGGCCATTCTTGATCTTATACGCCTCGGTGCAGCTGAACACGAACTTGCCCGAAACGATATCGACCTGCCCGCCGCCGAAGCTCTTGGCGAAGATGCCGTTCTTTACCCGCGACAGGAGTTCGGCAGGATCATCGGTGCCGGCGCGCATGAACGTGTTGGTCATGCGCGGCATCGGCGCGTGCTGGAACGATTCGCGGCGACCATTGCCGGTCGGCGCGACGCCCATCAGACGGGCATTGAGGCGATCCTGGATATAGCCCTTGAGGATGCCGTCCTCGATCAGGATATTCTCCTGCGTCGGCGTGCCCTCGTCATCGATGCTGAGCGAGCCGCGGCGATCGGCGATCGAGCCGTCGTCGATCACGGTCACGCCGGGGGCGGCAACGCGTTCGCCGATGCGCCCGGAGAAAGCGCTGGTGCCCTTGCGGTTGAAATCGCCTTCCAGGCCGTGGCCGATCGCTTCGTGCAGCAGGATGCCAGGCCAGCCGGGCCCGAGCAACACGGTCATCTCGCCGGCCGGCGCATCGACCGAGTCGAGATTGACCACGGCCTGCGCCAGTGCCTCGTCGATCGCGCGGTTCCAGGTCTCGGGCTGCATCAGGTCGTGATAGAGATAGCGCCCGCCGAGCCCGAACGTGCCGGTCTCGCGCCGGCCATTCTGTTCGACCACGATCGACACGTTGAGGCGGACCAGGGGCCGGATATCGGTGGCGACGAAGCCGTCGGCACGGACGATCTCGACCACCGACCACGAGCCCATCAGCCCGACAGAGACCTGCGCCACGCGCGGATCGCGCGCGCGGGCGGCGGCATCGATCGTCTGGCACAGATTGACCTTGTCGGCGAAGGGCACGAGATCGAGCGGATCGGCATCGGTATAGAGATGGCGGTTGGTGCCCTGCGGCGGTCCGGCCTTGGGACCAGTCGAGGGGTCGATCAGCGCCATCGTCTCGCCGGCGCGCAGGATGGCGGCGCCGCTCAGCTCGTTGGCATGCGCAAAGGCAGTGGTTTCGCCGGAGACGGCGCGCAGGCCGAAGCCGCTTTGCGTATCGTAACTCGCGGTCTTCAACCGGCCATCGTCGAAGCCGAACGCTTCCGATTTGCGATATTGCAGATAGAGTTCGCCGTCATCGGCCTTGCTGAGCACCTGGGCGGTCAGCGCTTGCGCTTCGGCGGGATCGAGCTGGCCGTCGTGATACAGGAAGGCGCGGGGGTCTGTCGGGCTGGTCATGCCCCACAATATAGGGGCGTTAGATGCTGGCGCCAGACGGGATGTCGCGCAACGTCGCCTGATCCACGCCGTCGGCCGGGCCGCCGATCAGCACGAAGCGCCGATCGCAATAGCCGCAATCGACATAGCCATGCTCGTCAATCTCGAGGAATACGCGCGGATGGCCGAGCGCGGCGCCGCCGGCAATGTCGGTGGCGCCGTCGCAGGTGTTGCGCTTGTGGCTGACGCGGAGGACTTCTGGTGGGGCGATCATGGGAGGCAGATAGCAAGGGTGGCCGCCGCTAACAATCCTCCCCGGCACGGGGAGGTGGCAGCCGCAGGCTGACGGAGGGGGTGGGCCGGCAGCGGTACCGCTCGTGGTGGGCCCCCTCTACCATTCGCGTGAAGGATACGAACGGTCCCCCTCCCCGTGCCGGGGAGGAATAGTGTTGCACCGCTTGGCCAAGATCGTATTCCCACGCGCATGACCGAAGCCGCCATCAGCATCGCCAATCTGTGCAAGACCTATGCGGGCGGCAAGCGCGCGCTCGACGACGTGTCGTTCGAGGTGCCGCGCGGCCAGATCTTCGGGCTGCTGGGGCCCAACGGCGCGGGCAAATCGACGCTGATCAATATCCTGGCCGGGCTGGTCAACAAGACCAGCGGCAGCGCGACGATCTGGGGCTTCGACACCGATGTGCATCCGCGCAACGCCAAGGCCTCGATCGGCATCGTCAACCAGGAGATCCTGTTCGATCCGTTCTTCTCGCCGTTCGAGACGCTGGAGATCCAGGGTGGGCTGTACGGCGTGCCCAAGGCCAAGCGCCGTTCGATGGAATTGCTTCGCGCGGTGCATCTCGAGGACAAGGCCAATGCCTACGCCCGCACGCTGTCCGGGGGCATGAAGCGCAGGCTGATGGTGGCCAAGGCGATGGTCCATTCGCCGCCGGTGCTGGTGCTCGACGAACCGACCGCCGGCGTCGACATCGAACTCCGCCAGCAGCTCTGGGCCTATGTGAAAAGCCTCAACGCGCAGGGCGTGACGGTGGTGCTGACGACGCATTACCTGGAGGAGGCCGAGCAGCTCTGCGACCGCATCGCCATCATCAATCACGGCAAGCTGATCGCCAACAAGCCGACGCGCGAACTGGTCGGCATGGCGACGGAGAAACTGGTCGAGGTGACGGTCGACCGCGACGTGGCGGTGACGCCCGACAATGCGTGCTTCCAAAAGATCGAGCTGAAGGGGACACGGACGCTGGCCATCACCTACGCCAAGGACAAGGTGAATGCCGGCGAAGTGCTGGGCGCGGTGCAGGCCGGGGGGTACGGCATCGTCGACGTATCGACGCGCGAAGCCGATCTGGAGGATGTGTTCCTCAATCTCACTCGGGCGGCCAACGCGGCCTGAGGGCGGTTCAGAAGAAGCGCGCTTCCCCGGGGAACGGTGGTGGTTGGCTACTCCGCCCCGCTCAACTCGCGCGATCGCTTGGCCAGCCTAAGCGCTTCGTCGATCAACTCGGCACTATGCGCGTCCTCCTTCACCGCGATGGTCAGGCAATTGAGCGCTTGCTGGTGGAGCTTGGCGGCGCGGGTCGAGGGGCGGGCATGCTTGGCTTTGGTCACGCCAAGCCCAAAGCGCGAGCGCGCTTGCCGTTCCGGTGGTTCGTCGCATCCCGGCGAAGCGTGTCCGGCATCGGATCGATCGCGCCAAACCGCGTGCCGCCTTGTCACCGGCGGCGCGAAGGCCTTTAAGACGCCCCGACCTTGAGGAGAGTAAGCGTGAGCGACGGCGGACATATGAGCGACGTGCTGATCATCGGATCCGGCGCGGCCGGGCTGACCGCGGCGCTCAACCTGGCCGATCGCTTCCACGTCACGGTGCTCGCCAAAGGCCAGCTCAACGAGGGCTCGACCGCCTGGGCGCAGGGCGGCATCGCCGCCGTGCTCGAACCCGGCGACACGTTCGACAGCCATATCGAGGATACGATGATCGCCGGCGCCGGCTTGAACGACCGCGCCACCGTCGAATTCGTCGTCGAGGGCGCTCCGGCGGCGATCGAGCGGCTCGCGCAACTCGGCGTGCCGTTCAATATGGAAGGCGACACGCGGCACCTGACGCGCGAGGGCGGGCATTCGCACCGCCGCATCGTGCATGTCGACGACGCCACCGGCTGGGCTGTCCAAGAAGCGTTGCAGAATGCGGCGGTGGCGCATCCCAACATCACCTTGGTGCCCGACATGGTGGCGATCGATCTCGCCACCGGGCGGCACGAGGAACGCTATTCGGGCGCCGGCCATGTGTGGGGCGTGTACGCCGTCAACCGCGCGAGCGGGCGGGTCGAATTGTATACCGCGCGCGCGACGATCCTGGCCACCGGCGGCGCCGGGCGCACGTACCTGTTCTCCACCGCACCGCGCGGCGCGACCGGCGACGGCATCGCCATGGCCTGGCGCGCCGGCTGCCGCGTCTCCAACATGGAGATGATGCAGTTCCACCCTACCTGCCTGTACAATCTCGAGGTCAAGAATTTCCTGATCACCGAGGCGGTGCGCGGTGAGGGCGGGCGGCTGATCAACCCGACCACGGGCAAGCGCTTCATGAGCTATTACGACGAGACGCGCATGGAACTGGCGCCACGCGACATCGTGGCGCGCGCGATCGATGCCGAAATCAAGCGCTACGGCCTGGATTACGTGCATCTCGACATCAGCCACATGCCACCCGATTTCGTGATGCACCATTTCCCGACGATCTACGAAAAGCTGCTGGGTCTCGGCATCGACATGACCAAGGAGCCGATTCCGGTGGTGCCGGCGCAGCATTATACCTGCGGTGGCGTGGTGATCGACATGCACGGCAACACCGATCTGCCCGGCCTCTACGCCGCCGGGGAATGCAGCGAGAGCGGGTTGCACGGCGCCAATCGCCTGGCCTCCAACTCGCTGCTCGAATGCTTCGTGTTCGGCGAGGCGGCAGCCAAGCATATCGCCACCTGCTGGGACGACCTGCCCCCGCCACCGCCGATCCGCGCCTGGGACGAAAGCCGCGTGGAGAATTCCGACGAGGAGGTCGTGATCAAGCAGAACTGGACCGAGATCCGTCGCTTCATGTGGAATTATGTCGGCATCGTCCGCACTACCAAGCGGCTGCAGCGCGCGCAGCACCGTATCAAGCTGCTGACCGAGGAAGTGAACGATTATTACGGCCATTTCCGGGTCACGCCCGACCTGATCGAGCTGCGTAACTTGCTGCAAACCGCCGATTTGATCGTGCGCTCGGCGTTGCACCGGCATGAGAGCCGGGGGCTGCATTACACGCTGGATTATCCCGAGACGCTGCCGGTCGCGGTGGATACGGTGCTGGTGCCATAAGGCCAGTGCTCCTGCGCAAGCAGGAGGCAGGGTAAGAGCGCAATAATAGTGGCCCGCTGCAGGGTGCACCCCGATCACCCCGCCGCATTTCAGCGACGGTTCATCGCAGCACGGTTAATCAGCTATTCTTCAACGGATTTCGTGCAGTACGGACGATGGCGGGCGGGACGTAGGGCAGTGATTTGACACCAGTTCGGGTAGAGCAGGACGCGTTACGGCAATCGAGCGCTGTGCTCGCATTGGCGTTGATCCTCGGCTCGTGCGGGCACGGTGAACAGCAACGCGTCACCGTCCTGCCCAAGCCGCTCTATCAGCTCGTCATTCCCGTACCGGCCAAGGCAGTGAAAGAGATCGTCGCGCCGCAGGTGCTGGCGATGAATGTCGCGGCGCTCGGCGCGAACTTTCCGGGCAAGCTCGGTATCGCGGTCAAAAGCATCGATGAGGGCTGGACCGTGCAGAGCGGCGGCACGACGCGCCTCCCCCAGCAGAGCGTGAGCAAATTGTGGGTCGCGATGACCGTGCTCGATTTCCGCGACCAGGGACGGTTGAGACTCGATGATCCCGTAACGGTGCGGAACGAGGATCTGACGCTGTTCCACCAGCCCTCGGCGATGCTGATCAAAGGCGATGGCTGGCACACGACAGTCGGCGAATTGCTGCAACGCGCACTGACGATGAGCGACAATCTGTGCAACGATCGGCTGCTCCACTATGTCGGCGGCCCGAGCGCGGTGCGCAGCTTCATCGCGCGCAAGGGGCTCGGCGATATCCGCTTCGGCCCGGGCGAACGCGACCTGCAAAGCGGCACGGCTGGGCTCTCGTGGAAACCGGAATATGCCGCAAGCGGCGCGTTCGAACGCGCGCGCGCGGCATTGCCCGCGGCGGAGCGGGTGGCGGCGTTCCAACGCTATGTCGGTGATCCCCCCGACGGCGCCGCGCCGATCGCCATTGCTGGCGCGCTGGCCAAGCTGAAGAAGGGCGAAATCCTGTCGGCCGAGTCAACGCGCTATCTGATCGGCACGATGGAATCGTCCAGGACCGGCAAGCAACGGCTGCGCGGCGCGGTGCCGGCGGGGTGGAGCTTCGGGCACAAGACCGGTACGGGGCAGGATCTCGCCGGGCGCACCGCGGGGTATAACGATGTCGGCATCCTGATCGCGCCGGACGGGCGGAGTTATTCGCTGGCGGTGATGATCGGTGACACGCCGCGGAGCATCCCGGAGCGACAGCATCTGATGCAGGCGGTGGTGATGGCGGTGGTGCTCAACCATCACTGACGATACTCGTCAGTGGCGAGCGCGCCCGCTATGGTTGCGACGATGGATACCAGAACCAAGCTACTCAACCGCGTCGTCTACGCCCTGTTTGGACTGTTGCTGCTGACCTTGATGGTCGGCGTGCTGGTGCCTGTTTATACCGACGAAGTGGCGTGGCGCTTCCAGATCTCTCGCTATCTGCAGGACGGGCTGGACCGCGCGACCGGGGAGACTTGCGGCCTCAATACGCTGGCCGCGCCGGCATGGTTCATGGTGCCGCTGCGGATATTCAGTTCGACGGTGACGGGTTGGCTATGGGGTCCATTGGCGGTCCGGCTGGCGGGCATAGCGATGGCCATCGCCGCCTTGGTCGCCATGCTCGGGATCATCCGTCGACAATATGCCGCATCCGATCGGCGGACGTTGGTGATGATCCTCGTCATCGCCTTGCTCGGCACCGGCGTCCTGCCGTTTTTGCTCGTGTGGAGCCGGCCGGACCAGCCGATCTGGCTCGCCATGGTCGGCAGCTTGTGGCTGGGGTTCGGTGGCCGCGCCGAGCGCAGTGGGCGCGAACCGCTATGGCGCATTGCGGCGATCACCGTGCTCGCCTTGATCGCCTTCGGCTACCACGTCAAAGGGGTGTTCTACCTGCCCGTTTTCGTGCTGGCGATCATGGCCAGTGCTCGTGATTGCCCCCGATACCGCGTTCGCGCTGTCGCCTTCGTAATCTTGGCGGTTTGCACCTGGTCGGCCTATCGATATTGGTCCGGCCGCTTTGCCTGCCCCGACGACCCCATCCTGTCGGCCAAGCTGCAGCAAGAAAACATCATGATGGTGTTGCGCAATGGCGGCCTGAGTGGCCTGCCCGGCGCGGTGCCCGCCTTGTTGAAAAACATGCTGCCCGGGCCGTATCTCCACCATGTCCTGCCGGCAGCGTCCTACATGTCCGATTGGCTGCCGGCCGCGCCGGTGCCCCCGTTCGTGCTCCTCTTGTGGCGTATCGCAGTGCTGCTCGCCTGGTATGTGGCGGCGTTGCTCGGGGCAGTTTTACTGTATGTGACCGCGCGGGATCCGTCGCGCAGGCTATGGCCGCTAATCGCGGCTCTCGTACTGGCCGGTTGCGCGACCGGCTGGGCCATGCTGCAGCTCAACAAGAACGCCTACGAATCGTCCGTCTATATGCCCGTCATGACGCTCGCCCTGGCCTTTTTATGGTTTGCGCCGACGGTGCTTCCCACGTGGTTGAAACGGCCGGTTCTGGCCGTTGCGGCGCTGTCGGTGATCAGCCAGCTGCTCCTGATCGGAAGCTATGCCGCGCCGCTCTGGGCAGCGGGGCGGGGCGGCGGCTATATCGCCGGGCAACCTTTTTCGTTGAGCGCCTTCGCCTATCCACGCGCGCACATTCTGGCGGCGGGGGCGAAGTGCGGCATCGTGCGCGGCCCGAAGCTGCACCGTGTCCTGATCGATGATTCGACCTATTTCGCTTATGCCGACAGCGCGACCCCGATGCACCGGCTGGGCGTGCTATCGGTGTGGAACGGCAATGCCGGCGACCCGATGACGTGGATGCGCCGCCACGACTCGCCCGGCGCGGTGCTGGCCTGCGCATACATGCCACCCGAACTGCGCGCCAAGGCGATCGCCACTGGCGAGGTGTGCTGCGTTTCTACACGCTGATCGTGCCGCATGGGTCGCGTTGGCCGAACGACCCTGCTATCCCCTGCCGCATGCCGCATCTCTATCTCGTCGATGGCTCGGGTTATATCTTCCGCGCCTATCACCGCCTGCCGCCGCTCACCAACAAGCATGGCGAGCCGGTCGGCGCGGTCTATGGCTATACCACGATGCTGTGGAAGCTGGTCGACGAGCTGCATGCCGCCGACGGCCCGACGCACATGGCGGTGATCCTCGACAAATCGAGCCACACGTTCCGCAACGAACTCTACGATCAATATAAGGCGCACCGCCCGCCGGCCCCGGAAGACCTGGTGCCGCAATTCCCCATGATCCGCGATGCCACGCGCGCGTTCAGCCTGCCGTGCATCGAGACCGAGGGGCTGGAGGCGGACGATATCATCGCCTGCTACTCCAAGGCGGCACTGGCGCAGGGCTGGTCGGTGACGATCGTCAGCTCGGACAAGGATCTGATGCAACTGATCGAGCCGGGGCTCGATTTGTACGACACGATGAACAACCGCCGGCTTGGGCCGGAGCATGTCGCGGAGAAATTCCACGGCATCGTCCCGACACAGCTGGGCGACGTGCTCGCCTTGATGGGCGACAGCGTCGACAACGTGCCGGGCGTGCCGGGCGTGGGGCCGAAGACTGCGGCAAAATTAATCCTCGAACATGGCGATTTGACGGCGGTGCTCGCCGCCGCGCCGACGATGAAGCCGGGCAAGTTGCGCGACAATCTGATCGAGCATGCCGATATGGCGCGCCTCAGCCGCGAACTGGTCGAATTGCGCTGCGACGTTGCGCTGCCCGAGCCGCTCGACGATCTGGAGCTGAAGGGCATTCCCGATGCGCCGCTACGCGCGTTTCTGGAGCATCACGGCTTCCGGACCTTGCTCAACAAATTGTCGGCCGTGGCGGATGCGCCGGTGGCCGAGCCGGCGCCTGGACTGCCCGGCGTGGCGGAAGAGGAAGACCCGCCGTGCGAGCATGACGGATACGAGACGGTGGTCGATGAAGAGGCGCTCGATCGCTGGATCACCATCGCACGGCACCAGGGCTGGGTGGCGATCGATACCGAAACCACCGGTGTCGATGCGACACGCGCGCAATTGGTCGGCGTGAGCATGGCGCTGCACCCCAACCTCGCTTGCTACATTCCGCTGGCGCATGGCGGCACCGATATGTTTGCCGAAGTGCCGGTGCAGCTCGATCGCACCGTGGCGCTAGAGAAATTGAAGGGGCTGTTCGAGGATCCGAGCGTCCTCAAGATCGGGCATAACCTGAAATACGATATGATTGTGCTGGCCGGGTGCGGGCTCAACGTCGCGCCATTCGACGACACGATCGTGATGAGCTTCGATCTCGACGCCGGCTTGCACGGCCACGGGATGGACGAACTCGCTGCGACGCATCTGTCGCACAGCTGTATCGCGTTCAAGGACGTGGTCGGCGTGGGCAAGACACAGCGCAGCTTTGCCGAGGTCGATCTGAAGGCGGCGACACGCTACGCGGCCGAAGATGCCGATGTGACGCTCAGGCTGTGGCGGCGGTTCAAGCCGCGGCTGCCCGCCGAGGCGGCGACACGCGTATACGAGATGGTCGATCGGCCGCTTATTCCCGTCATCGCGCAGATGGAGCGGCACGGCATCAAGGTCGATGCGGCGAAACTGTCGCAGCTATCGACCGAGTTCGCGCACCAGATGGGCGCACTGGAAGTCGAAATTCATGCCGCTGCCGGCGGCGCGTTTACGATCGGCAGCCCGAAGCAATTGGGCGACGTGCTGTTCGAGCGGATGGGCATCAAGGGCGGCCGCAAAGGCAAATCCGGCGTCTATTCGACCGACGTCAACGAGCTGGAGCGGATCGCCGCGGACAAGGATTCGCCGGGCAAGGATATTGCACGGCAAGTGCTCGAATGGCGCCAGCTCTCCAAGCTGAAATCAACCTATACCGATGCGTTGCAGGCGCAGATCAATCCGGCGACGGGCCGCGTGCACACGTCATACTCGCTGACCGGCGCACAGACCGGCCGCCTGTCCTCGACCGACCCCAATCTGCAGAACATCCCGATCCGCACCGAGATCGGGCGCCAGATCCGCGACGCCTTTGTGGCCGACGAGGGCAACGTGCTGCTCGCCGCCGATTACAGCCAGATCGAGCTGCGCCTCGCCGCGCATATGGCGGACGTGCCCGCGCTGAAGGCCGCCTTCGCCAATGGTGACGACATTCACAGCCTGACGGCGATGGAGCTGTTCGGGGAAGTCAACCGCGACACGCGCGGGCGCGCGAAGACGATCAACTTCGCCATCCTCTACGGCATCAGCCGCTGGGGTTTGGCCGGCCGGCTCGACGTGACGGCGGACGAGGCGCAGGCGATGATCGATCGCTATTTCGAACGCTTCCCCGGTATCCGCAACTATATCGCCGCGACCACCGAAACGGTGCGCGATACCGGCTTCACCACCACGTTGTTCGGGCGCAAGACGCATTTCCCGCGCATCAAATCGAAGGTGCAACACGAACGCCAGGGCGCCGAGCGCGCGGCGATCAACGCCCCGATCCAGGGCACCAGCGCCGATATCATCAAGCGCGCGATGGTGCGCATGGGGCCGGCCTTGCTCGAAGCTGGCCTGCCCAATGTGCGCATGCTGCTGCAGGTGCATGACGAACTAGTGTTCGAACTGCCAGACGGCGACGTCGAAGCCGCCAAGCCCGTGATCGAGCGCGTAATGGCCAAGGCGGCCGAGCCGGCGGTGGTGCTGGATGTACCCTTGGGGATCGAGATCGGTACGGGCTTGAGCTGGGGCGCAGCGCATTGAGCCAGACGGGGAGCCAAACCGACGCCCAGATTGCCGATGGTAAGGATGAGTTGAACGCGCTGGCCAAAGGCGGGCGCACCAACATCATCGGCTTCCTGATGCGGCTCGTCGCGCGGCTGCCGTTTTTGTTCATCGCCGGGCGCATCTATGGCCCGGATATGGTCGGGCGCTTCGCGCTTGCCGTGGTGGTGGTCGAGCTGGCGGCGTTGGTTGCGACACTGGGGCTCAAGCGCGGGCTGGCGCAGGCCTTGTCCAAGGGCGATCGCCCGGCGGTATGCGTCGTGTGGGATGCCATGACGGTGGCGCTGATCGCGTCGCTGATCGCCAGTGCGGTGCTCGTCGCGCTTCCGGAGATCATGTATCCCAACAGTGCGATCCGCGGCATGGATCGCTGGCTGGCGCTGATCGTTTTCGCCACCGCCTGGTCCGATATCAGCCTGGCCGCGCTCGCTTACCGTCATAATGTCAAAGCAACCGTCACGGCGCGCGCGGTGGTCGAGCCATGGACCATCTCGGTCGCGGCCTGGGCATTCTCTTATTATTCGCTGCGCGACGGGCTGGTGCTGTCGTACATCGCCTCCATGGCGGCGGCGCTGATCGCGTCGCTCATCCCATTCCTGCGCAGCTACGGCCTGCCGCATGGCTGGCGGCCGCGCCCGAGCATCCTGATCGATCTGGCAGGCCGCAATGCGCCGCTGGCCGGCGCCGATGCGATCGAATGGGCGACGCGCAACGTCGATCGCTTCATTTTGGGCGTGATGTTCGAGCCCAAGATCGTCGGCATCTATTATATGGCGCAACAGGTCGCCTCGATCCCGCAGAAACTGAAGACCAGCTTCGATCCCATTCTCGGCCCCGTCGTCACCGCCGCTTTGGCCCGCAACGACAAGGAAGCGGTCGCCCATCAAGTACGCCAAGTGAGCTTCTGGATCATGGCGGCGCAGACCGGATTGGCGCTGATGGGGTCGATCCCGGGCGAAGCGGTGATGGGGGTGGTGGGCCCGCAATTCGTCGCCGGCACCGCGGCCTTGGGCTTCCTGCTCACCGCCGAGGCGGCGGCGTCGACCGGTGCGGTCTCGGAAGGCGCGTTGGTGTATATCGCGCGCATCCGCAATCTGCTGATCTCGGCGGCGATGCTGTGCTTCCAGATCGGCTTAAGCTTCGCGCTGATCTTCGCCATCCGGCGCTGGGGCTGGCCGGTCAATTTCCAGGCGGCCGGGCCGGCCATCGCCTTGCTGTTGTCGGTTGGGCTGACCTCGGTGATCAAATCGAACTTCCTGTCGCACCTGCTCAAGGCGCGCGTTGCCGGGTGGCGCTGGCCGATGCTGTGGGGCGCGTTGGCAGCGATCGCGGTGGGGTCGATGTTTACTTTGCTGCCCAAGCGGCTCGAATGGCTCGAAGTGCTGCTCGGCGTACCGGCGATCGCCGGCACCTATCTGTTCGTGCTGTTTCGCTGGGCAATGACGGCGGAAGACCGGGCGCTGTTCAAGTCGATGCCAAAAGAGGGCGCTGTCGCCACCGCCTAATCGCCCTCGAGAAGAAGGTTGGTTCGCGCAGAGGCGCGGAGGACGCAGAGCGGATATGAGGCGAAGCCTCCTCCAATTTCTCCTCTGCGCTCTCTGCGCCTCTGCGCGAACCATCAACGTCCGCATATTGGCGCTGCAGAAGAGTTTCACGCGAAGGCGCGAAGGAGAAAAGGCGCGAAGAATAGCCTTCTTCGCGCCTTCGCGGGAAACACCTTTTTGAAGGCTGCGCCACCCTCAATGCCGGAAGTGGCGCATCCCCGTGAACACCATCGCCAAGCCAGCCTCGTCCGCCGCCGCGATCACGTCCGCGTCGCGGATCGAGCCGCCCGGCTGGATCACCGCCGTTGCGCCGGCTTCCACTGCCGCCAGCAAGCCATCGGCAAACGGGAAGAAGGCATCTGACGCCACCGCCGAGCCGATCGTGCGCGGCGTCGCCCAGCCGGCCTTGTCGGCGGCGTCCTTCGCCTTCCAGGCAGCGATGCGCGCGGATTCGAGGCGGTTCATCTGGCCGGCGCCGATCCCCGCCGTGCTGCCACCCTTGGCATAGACGATCGCGTTGGACTTGACGTGCTTGGCCACCGTCCAGGCGAAGCGGCAATCGGCCAGTTCCTCGGCGGTCGGCTGGCGCTTGGTGACGACTTTCAGATCGGCGTCGGTGAGCATGCCATTGTCGCGCGTCTGCAACAGCCAGCCGCCGGTGATCGACTTGGCCTGCAGGCCCGGCCGCGCCGCATCGGGCAGGTCGCCGGTAAGCAACAGGCGCAGGTTTTTCTTGGTGGCGAAGATCGCCAGGGCTTCCTCGTCCGCGTCCGGCGCGATGACGACTTCGGTGAAGATGCCGGTGATCGCCCGTGCCGTTTCGGCATCGAGCGGACGGTTGAGCGCGATGATCCCGCCGAATGCCGACACCGTGTCGCACGCAAAGGCGGCTTCATACGCCGCGACCAATGTTTCGCCGGTGGCGACGCCGCACGGATTGGCATGTTTGACGATCACGACGCTGGGCGCGGCGTCGCGGAATTCGGCGATCAGTTCCAACGCGGCATCGGCATCGTTGAGATTATTGTAGCTCAATTCCTTGCCCTGGACCTGTTCGGCCTGGCCGATGCCGCGGGTCGTCGCGCCGGCGGTGGTGTAGAACGCCGCCTGCTGGTGCGGATTTTCGCCGTAGCGCAGCGTTTCGCCACGCTTGAGTACGATTGGCAATGCAGCCGGGAACGCCTCGCCCTGGTCGCCATGCGCGAACCAGCCGGCGATCGTCGAATCGTACGTCGCGGTCGCGGTATAGGCCTTCGCCGCCAGCTTCTTGCGGTCGGCCAGCGTGGTGCTGCCGCCGGCGACCAGCGCATAATCTTCCGGATCGGTCAGGATCGCGACGCTGGCATGGTTCTTCGCTGCCGAGCGGATCATCGATGGGCCACCGATATCGATATTCTCGATGATCTCGTCGCGTTCGGCGCCCTTGGCCACGGTGGCGGCGAACGGATAGAGATTGACCACGACGAGATCGATCGCGCCGATGCCGTGCGCCTCCATCGCCGCGACATGTTCGGCATTGTCGCGCACCGCGAGCAGCCCGCCATGCACCACCGGGTGCAAGGTCTTGACGCGGCCGTCCATCATTTCGGGGAAACCGGTCAGGTCGCTAATGTCGCGCACCTCGAGGCCCGCATCGCGCAGCGCCTTGGCGGTGCCGCCGGTCGAGACCAGTTCGACGCCGTGCTGCGCCAGGCTGGTGGCGAGCTCGACGATGCCGGTCTTGTCGGACACCGACAGAAGCGCGCGGCGGATGGTGATAGCGGTCATGGTAGCTCCGGTCGAAATTTTGGCGCTCAATTGGCGCGTTTGAAGGCCCAGCTGACATTGCAGCCGCCGGCCGGGGATTCGCCGCTAACGACGAGCTGATGCGTGGGTTGCGGGCGGCCGTCGGCATCGATCCACAGGCTGTCCTCGACCGCCAGGGCACCACCACGCACGCGAAACTGCCACAAACCGCCGCCCGGCAGGCGCAGCAACGCCGCCTGGCCATCGGCGGTCGGCGACACCTGGATACCACGGCCGAGATGAAAACGCACGGCGAACGCGGTTTGCGCGCTTTTGCTGCGCTTGCCCGAAGGCAACAGCATATCTTCGCCGCGCAATTCTCGCCCGTCGCTCGACAGGATCAGCTGGCGGCGATGCAGGAAGCCGTAGCGCCGGGCATAACCGTCATGGCTGGCCTCGAGCCGGCTCGACGCATCGCTCTCCTGGCGCGCCAGTTCCACTTCGGCGACCCCGCGGCCGAGCGTGCCATCGGCATGAATGGCCGTGGAATTGCTGTCGCCGACGGTCAGCGTCGAATGCGCCGCCGTGGTGCGCAGCCCCTCGGCCAGCGCTGTTGGCACGTGCGCGAGCGCGGCGCGCGCACCGCCGCAATTGACCACCAACCGATGCGGCCCATCGGACATTTCGAACGCCAGGGTCGAGGCACAGCCACCCTCCACGAGCCGCGCGATCGGCGGCGGCGCGGCATCGACGATGGCGATCGTGTTGCCCGCGGCGAGCCGCTGATAGCCCCAATCGCGCGCCTGGCGCAGCGGGCGCGTGCGCACCCCGGTGGCCTCGACGATCTGCGCCAGCGTGTCGGCCGCAACCGGCCCGCCGCCCTGCCAGCTCGACAGCGCCTTGTCGCCGAGACACACGCCGAGCAACGCCGGGATCATCCGCGCGATCGTTTCATGTACCGCAGCCGGCGCCTCCAGCCGGCGCGCGGCATAGGTTTCGCGCAGCATCGTCAGCAGCTGGATCACGTCGATCTGCGCCAGCGGCGCGCGCGCCACGCCGCCGCCATCTTCGAACACCGACATGGACAGCGCGCGAGTGAGCGCCGCTTCCATGCCCGCACGCCGTGCATCCCCGCCGGCGATCAGCAGCCCACCGGCGACCACGCCGCACATCGCGGCGATGCGCGGTGCGCCGGGCGGCATCTTTTCGGCCGCGCGATCGATATGGCGGGCGCCCCGCGCCAGCGTGTTGAGCACGCGGCTGCGATAGACCAGATCGGCGGAGGACAGGATCAGCGGCGCGTGCGCGGTCCAGAACAGGATACGCCGACCCCATAGATCGGCGCGCCACGCCGGCTCGGCGACGGTATCGGCATGGCTCGCCAGCCAGCCGCGCATGATCTCCTCGGCAATCGGCGCGCCCTGCGCGCGCGTCGCTACGCTGGACAGATCGCGCAGCCAGGCAAAGCTGTGCAGATAATCGCTAAAGTCGCGCGACGGTTCGGGCTTCGCGCCGAACAGGCTGGCAATCGCGCGCACGTCGCCGCGCAGCATCATCTCGCCGCGCAGCAATGCCTGGCCGCGCTTGATATCGCCGAGAAACGGATCGTCGGGCACCGCGATCAGCTTGAGCGGATGGCGGCCCTTGAGCTTGAGGCCATGGATCGGGGTGCGCCAGGTGAGGCGATGAAAGCGTTCGGCGAGGCGTTCGGTCAGCGACAGGCCGGTGTCGCCGCCCAGCCGGATCAGCCGCTTGCCTTCCTCGATACCGTCGCCGCCGGAACCCTGGTCGCTCACCCGCCCCTCAGCGCCGCGATGTTCGCGGCATAAGCAGCCGGGCCGCCGCGGAAGGTGGCGGTACCCGCGACCAAGGCGTCGGCGCCGGCGGCGATCGCGCGCGGCGCCGTGAGGTGATCGATCCCGCCATCGACTTCGAGGTCGATGTGCAGGCCGGCCTTGTCGATCATCTTGCGGATCGCCTCGATCTTGCGCAGCTGGCTGTCGATGAAGCCCTGCCCGCCAAAGCCCGGATTGACGCTCATCACCAGCACCAGATCGAGTTCTTCGAGCAGATAATCGAGCGCCTTGGCAGGCGTCTGCGGGGTGAGCACGACGCCGGCGCGCTTGCCCAGTCCCTTGATGCGCTGGACGGTGCGGTGCGTGTGCGGGCCTGCCTCGACATGCACGCTGATCGTGTCGGCGCCGGCTTCGGCAAAGGCATCGAGGAACGCATCGACCGGGGCGATCATCAGATGCACGTCGAGCGGCTTATTGGTGTGCGGGCGGATCGCCTTGACCACCGCCGGGCCAATCGAGATGTTGGGCACGAAATGCCCGTCCATCACGTCGACATGGATCCAATCGGCGCCAGCGACGTCGATCGCGCGCACCTCCTCGCCCAATTTGGCGAAATCGGCGGACAGGATCGAGGGCGCGATGCGGACGGGAGATTGCATGGTCGATCCTGTAGCATGACGGTCCGCGCCGACAAGCCGGCTTGGTATGTATCGGGCTAGCAACATCACCCCCTGGCGGGGCATTTAGAGCGAGAGATGCGGGTATCGATCAATTTACCTCGTCACCCCGGGCTTGACCCGGGACCCAGCTTTCGCAGCGATGAAGAAGCTGGGCCCCGGCTCAAGGCCGGGGTGACGGGTCAGGGGAATCTCATCATGCCCTAAATCGACGCCTAGCCGGTATGTTTCAGCCGCACGATGAAGAAGCCGTCGCACCCGCCGACATCCGCCAGCATGCCCGGCAGCAGGCGCAGATAGCCGCTGTCGTGCGGGGCGAGACCGGCGGGAAGCTCGTCCTGGCGGATCGGATCGATCGTGAAGCGCGTATTGTTCTTCAGGAAATGATCGAGCTGCTCCTCGCCCTCGGCCGGTTCGAGCGAGCAGGTGGCGTAAACCAAGGTGCCGCCGGGCTTCACCCAGGTGGCGGCGCGGCTGAACAAGCGGGCCTGGATCGTCGCCATGTCGGCAATCACCGAGGGGCGGACGCGGTGCAGCACGTCGGGGTGGCGTCGGAAGATGCCCGTCGCGCTGCACGGCGCGTCGAGCAGCACCGCGTCGGCGAGTTCGGCGGGCTTCCACAGCAAGGCATCGGCGGTGACCACGTCAGCAGCGAGATGCGTGCGCGCGAGATTGTCGGTCAGGCGTTCCAGCCGGGTCGGCGAATTGTCCAGCGCCGTGACCTGCCAGCCGGCGGCGGCGAGCTGCATCGTCTTGCCGCCGGGCGCGGCGCAGATGTCGAGCGCGATACCGCTACCTACACCGATCAACCGCGCCGGGATCGACGCGGCGATATCCTGCACCCACCAGGCGCCTTCCTCGAACCCGGGCATTTCCGGCACATGCCCACCGGGCAGGCGGACATGGCCGGGCATCAGCGAGGTGCCGCCGAGCTGCTCGGCCCATTCGTCGGTGCGCGCCGCATCGGCGATGGTCAGGTCGAGCGGCGGCGGCGTGGCGATGGCCAGTTCGGCGCCCTCGATGGCATCGTCGCCCCAGGCGGCATGCCAGCGGATCGCCACCGGATCGGGCAGGGTCGGCTGTTCGGGCAAGGTATCGCCGCGGCGCGACAGCGTGCCGAACACGCCGTGGACCAGTTTGCGCGGTCCGCCATCGACCAACGGCAGCACGGTGGAGATCGCGGCATGCGCCGGCGTGCCGAGCGCCAGCGTCTGGATCAGCGCGATGCGCAGGGCAAAGCGCGCCTTGGCGTCGTCGGGCAACGGCCGGGCGGTGGCCGAATCGATCAACGCATCGAGATCGGGCAGGCGACGCAGCACTTCGGAGGCGATCGCGCGGGCCAGCGCGCGATCATCGGCGCGGTCGATGCCGGCGGTGGCGCGGTCGAGCACCGCTTCCAGCGGCAGGCCCTGCCGCAGCACGGCATCGAGCAGTTTCAGCGCGGCGCGGCGCGCGGGAACGCCGGGGGTATCGTCATACTGGGCCATCAGGCGCGCGTCGTCTTATCGTGGATCGGGAACATCATATTGCCATTGGACAGCGCAGACCCGATGTAAAGCCATGCCGCCGTCGGAACTACGCGCGCGGCCGTCGCAACCAGGAGATTTTCGCCATGGGCCAGCGCCCCGCCCACGTGAAACCGCCGGCTTATTTGTCAAAGAATCCGCCGCTGCCGGTGGCGGAGGAGAAGCCGAAGCCAGCGCAGGACGATCCGCTGGGGCTCAACCCGACGCGCTATGGCGATTGGGAACTGAAGGGCATCGCGATCGATTTCTGAGATACGCAGCGCCCCCCGTCGCTATGCCCGTCCCTAGCCGCCCGTTGGATCCCGGACCAAGTCGGGGATGACGGTGGGAACCTGGTTACGCCAACAAGTCGCGCAGCTTGATCACCGTATTCCAGTTGCGCGTCGTCGCCAGCTTGGGGAATTTCAGCTTGGCCATCGCCTGGGGCAGTTTCGAGTCGCCGATATTGTCGGCATAATCGAGATACAGCTCGCGCCCGATCGCTTTCAGCCGCTCCGGCCCGGTGTAGAGTTCGGGCACCCGCTCGATCAGCCCGTCCGGCACGGGATCGCGGTGGAACGCGACCAGATAGTGGCTGGGATGATCGGCCGCAGCGTCGGGGAATGGATCGGCAGCGATCACCCGCTCTATATCTGCGAGATTGCGCACGACGACATCAGTGTTGAGCCCCAGCGTCTCGAGCGCCTGTTCCAGTCGCGTCTCAAGCGCCGCGCCATCCTCGTCGCAGTCGAACACGACATTACCCGAGGCGAGCAACGTCTTCACGTTGGTATGCCCGAGCCCTTCGACCAACGCCTTGAGTTCCGCCATGGGCAGCTTGCGATTGCCGCCGACATTGACGCCTTTCAGCAACGCCGCCCAGCGCATCAGCCATGCTCGCGCGTCAGCGGGCGGGCCAGCAAGGCACCGACCACCGCGCGCACATCCGCGCCGCCGAGCAAGGCGCACACCGCCTCGCACACCGGCATGTCGATGCCCGCCGCGGCGGCGGCCTCGCGCAGCACCGGCGCGGTGAACGCGCCCTCCGCTACGGTGCGGCGATCGGCAAGCAGTTCGCCGGCAGGGCGGCCTTCGCCGAGGCCGACGCCAAGCGAGAAGTTGCGCGAACTGGTCGACGAACAGGTCAGCACGAGATCACCCAACCCCGACAGGCCGGCGAGCGTTTCCGCGCGGGCCCCGCGGGCGAGGCCGAAGCGCGTCATCTCGGCAAAACCGCGCGCGATCAGCGCGGCGCGCGCATTCTGCCCGAGCCCGGCGCCTTCGACCACGCCGCAGGCGATCGCCAGCACGTTCTTCACCGCGCCACCGATCTCTGCGCCGATGACGTCATTCGAGGCATAGGTGCGGAAGGCCGGGCCGGCGAGCCGGTCGGCAAGCCGCGCGCCGAGCGCTTCGTTTTCGCACGCCAGCGTTACCGCGGTCGGTTGCCCGGCGGCGACTTCGTGCGCAAAGGTCGGGCCGGAGAGTACCGCGATCGGCGCGTCGGGACGCACCGCGCGGGCCACTTCGCCGACGAGCAATTGCGTGCCGGCTTCGATGCCTTTGGCGCACAGGACCAAGGGAGTCGCGCCACTCTCGAGCGCGGTCAGCACCGAGCGGACATGCTGCGCCGGGGCGACGACGAGCAGCGCCTCGCAATCCCGCAACTCGGCGAGATCGCTTGTAGCGCGGATCGTCTCCGGCAGTGGCACCGCGCTGAGGAACACCGAATTGACGTGGCTATCGTTGATCGCCGCGACGACTTCCGCCTCGCGCGCCCACAGCAGGACTTCCCGCTCGCCACGCGCGGCGACTTGCGCGAGCGCGGTGCCCCAGGCGCCGCCACCGATAACGCCGATCTTCATGCGTGGGTCTCCGGGTCGATGCTCCCCTCCCTGGAAGGGAGGGGTTGGGGGCGGGTTGGTAAGGGGCGGTCGCAGCGGTCCCTCATGGGCCGACCCACCCCCAGCCCCTCCCTTCCAGGGAGGGGAGTAAGAATGGACCGCATTGTGACTTTCACGCCTTCACCCCCGCCCCGCGCACCGCTTCCGCCACCGGATCGAGCGGCCAGCGTGGGCGCGCGGCGATGTCGAGCGGGTCGGTGAGGCCGGCGGCGAAGCGCTCGGCGCCGGCCCAGGCGATCATCGCCGCATTGTCGGTGCACAGCCATAGCGGTGGCGCGACGAAGTGCAGCCCGTTGGCGGTCGCCAGGCCTTCGAGCGCGCCGCGCACCGCCTGGTTGGCGGCCACGCCGCCGGCCACGACCAGGGCGGTCGCACCATCGGCGCGCTGGAGGGCGCGCACCGTACGATCGAGCAGGCAATCGACCACCGCCTGCTGGAACGAAGCGGCAATATCCTCCGCGCTCCACTGCGCCGAATCGACCGCGCGGGAGACCGCGCTTTTTAACCCGGCAAAGGAGAAATGCGGCTCGACCGAGCCTTTTAGCGGGCGCGGCAGCGGCACGGCGTGGGGATTGCCGGCAAGCGCGGCGCGTTCCACCGCAGGGCCGCCGGGGAAACCGAGGCCCAATAGCTTCGCGGTCTTGTCGAACGCTTCACCGGCGGCATCGTCGATCGTGGTGGCGAGCCGCCGATACGCGCCGACGCCTTCGACCAGCAGCAACTGGCAATGCCCGCCCGAGACGAGCAGCAGCAGATAGGGGAAATCGAGCGCGGCATCGGTCAGCCGCGGCGAGAGCGCATGGCCCTCGAGATGGTTGACCGCGACCAGCGGCTTGCCCGCGGCATGCGCCAGCGCCTTGCCCGTGACCAGCCCGACCATCACCCCGCCGATCAGCCCCGGGCCAGCAGTGGCGGCGATCGCGTCGACCTCGCGCAAGGTGACGCCAGCGTCGCTCAGCGCGCCCTCGATCAGCGGCATCAGCGCCTCGACATGGGCGCGCGCGGCGATTTCCGGCACGACGCCACCGAACGGGCGGTGCGCGGCTTCCTGGCCGGCCAGGCGATGGCTGAGGATGCGCCGGTCGCCGGTGACCAGCGCCGCCGCGGTTTCGTCACAGGAGGATTCGAGTCCGAGAATGAGCATCGGCCACCCCTACCCCCTCCCCCTCCGCTTGTCGAAGCCTCGCCCTGGCTTTAGGCTGGGGCATAATTGGCCGGGTGCCTGCGTCGAAGCGTGAAATGTTCGCGCGGAGGCGCGGAGGCGCGGAGATGGTATCCCCGGCGCAGCCGTTGCGCACAGCCATGATGGCGTCGGGGCCAGTGTTCGTGGCAGCCGCTGGTCTCGAACGCATCGTCTCCGCGCCTCCGCGCCTCCGCGCGAGCCATTCTTCTTCTCAAGGGGGCGGTCGAAAAGCACGGAGCCTTTCTTGCCCACACCCTTTCGCCTCGGAACCCGTGGATCGCCGCTCGCGCTGACCCAGGCCGGCATGGTGCGCGACGCGCTATACGCCGCGCATGGCTGGTCCGACGGGGCGGTCGAGATCGTGCCGATCCGTACCACCGGCGACCGCGTGCAGGATCGCGCGCTGGCCGAGATCGGCGGCAAGGCCTTGTGGACCAAGGAGCTCGACCGCGCACTGCTGGAGGGCGAGATCGATTGCGCGGTGCATTCGATGAAGGATGTCGAGACGGTGCGGCCGGCGGCGATCGCCATCGTCGCGATGCTGGAACGCGCGGATGTGCGCGATCGGCTGATCGGCGCCGCGACGCTCGCCGATATCCGCGCGGGCGGCGTGGTCGGCAGCAGCTCGCCGCGCCGCGCGGCGCAGGTGCGCCGGGCGCGGCCGGACCTGACGATCGTGCTGTTCCGCGGCAATGTCGATACGCGGCTGGCCAAATTGGCGGCGGGCGAGGTGGATGCAACGTTGCTCGCCGCGGCCGGGCTGGCGCGGCTCGGGCGTGACGATGTCGGCGCGCCGATCCCGATCGACGTGATGCTCCCCGCCCCGGCGCAAGGCGCGGTGGGGATCGAGACGCGCGCCGACGATGCCCGTGCGGTCGGCTTGATCGGCGCGATCGATCATCTGGCGACGCGCACCTGCGTGCTGGCTGAGCGCGGCTTGCTCGCGGCGCTGCAGGCGGATTGCCATTCGCCGGTCGCCGCCTTGGCCAGCCTCGACGGCGACACGCTGACCGTGCGCGCGGAATTGCTGGCCGAGGATGGCAGCGATCATGTCGCCGCGGTGCTGAGCGGGCCGCTCGGCGATGCCGCCTTGCCCGCGCGGCTGGCGCGCGACCTGCTGGACCGGGCAAGCCCGGCGATCCGCGCCCTGTTCGCGGGATGAGGATGCTGGCGGTGCTGCGGCCGCCGCCCGGCAACGCCGCGACCACCGCGCGGATCGTCACGGCGGGGCATCGCGCACTGTGCCTGCCGCTGTTCGCGGTGCGCGCGCTGGCCTGGACGCCGCCCGATCCTGCGCACCATGACGCGCTGATCCTGACCAGCGCCAACACGCTGCGCCACGGTGGCCACGGACTCGCCCCATTGCGCGCGCTGCCCGTGCTGGCGGTAGGAGAAGCGACCGCGGCGGCGGCGCGCGCGGCCGGGTTTGACGTGCTGCTGACGGGGGAGCGCAATGCCGCGCACCTGCTCGCGCTCGCCGCCGGACATGGGATCACCCGCGCGCTGCATCTCGGGGCTCGCGAGCGGACGATGCCGGATAGCGAGACCGTCACGGCGAGCATCGCGGTCTATGCCAGCGACGCGCTGCCGATCGCGGCGGCGCAGATCGCACAACTCGACGATACCGTCGCCTTGCTCCACTCCGCGCGTGCGGCGCGGCGGCTGGGCGATCTGGTCGCGGATCGCGCCACCGTTCGTATCGCTGCCCTGAGCCACGCCGTGCTCCACGCCGCCGGGCCCGGCTGGGCCGCCGTCACCGTCGCCACCACGCCGGACGACGCCGCGCTGATCGCCGCCGCCATTGCGCTCGCCGATTGACCACCCGGCTGCGCGCGCGGATAAGACCGGCATGAGCGATTTCATGCCGACCCCGCTGGTTACCCCGGCCAAGCCCCGTTACCGGGGGGCGGCGATCGTCGCCGGCCTCGCCTTCCTTGCCGGTCTGGTGGCGATGGCCGCGGTGCTGCAGTATCAGAGCCGCTGGCTGGG
This sequence comes from Parasphingomonas puruogangriensis, assembly GCF_036663635.1. Classification (NCBI taxonomy): domain Bacteria; kingdom Pseudomonadati; phylum Pseudomonadota; class Alphaproteobacteria; order Sphingomonadales; family Sphingomonadaceae; genus Parasphingomonas; species Parasphingomonas puruogangriensis. The sequence continues at coordinate 181,758 of NZ_JAXOJI010000005.1, read as the reverse complement.
CCTGCCCGCCACCGTGCCGGTGGTCGCCGCCAAGGGCCAGGTGCCGGTGGTGGTCGTTCCGGCAACCGGCGCGCCCGCCGGGCCGGCAGCCCCGGTGATCGATCTCAATGCCCTGTCGTCGCGCGAGACCGAACTGGCCGGGCGGCTGGCCGATCTGGAGCAGCGCACCGCGCGCATCGGCAGCGACGCACAGGCCGCGTCTGGTTATGCGACACGATCCGAGAACATGCTGGTGGCGTTTGCCGCGCGCCGGGCGCTCGATCGCGGCTTGGCGCTTGGCTATGTCGAGGATCAATTGCGCACGCGCTTCGCCGCGACGCAGCCGCGCGCGGTCGCCGCGATCCTGCAAGCGGCGCGCGAACCGGTCACCGTCGCCGAGCTGCGCGCCGGGCTCGACAGCATCGCTCCCGAATTGGTCACCGGCCAGGCCAGCACGAGCTGGCTCAACAGCCTGCGCCGCGAGCTCGCCAATCTGATCGTCATCCACCGCGCCGACACCCCCTCCCCGCTGCCGATCGACCGCCTCGCGCGCGCGCGGCAGATGCTCGAAGGCGGCAAGGTCGAAGCCGCACTGGCCGAAGTCGCGCGCATGCCGGGTGCCCCGCAGGCGGCGCGCTGGACCGCTGCGGCGCGACGCTATATCGGCGCGCGCCAGGCGCTGGATACGATCGAGGCGGCGGCAATCACCGGACAGGCCAATCCGACCGATATTCCGGGCATGGGCACGCCGACGGGCTGATTGCGAAGAGACCTGGAGGGTTGGTTCGCGCAGAGGCGCGGAGGACGCAGCGAGGGCGCTCGTGCCGCACAGCGGCAGCGAAACTCGCTGGCCGAACGAAGCAGCAGCGGCCGATCATGACCTGCCCGAAAAGCGCATCACCTCCGCGTCCTCCGCGCCTCTGCGCCTCTGCGCGAACCAACCTTCTTCGCGCCTTCGCGAAATCCTATTTCAAGCGCTCGATCAGCGCCATCGCCCCAGCCGGGGCACGGACCTTGGCACCGTTGATGAAGAATACGAACGTATCGCGGCCGACCTTCTTCGGTTTGGCCGGTTCGACATAAGGCAAGCCGTCGGGCGCGCCGCCCGCGGCCCATAGCCGCGCCGCCTCGGCCCAGCGATCGAGCTGCTTGTCGGTATAGCCGGTGGTCACTTCCTCCACGGCGCTTTCGAGCCGGGCATAAACAAAGTCGCCAGTGACGTCGGCGATGGCCGGATAGTCCGCCGAATCGGCATAAACGACGGTAACGCCCGCCGCGCGGGCCATGGCAATGAACTCGGGCACTGCGAAGCTTTCGTGCCGCACATGGACGGCGTGGCGCAGCGCAATGCCATCCTGCTTGGCCGGCAGCAATTTGAGGAACGCGCCGAACTCATCGGCGTCGAATTTCTTGGTCGCCATGAATTGCCACAGGATCGGGCCGAGCTTGTCGCCCAGTTCGACGATGCCCTGGCCCAGGAACCGCTCGATTGATTCGCCCGCCTCGGCCAGCACCTTGCGGTTGGTGGTGTAGCGCGAGGCCTTTAGCGCGAACACGAAGCCGTCGGGCGCGGTCTTGGCCCAGGTGGCGAAAGTGGCCGGCTTTTGCGTGCTGTAATAGGTCCCGTTGACCTCGATCGCGGTCATCGCCTGGGTGGCGAATTCGAGTTCCTTCTTGTGCGCGAGGCCTTCGGGGAAGAACACGCCGCGCCACGGTTCGAAGGTCCAGCCGCCGATGCCGACGCGAATCGGATGTTTGCTCATGCCGAACACCATAACGGGGAATAGTGAGAGCGTCGCGGCTGTTGGCCGCGTCGGCCGAGCCGCCACCTAATCGATTTAGCTGCGCTAAATCTGTGGTGGCGGCTGGAGCGGGCGAAGGGATTCGAACCCTCGACCCCAACCTTGGCAAGGTTGTGCTCTACCCCTGAGCTACGCCCGCTCTGGCGCCTATCGCCCCTGCCGGAGACCGGAGGGGCGGGGTAAGGTGGCGGCCTCTAACAGTGGTATCGGCATCCGGCAACCCCCGTTGGAGATATAGCCGAAAAGGCTTGGCGTGCGGCCCAGAGCGCCCACATAAGGCGAACACACGAACGACGGAGTCTGTCTTGGCAAGTTTGGGATTGAGCGCGGCCGAACGCGAAGCGGTCGAGGCGTTTCGCCGCGACGTCGTCGAACCGTCGATGTCGAGCCTCGTCATCATCGATTTCTGGGCCGAATGGTGCGGGCCGTGCAAGGCGCTGACGCCGCTGCTGGAAAAGGTTTGCGCCGCTTATGCCGATAAGGGCGTGGTGCTGGCCAAGGTCGATACCGACAAGAACCAGTTCATCGCGTCGCAATTCCAGATCAAGTCGATCCCCACCGTCTATGCCATGTTCCAGGGGCAGCTGGTCGCCGACCTGACGCCGGCGCGGACCGAATCGGCGCTGAAGACGATGCTCGACCAGATCCTCGCCAAATTGCCGATCCCGAGCGAGGCGGCCGATCTGGAGGCCGAGCTTGGCCCGTTATTGGCGATGGGCGAGGAAGTACTGGCGGAGGGCGATGCCGAACAGGCGATCCTGATCTTCCGCCAGGTGGCGGAACTGGCCCCCGGGCACCCCGCCGTGCATTCCGGGATGATTCGCGCGCTGGTCGCCGCTGGGCAGCTCGACGAGGCGGACGCGCATCTCGCCGCGCTCGATCCCGAAACGGCCGCGTTGCCGGAACTCGATCGCGCCAAGGCGGCGCTGACATTGGCCAAGGATGCGCGGCCGGTCGACGATCTGTCGGGGCTGGCGGCGGAAGTCGCGGCCAATCCGGACGACCATGCCAAGCGGTTCGAGCTAGCGGGCGGCCAGATGGCGGCGGGCGATCGCGATGCCGCGGCCGAATCGCTGCTGGCGATCATCGCCGCCGACCGCAGCTGGAACGAGGGCGCGGCACGGACGCAATTGCTCAAATTGTTCGAGGTCGTCGGGCTCGAAGATCCCTGGGTCTCGGCGCAGCGGCGCAAGCTTTCCGCGATCCTGTTCGGATGATCAAACCCGCCGGCCAGACGACGCGCCTCTCGGTCTTCCCGCTCCCCGGCGCCTTGTTGTTCCCGGGCATGCACCTGCCGCTACACCTGTTCGAGCCACGCTACCGCGCGATGATGAGCGATGCGATGGCGCGCGACCGGCGCATCGGCATGATCCAGCCGCGCCCGGGCACCTATGCGCCCAACGAAGCGCCACCCCTGTTCGACATTGGTTGCGTCGGCCGGATCGCCGAATTCGAGATGCTCGACGACGGGCGCTACAATCTCGTGCTGGAAGGCCTGTCGCTGTTCCGCATCGTGCGCGAGCTGGACGTCAGCACGGCGTTTCGCCAGGTCGAGGCGGAATTGCTGCCGGCGGCCGTGGTAGACGATACGCTGTCGCTGTCGCGCCGCTCCTCGCTGGAAATGGAATCACGCCGCTTCGCCGATGCGCAAGGCTATGCGGTGGATTGGGAAGCGGTAACGCGGCTCGACGACGAGGCGTTGGTCAACGGCATCGCCCAGATCGCGCCATTCGACGTGGCGGCCAAGCAGGCGTTGCTCGAAGCGGAGGGGATCGAGGACCGTGCCGAACTGATCATCCAATTGATGCAGTTTTTCGGCCGACATGACGGGGATGAATCGGTGACGCTGCAATAGTTGGTGTTAGCCAGCCACGTCACCCCAGCGAAAGCTGGGGTCTCGTGCGGCTCCTGTCCCGCGCCGGCCGGTGGAGATCCCAGCCTGCGCTGGGATGACGCGGTGGGAAGCGTTAGACCATCATCCCCTGCAGCAGTTTCGGCACTTCGCCGCTTTCGCCGCGCGCCTCGGCCATGAAGCGGTCCTTGACCATCGGCAGCCTCTGCACCGCCGATAGCCCGAAGCGCCGCGCCGTATTGGCGGTCTTGCCGGGAATGCCGAACAGGCGTTGCAGCCCATCGGTGGCGATCGACACCATCAGCGTGTCGAGGCTGCGCCAGCGCTGGTAGCGCGCGAGCAGCGCCGGGTCCCCGAGATCGAGCCCGAGCCGTTTGCCCTCGACCAGCACCTCGACCAAGGTGGCGACGTCGCGGAAGCCGACATTGACGCCCTGCCCCGCGATCGGGTGGATGCCATGCGCGGCATCGCCGACCAAAGCGACGCGGTTGGAAACGATCTGCGCGGCGTGGTGGAAGCCGAGCGGGTAGCTCGAGCGACCGCCAAGTGGCCCGAGCTTACCCAGGAACCCGCCCATTTTCTTCTCCGCTTCGGCAAGGAAGCCGCGCTCGGACAGTTTGAGCATGCCCGGCGCCTCGGCGCGACTGACCGACCAGACGATCGCCGAACGATGCCCGTCGGCATCGTCGTTGAGCGGCAAGATCGCGAACGGGCCTTGCGGGTAGAAAATCTCGAAGGCGATGTTCTCGTGGCTATGTTCGTGGTGCAGCGAGGTGACGATCGCAGCGTGGTCGTACTGCCAGCGCGCGGTGCGAATACCCGCCGCGTCGCGCGTCGGCGAATTACGACCCTCGGCGGCGATCAGCAGCGGCGCGGTGATCGTGGCGCCCGAATCGAGCACCGCCGTGACGCCATGCTCACCGCGCGTGACCGAGACGGCCCGGGTCAGCATGCGCAGATCGACGTTCGGCGCGGCCACCGCCGCTTCGTACAGCGCGCCACGCAGCAGGCGATTCTCGAACATATGGCCGAGCGCGCCATCATCCTCGCTGGGTTCGAAATCGAGCGCGCCGGGCTCCAGCCCATCGCTGACGCGGATCCCGGCGATCGGGCAACCGTGGCCAGCCAGCCGATCGACCACGCCGAGCGCGCTGAGCATGCGATAGGGCGCGCTGGCAATGGCCGAAGCGCGGCCATCGAACCCGGCGGCGAGGATCACCTCGGGATCGGCGATGTCGATGACGATGGCGGTCAAGCTGTGCGCGTCGAGCGCAACGGCCAGCGCGCTGCCGACCAGCCCACCGCCGAGAATGATGACGTCTGCTTTTTCCATGGACCGATAGTAACGCCCTGCCCGGCCGCTGCCAATGCGCCACACGGGCCGCGCGCAGCGCAGTCCGGTTTGGGCCTAAGAAGGATGTTTCACGCGAAGGCGCGAAGGCGCGAAGAGCGCAGCACGAAGGTTTATCGGGCCGAGCGCCGGGCCGATGGAACGCCCGGCCTTCTGTCCTTCGCGCCTTCCTTCCCCTCCGCGCCTTCGCGTGAAATCCCCTCTTCCTTCCCTGCCGCCCAGGCGACGAGCCGACCCGGATTGCTTGACGCCAGACTCCGCAAGAGCGATTAACCGGAACAGATAGCGGACAGATGGGGACGAGACATGGCAAGCCGGGCTCGGCCTGCGCTTTGGCGTGAAACGGTGAAGGCGGGAGCGATGCGCAGCAGCGCGTTGCTCGGCGCGCTCGGCTTGTTCACCGCGACGCTGCTGATGGTGATCGCGTTGGCGAGCTATCATTCCGGCGACCCTTCGCTCAACACGGCGTCTGGCGGGCCGGCGGAAAATTGGCTCGGCGCGCCCGGCGCCTGGTTCGCCGATCTGGTGTTCGCGATTTTCGGGCCGGCGGTGATCCTGCTGCTGCCGATCGCGCCGATCCTGGGCATGCGCTTGTGGCGCGACGCGCCGCTCGGCCGCTGGGTGCGGATGCTGCTGCTGGCGAGCCTTGGCGTGGTGCTGATCGGCACCGCGCTGACCTTCATCTCCGCTTCTTCCGTCTTGGCGCTGCCGGCGGGCTGGGGCGGCGTGCTCGGGCTCGGGCTGGCCGACGCGCTGCGCTGGATCATCGCCTTTATCGGCGAGCCGACCGCGGTGACCTGGACCGGTCGCGGCGTCGGACTGGTCGCCGCTGTGGCCGGCGCGGCAATCTGGGCGCGCGCGTTACAGATCGGTTTCTCCGCCCGCAACCTGCCGCGCCTGCCGCAATTCCGCGTCGATCGCCCGATTTCCGAACGCGAGGTGCTCGAAGCCGAGCCGGTGCGCAGCAAGGTGGCGCCCGAGCCGCGCGCCATCGCCTTGCCCGATGCGCGGCCTGGCCCGGTGATCGCCGATCGCTCGCTCGCCCCGTCGCTGGCCAAGCCCCGCGTGGCGCAGGAACGGCTCGACCTGCGCGACAACAATTATCAGCTACCCGATCTGGACCTGCTCAAGCCCACCCCGCCCTCGGCCGGCAACGTGATCGACAAGGCCGCGCTGGAGCGCAATGCGCGGCTGCTCGAATCGGTGCTGGACGATTTCCACGTCAAGGGATCGATCGTCGAGGTCCGCCCCGGCCCGGTCGTGACGATGTACGAACTCGAGCCGGCCAGCGGCATCAAGGCGAGCCGCGTGATCCAGCTGGCCGACGATATCGCGCGCAACATGAGCGCGATTTCCGCGCGCGTCGCGACCATTCCCGGGCGCACGGTGATCGGCATCGAACTGCCCAACGCTCGGCGCGAGATGGTCGGCCTGCACGAGCTGATCGGCTCGCGGAGCTTCGAGGATCAGTCTGCTTCCCTGCCCTTGGTGCTGGGCAAGAATATCGCCGGCGATCCGGTGATCGCCGATCTCGCGCCGATGCCGCATCTGCTCGTTGCCGGCACCACCGGCTCGGGCAAGTCGGTGGGCTTGAACTGCATGATCCTGTCGCTGCTCTATCGGCTGACGCCGGAACAGTGCCGCATGATCATGATCGATCCCAAGATGCTCGAACTGAGCATGTACGAGGATATCCCGCATCTGCTGTCGCCGGTGGTCACCGACCCCAACAAGGCGGTGCGCGCGCTGAAATGGGCGGTCGAGCAGATGGAGGACCGTTATCGCCAGATGTCCTCGGTCGGCGTGCGCAGTCTCGCCAGCTTCAACGAGAAGGTCCGCGCCGCCAAGGCCAAGGGCCAGCCGCTCGGGCGCAAGGTGCAATGCGGCTATTCCGAGGGCGGCCAGCCGATCTACGAGGAAGAACAGCTCGATTATAACCCGCTGCCGCAGATCGTGGTGATCGTCGACGAGCTCGCCGATCTGATGATGACCGCAGGCAAGGAAGTCGAATTCCTCATCCAGCGCCTGGCGCAGAAAGCGCGTGCGGCCGGCATCCACCTGATCATGGCGACGCAACGCCCCTCGGTCGACGTCATCACCGGCGTGATCAAGGCCAATCTGCCGACTCGAATCAGCTTCCACGTGACCAGCAAGATCGATTCGCGCACCATTCTGGGCGAACAGGGCGCCGAGCAGCTGCTCGGCAAGGGCGACATGCTGTACATGCCCGGCGGCCGCGGCGTGGTGCGCGTGCACGGGCCGTTCGTCACCGACGACGAGGTCCGCGCGGTGGCCGATCACTGGCGCGCGCAAGGGCAGCCCGATTACATCCAGTCGGTCACCGAGGAGCCCGAGGAAAGCTTCGCGCTCGACGGCGCGCCGGACGGCGAGGATTCGGCCGAGGACCAGCAATATCGCAACGCCATCCAGCTGGTGGTGGAAAGCCAGAAGGCCTCGACCAGCTGGCTGCAGCGCCAGCTCCGCGTCGGTTATAATTCGGCTGCCCGACTGATCGAGCGAATGGAGAAAGACGGCATCGTCGGCCGCCCGGATCATGTGGGCCGCCGCGAAGTACTGCGCGACCGCGACGGGAACCCGCTCTAGCCCGAGCGGTTCACGGCGCATTCAATGCGCGCCCCCCATAGCGCCGGCCAGTCCTCAGGAGAATTCCGTGACCTATCGTTTCCTTACCGCGCTCGCGCTGACGCCGGCGCTGGTTGCCGCGGCGCCGGGCGAACTTGGCCGGGTGCAGAGCCATCTGCAATCGGTGCAGAGCATGACGGCCAATTTCACCCAGACCGATCGCACCGGCAAGGTGCTGACCGGCGTGCTGACGCTGAAGAAGCCGGGCAAGATCCGCTTTCAATATGAAAAGGGCGTGCCGATCCTGATCGTCGGCGATGGCAAGGCGCTGTGGTTCCTGGATTATTCGGTGGGGCAGAAGCAACGCTGGCCGATCGGCAATTCGCCGCTCGGCGTATTGCTCAACCCGGACAAGGACATGACACGGTTCGCCCGGGTCATTCCCGGCGGCGATCCGCGCATCGTCTCGGTCGAGGCCAACGACCCCAAACATCCTGAATATGGCCGCATCACCTTGATCTTCGCGCGCAGCCCGACGGCGCCGGGTGGGTTGATGCTGCAGGGCTGGGTGGCGCTTGATGCGCAGAACAATCGCACCTCGATCCGGCTGACCAATCAGCGCTTTAACGCGCCGGTTAGCGACGGAACGTTCCGCTTCAACGATCCGCAGCGCAAAACCGGCGGACGCTGAACGTTCATTCATACTGGCGACAGGTTCCTCTCGCTAGATACGACCTCGCGGATGTGGGGCGGTTCGGGATTTTCCCCCTGTTGCTCGAACTGGCTCATTTCCCGCCTGCGTGACGAACGCTAGGTCGGCCCTCGCTCCATGCCCCCGGAGCGGGGGCCTTTCGTTTTTGCAGCGCGTGCGCTCGCTCTGGCGTTCGATCCACCCCATGGCTACATGCTCGGCATGACGGACACGCTCAAGATCGTATCGTGGAACATCAATTCCGTGCGTTTCCGCATCGAGATCGTCGAGCGCTTCCTGCGCGAGGTTCAGCCGGACGTGCTGTGCCTGCAGGAAACCAAGGTGATCGATGGCGACTTCCCCAGCGCCGCATTCCGCGCCTTGGGCTATGATCAGGTCATCCTGCACGGTCAGAAGATGCACCACGGCGTGGCGACGATCTCGCGCGTGCCGGTGGTGGAGGATGATCGCTACGACTGGCAGGCGAACATGGAAGCGCGGCATGTCGGCGTGCGGCTGCCCAACGGGGTCAGGCTCGACAATGTCTATGTGCCCGCAGGCGGCGACGTGCCCGATCGCGAGGTCAACGCGAAGTTCGGCCAGAAGCTCGATTTCGTCGAGCGCATGACGCGCTGGTCGGCCGATCTCAAGACGCCGACGATCCTGACCGGCGATTTCAACATCGCACCGCTCGAATCCGATGTGTGGAGCCACAAGCAATTGCTCAACACGGTCAGCCATACAAGAATCGAGATCGAGGCGCTGAACGGGCTGCAAGCGTCGAACGACTGGGTCGATCTGGGCCGCCATTTCCATCCCGCGCCGGCGCGGCTGCATACCTGGTGGAGCTATCGCTCGCCCGATTTCACCGCCAATGATCGCGGCCGGCGGCTCGACCATATGTGGGCGACCGCCGATGTCGCCGCGACCGCCACCGCCCATAGCGTGTTCGAGGATTGTCGCTCGTGGCTGAAACCCTCCGATCACATTCCGATCATGACCGAGTTCCGGGTGTGAGCGATGCGCGCCAGACGGCGCTGGCGATCGATGCGCTGCGCCGCGGCTGGTCGATCGCGCTTACCGGCGCGGATGGTCGCCTGGCGCTGTTGCCGATCGAGACCGCCGATCCCGTGCGGCTGGCGGCGTTCGATCCCGACGGCAGGGCGGCGGTGCTGCTCTCGGCGGGTCGCGCACTGACGCTCAAGCTGGCCAATCAGCGTGCCGCCGCCGTGCCCGATGCGCCGGTGCTGGTCGACCGCGCGCCGTGGCTCGACTTTGCCGCGGCGACCGCGCTGGCCGATCCGCAGCTCGATCTGCAGACGCCGCTCAAGGGGCCGTTTCGCGCCATTCCGTTGGACGAGAGCGCGGCGGGCGCGGCGGCGCTACGGCTGGCGCGGATCGGCGGGGTCTTGCCGGCCTTTTTCGCCCTTCCCGGCGGTAGCGCGGATCTGACGCTCGATGTCGCCGATATCGCCGCGCACGAAGACGCCCAGCGCCTGGCCATCGCGACGCGCGCACGCCTTCCCGTCGCGGGCGCGGAGGATGCGGAGATCGTCGCTTTCCGCACGCCAGAAATGCCCGGTGAGCATGTCGCCTTGCTGATCGGTGCGCCCAATGGCCAGCCGCCGCTCGTCCGGCTGCACAGCGAATGTCTCACCGGCGATGTGCTCGGCAGCCTCAAATGCGATTGCGGACCACAGCTCGATGCGGCGATCGCGGCGATTCAGGCGAGCGGCTGGGGCATCTTGCTTTATCTGCGCCAGGAAGGCCGCGGCATTGGGCTGATCAACAAATTGCGCGCCTATGCGCTGCAGGATCAGGGATTCGACACGGTCGATGCCAATACCCGGCTTGGTTTTGCGGTCGATTCGCGCAATTTTCGCGTCGCCGCGCGGATGCTGACCTTGCTCGCCCAGCCCAAGGTGCGGCTGCTGACCAACAATCCCGAAAAGGTCGCGCAGCTGGAAGCCGCCGGGGTCCAGGTGATCGAGCGCGTGCCGCATTTCCTGCCGGCCAATCCGCACAACGAACGCTATCTCGCCACCAAGCGCGATCGCACCGGACACCAGCTGTAACCATGCTCGCCAAATCGCCACGACAATTGATCGTCGTGTTTGGCGCGGCGGTGCGCGCCGATGGCCGGCCCAGCCCCTCGCTACGCCGCCGGATCGACTATGCCGCCGGCGCCGCGGCGCGCTATCCCGAGGCCGATCTGTTCTGCTCCGGCGCCGCCGGCGCCGAAGGACCGTCCGAAGCATCGGTGATGGCAGCCATTCTGGCCGAGCACATCGATCCGGCGCGGCTGCATCTCGACGAGGTGAGCATCGACACGCTGACCTCCGTGCGCGCCGCCGCCGCCTTCTTTCGCAAAGGCGGCTATGACCACTGCCTGACCTGTACCGATCGCTATCACCAGGCCCGTATCCGCATGCTGTTCGCGTTTTACGGCATCTATGCGCGGCCGATCATGTTCTACCGCGACGAGGAGCGCACCAAGGCGTGGTGGCGGATGCGCGCCCGCGAAGGCGCGGCGCTGCCTTATGATTTCGTCGCCGGGCTCGGCGCGCGGGCGCGGGATTTGCTGCGGCGGCGCTAACGTCTGCTCTCCTGCGATCCTACGCGATGAGCGCCCGCACCTCATCGAAATCATGTGCGATCGCATCGACCCCCAGACCAATCAGCCGCTCGCGATGCGCCGGCGCGCAATGCGTGCCTGCGCACAGCCCGATGACATACGCACCCGAGGCGACCGCCCCGGTCGCGCCGACCACCGAATCCTCCAGGATCATGCACTCGGCGATATCTACGCCGATCGCCTTGGCGGCGTGCCAATAGAGATCGGGTGCCGGCTTGCCACGCGCGACATGTTCATGACCGCTGAAGATATGGGGCGTGAACGCATCGAGCAGACCGAGATGCTCCAGATGCGTGGTGATCCACCGTGTCGAACTGGACGAAGCGATCGCACGCGGCAGATCGGCGGGCAGGCTGCGCACGAAATCGATCGCCCCCACCACGGGGTCGATCCCATCACGCAGCACGCGTTCGTTCTCGATCTCGCGTTCGCTGTGAAAGCTCGCCGGCAGCGGGCGGCCGATCCACCCCTCGACCGCGCCGATAAAGGCGCCGCCGGACAGGCCCATGAAGTTCTGCATCGATTGTTCGGGCGTGATCGGGTGGCCGATGCCCGTCAGATACGCGGCAAGCTGCAGATTGCCGGCATATTCGCTTTCCAGCAGCACACCGTCGAAATCGAAAATGATCCCGGAAAATTTCATGCGCGCGTTCCAAACAAGGCGGTGCCGACGCGCACATAGGTCGCGCCGATCGTCACGGCGGTTTCATAGTCGCTCGACATGCCGATGCTCAGCCCGGCCAGATCGTTGTCGCGGGCGAGCTTGGCGAGCAGGGCGAAATAGGGCGCCGGCTCCGTCTCGGCGGGCGGAATCGCCATCAGGCCGACGATCGGCAGCCCCGCCGCGCGCGCTGCGGCAAGCAATGCGGGCAGATCGCCGATCGAACAGCCGCCCTTTTGCGGCTCGTCGCCGATATTGACCTGCAGAAAGCACGGCGGTCGCTTGCCGAGCTTGTCCATCGCCCGGCCGAGCGCGGTGACCAGCGAGGCGCGATCGACCGCATGGATCGTATCGAACAGCGCGACCGCATCCTCAGCCTTGTTCGATTGCAGCTGGCCGATCAGGTGCAGCACGGCATCGGGATAGCGCGCGCGCAGATCGGGCCATTTATCCTGCGCTTCCTGCACGCGATTCTCGCCAAAGTGGCGCTGCCCCGCTTCCAGCAGGGGGAGGATTGTTTCCGGACTCTGCGTCTTGGAGACAGCGATCAGCGTAATAGCGTCGGCCTGACGCTGTGCCAGAGCGGCAGCATGGGCGATCGATTGCTGAACGGTGGCCAGAGCGGTTGCAGGAGTGGTTGCGGGATCGTGTGCGGGCATCGGCGCTGCTATAGGCACGGTCGTGCCGCCTCGCCACCGCAACTTGCCCAAGCAGTGGCTGATGACCGACGAACGGCTCGGCGACGATCTGTGGCGTGCGCTCGACGCACTGCCGCGCGGCGGCGGGGTGATCTTCCGCCATTATGCCACCCCGCTGGCGGAACGGCGCGCTTTGTTCGCGCGCGTGGCGCAAGTTGCGCGGCGCAACCGGCTGGTGCTGATCCGCGCCGGCGCGCAGCGGCTGGGTAAAGCAGACGGGGTTCATGGCGCGGCGTGGTGCCATCACGGCGATATCCGTACCTGGCCCGCGCATTCGCGGCGCGAGGCGCTGGCAGGCGTTAGGGCAGGGGCCGATCTGCTGTTGGTATCGCCGATCTTCGCGACGCGCTCGCATCCTGGCGCCAAGGCCTTGGGTCGCCGTGCGGCCCGGGCGATGATCCGGGGACTGGATATCCCGGCGATCGCGCTCGGCGGCATGACCGCGCGGCGCTTCAGGACATTATGCGGATTTTACGGCTGGGCGGCGATCGACGCGTGGATCACGCCCGACGTTTAGAAGCGGAAGGCGGTACCGACGTAAACGGCCTGGCTGTCGAGACGATCGTCCTTCATCCGCTCAAGCCGATCACGCTCGGACTTGTACCGCACGCCCGCCGTCACGGCCAGGTTGCGCGTCAGCGAGTAGGAACCACCGACATCCAGCGCATAGCTCGGCGCATCCTCGACCAGCCTGGGCGCGCCGGCCAGCGGACGATCGGCGATCGCCTTGACCCGCGTGCTGAATTTCTGGCCGGTATAACTGACGCCGAGATCCATCGTCTCGCGGCTGCCCGGCAGGCCGGAAAGATCGACGCGCGCCACGTCGCCGGAAACGGCAAAGCGCTTCCAGCCGACGGCAACACCGAGGTTATAGGCGATCGGCGCGAGGCTGACCGACGGGGCGGCACCACTTTCGGCATTGAGCGCGCTGCGTGTCGAGCGTGCGCGAATCGCCACGGTCACCGCGCGCCCGCCATTGCGGCGCGATTCGGACGGGGTGAAGCGGAACGCGCCGGTCTCGAGACCACCGCGCGAGAACAAAGCGGCGAGGCGCGGGTCGGCCGAGGCGGGCGTGAACGACCCGATGCCACGGCCAGAAAAACTGCGCTTTTCCGGGCGATTCGCGGCATCCGGTGCGCCGATCGCGGGCGCGACGAAGATTGCGGCGGCCAGCAGCCCCCCCAATCCCAATCCTGCCATCAAGCGACCTACGATCACGTCATACCCCTTTGCCGGCACTACCGTACCGACGCTACATAACGCGCCTATACCGAATATCTCCTGCGCCACTACCGGCCAGAGTCACTTTATAGACGAGTGTTGCATCATACCCACAGCGGGCCAGCCTTGCGGCAGGCGCGAGACCATCTATAGATGCGCCCTCATGTATCCTTTTACGCCCAGGAAATCGCCGATGATCCGCCTCCCGGCCCCCAAACTGGTGATGTTCGCCCTGACGCTTGCCGCGCCGCTGGCGCTTGCCGCCTGTGGCGGTGGCAAGGATCGCCCCCAGGCCGATCTCGCGGCCTCGCGCATCACGACCATCGGGGTGAATTCCTATCTGTGGCGCGCGTCGCTCGATACGCTCAGCTTCATGCCGCTGGTGCAGACCGATTCGAACGGCGGCGTGATCGTCACCGACTGGTATATCAACCCGGCGGCACCGACCGAGCGGGTTAAGGTGACGGTGACGATCCTCGACCAGGATCTGCGCGCCGATGGCCTGCGCGTCGCGGCATTGCGCGAAGTGAACCAGGGTGGCCAGTGGGTCGCCGCACCGGTCAAGGCCGCCACCGTCCAGAAACTCGAAGATGCGATCCTGACCCGCGCGCGCGATCTGCGCCGCGGCTCGATCGCCGGATAACAGAAAGATCAAATTATGGCGTCGCGCTTCAATGCGCTGAAGGCGGACGCAAGCTGGCAGAAGGTGTGGGACGAATCCCGCACCTTTGCCGCGCGTGACGATAGCCCCAAGCCGCGTTCCTATGTGCTCGAGATGTTTCCCTACCCGTCGGGGCGGATTCATATGGGCCACGTGCGCAATTACACGATGGGCGACGTGCTGGCGCGCTATCGCCGCATGATCGGGCATGAAGTGCTCCATCCGATGGGGTGGGACGCATTCGGCATGCCGGCCGAGAATGCCGCGATGGAAAAGGGCGTGCATCCCGGCGCCTGGACCCGCGCCAATATCGCGACGATGAAGGCGCAGCTGAAGCGGTTGGGCTTTGCGCTCGATTGGACGCGCGAACTAGCGACGTGCGAGCCGGACTATTACGGCCATGAACAGGCGCTGTTCCTCGATCTGTTCAAGGCCGGGTTGGTCTACCGCAAGGAATCGGCGGTCAATTGGGATCCGGTCGACATGACCGTGCTGGCCAACGAACAGGTTATCGACGGCCGCGGCTGGCGCTCGGGCGCATTGGTCGAGCGGCGCAAGCTCAGCCAGTGGTTCCTCAAGATCACCGATTTTGCCGACGAACTGCTCGACGGTCTGGGCGCGCTCGAACATTGGCCGGACAAGGTCAAGCTGATGCAGGAAAACTGGATCGGCCGCAGCCAGGGGCTGACCTTTTCGTTTAAGCTTTCGGACGGGGATAAGGTCGACGTGTTCACCACGCGGCCGGACACGATGTTCGGCTCGGCCTTCGTCGCGGTCGCAGCGGATCACCCGATCGCGCGTGCACTGGCCGAGCGTGACCCAGAAGCGGCTGCCTTTATCGATCTGTGCAAGCGCGGCGGCACCACCGCAGCGGAAATGGACACGCAGGAGAAGCTCGGCTTCGCTACCGGCATCACCGCCACCCATCCGCTCGATCCGGCGTGGCAGCTGCCGGTCTACATCGCCAATTTCGTGTTGATGGAATACGGCACCGGCGCGGTGTTCGGCGTGCCGGCGCACGACCAGCGCGATCTCGATTTCGCGCGCAAATACGGCCTGCCGGTCAAGCGCGTCGTCTCGGAGGGCGCGATCGAGGATCCGGTGTTCGTCGGCAACGAGGCGTATAGCGGTCCTGGCGTGCTGGTGAATTCGCACTTCCTCGACGGCATGGATATCGAGGACGCCAAGCGCGTGGTGATCGAACGCGCCGAGGGCGAGGGCTGGGGCACCGGCTCGACCGTGTTCCGGCTGCGCGACTGGGGCGTCAGCCGCCAGCGTTACTGGGGCACGCCGATCCCGATCATCCATTGCGATGCCTGCGGCGTCGTGCCGGTGCCACGCGCGCAATTGCCGGTGGTGCTGCCCGAGGATGTCAGCTTCGACGTGCCGGGCAATCCGCTCGATCGCCACACCGAGTGGAACCAGGTCGATTGCCCCTCCTGTGGCGGCAAGGCGCGGCGCGAGACGGATACGCTGGATACGTTCGTCAACTCGTCCTGGTATTTCATCCGCTTCGCCAGCCAACCCGACGACAAGCCGTTCGACCGTGCCGTGGCCGAGCAATGGCTCCCGGTCGGCCAATATATCGGCGGCGTCGAGCACGCGATCCTGCACCTGCTCTACGCCCGCTTCTGGACCCGCGCGCTCAAGCATATCGGCCAGCTCGATGTGGCGGAACCATTCGCCGGCCTATTCACGCAGGGCATGGTGACGCACGAAACGTATAGCCGGACGATCGAGACGATCGGCACCGATGGCGTCGATATGCTCCATAAGCCGCTGTGGCTGGGCCCGGACGATATCGAGCGGCGTGATGGCGGCGTGTTCGAGATCGCGACGGGTGAAGCGGTCACGATCGGCCGCGTCGAGAAAATGTCCAAGTCGAAGAAGAACACGGTCGATCCCGAGCCGATCGTCGATCAGTATGGCGCGGATGCGGTGCGCTGGTTCATGCTGTCGGACAGCCCGCCGGAGCGCGACCTGCCCTGGAGCGAAAGCGGGATCGAGGGATCGTGGCGCTTTATCCAGCGGCTGTGGCGGTTGTTCGATGGGGCGGCGGAAGGTGACGAAGGTGCCGCAACGGACGCCGCGCTGGAGCGCAAGGTGCACCAGACGATCGCGGGAATTGCCGTTGATATCGAGGCACTTAGCTTCAACAAGGCGGTCGCCAAACTGTACGCTCTGGTCAACGATATCGAACGCGCCGCACCGTCCGGCTCGCGCCGCACGGCGATCGCCACGCTGATGCGGCTGGTGGCCCCCATGGCGCCCCATATCGCCGAGGAGGCCTGGGCTGCCGCGGGCCATGACGGGCTGATCGCCGATGCGCCGTGGCCCGAGGTCGATCCGGCCATGCTCGTCGAGGATGAAGTGACCATCGCGCTGCAGGTCAACGGAAAATTGCGCGACACGGTAACGGTGGCCAAGGGCACGCCCAAGGACGTGATCGAGGCGTTGGCACTGGCCAATGCCAACGTGCTGCGCAGTATCGGCGACGCCACGCCGAAAAAGATCATCGTCGTGCCCGATCGTCTGGTAAACGTCGTCGCATGAAGCCGATCCTGATCCTCGCCAGCCTTGCCCTCACGCTTTCCGGCTGCGGCTTGCAGCCCCTGTATAGCGGGGGTGGGGCGGGCGTCGTGGCGACGACGCTGACCCAGATCGAGGTGGCGCCGATCCAGGGCAAGTCCGGTTGGCTGATGTCGACCGCGCTGAGCGATCGGCTGCAGGCCGGCAAGGCGCCACCCTTGTACCGGCTCGAAGTGCGGCTCGATGACAGGATCACCGGCCTTGGCGTGCGCAGCGACAACAGCGTCGCGCGCGAGCGGCGCACGCTGCGGGCGCGCTACCAGCTGATCAACCTGGCCAATGGCGCGGTGCTGCTCGATGCCACTGCGGGGTCCGACGCGGGGATCGATTCGGTCGGTTCGGAATATGCCACGATCACCGCGGAAAATACCGCGCTGGAGCGGCTATCGGGCATCGTCGCCGACCAGATCGTCTCGCGCGTGGCGCTGTACGTGCGACGGACCACGCCGAAGGCGCCGTGAAGGCCCCATGAAAGCTAACGTCAACCAGATCCGCGCCGCGATCGACGCACCGGGCTCCGATATCCGCCTGTTCCTGCTGCACGGGCCCGACGAGGCCGGTGCGCTGGATCTGGCGCTACGCCTCGCGCGCCGCATGGGGCCGGACGCGGAGCGGGTCGATCTCGAACCGTCCACGCTGAAATCCAATCCCGGCCGGCTGACCGACGAGGCGGCGTCGCTATCTTTGTTCGGCGGTGCGCGCCATATCCGCATCAGCGGGGCAGGGGAGGAGAGCCTGGAGGCGTTGACCTTGCTGCTCAGCATGGAGCGCGTCGGCAACCCGGTGGTGGCGATCGCACCGTCGCTCAAGGGCACCGCCAAGGTGGTCAAGCTGGCGCAGATGTCGCCGCGGGCGATGGCTTTTGCCTGCTACATGCCCGAGGGCGCAGAGGCCGACAAACTGGTCTCGACGATCGCGCGCGAGCACGACATGCGTACCACCGGCGACACGGCGACACGCATTGCTGCCGCGACCGGCGGCGATCGTGCCGTGATGACGCGCGAACTGGAAAAGCTCGCGCTATATCTCGATGCCGGACCGGACCGGCCACGCGAGATCGACGATGCCGCGCTGGATGCGATCGGCGCGGATGTCGGCGATGCCGAGATGAGCCGCGCGATCGATGCGGCGATCGATGGACGCGCCGATACGCTGGGCATGGAATTGGCGCGGCTGAGCGAGGCTGGCGTATCGCCGATCCCAGTCCTGCGGCAGCTGGCGCGGCGGCTGATGACGCTGGCCGAGCTGCGCGCGCAGGTCGATGCCGGGGCCGGGGTGGCGCAGGTAACCGAGCATGTGTTCTTTCGCGAGAAAGCGATTACCGCGCGGGCGCTCCGGCATTGGCCGAGTGACCGGCTGGCCGGCGCAATTGACCGCGTGCGACAGGCGGAGCGCGGCATGATGGGGTCGGCCAGCGCGGGGACGGTGCTGGCGGAGCAGGCGATCGTGGCGGTGGCGCGGATTGCGGCGCGGCAGCGGTGAGGGGCTTGCTCGACCCACTCGGTCATGCTGAACTTATTTCAGGATCCATGAGCGGTCATCCGCCCCAGTGACGTCACGCGTTTGGCAATTGTACGCGCATGGATCCTGAAACAAGTTCAGGATGACGCGTATCAGATCCGCTCTCCCGTAAGCCTCTGACAAATCATGTCTAATTGATCGAGCGTGGCATAGCTCAGCGTCATCGTGCCGCCCTTGGCACTGTGCGCCACGCGCACCGACAGACCGAGCAGATCGCCCAGCTGATGCTCGAGCGCGGCCAAATCGGCATCGCGCCCGCCATCGCCACCCGATCGCGCGCGCTGCTCGGGCTTGGCGGCCCGCGCGAGCCGCTCTGTTTCGCGCACCGACAGGCCGCGCGCAACGACCTGGTCGGACAGGCTCTCGATATCCGGCGCGCCGATCAGCGCGCGGGCATGGCCCATGGTTAGTTCGCCGGTGACGACGCGTTCCTGCACCGCTTGTGGCAAATCGAGCAGGCGCAGCAGATTGGCGATATGGCTGCGCGATTTGTGGACCAATTTGCCCAACGCTTCCTGCGTATGGCCGAAATCGCCGATCAAGCGATGATAGGCCTCGGCCTCTTCGATCGCGTTGAGATCCTGGCGCTGGATATTCTCGACCAAGGCGACTTCGAGCGTCTCGGCATCGTCAAACTCGCGAATGATCACCGGAACTTCGTGCAGCCGTGCGCGCTGTGCGGCGCGCCAGCGGCGCTCGCCGGCGACGATCTGATAGCCCTTGCCATGCGGGCGCACGACGATCGGCTGGATCAGCCCGCGCGCGGCGATCGACGTGGCCAGTTCGTCGAGCGCGGCTTCGTCGAAATGGCGACGCGGCTGGCCGGGATGGGGGGTGAGCGAGCCAACCGGCAGCGTGCGCAGACCGGGCGAGACCTTCTCATTGCCACCGACCGGCTCTTCGCGCGCCATGTCACCCAGCAGGGCGTTCAATCCGCGGCCGAGGCCGGAACGGGGTTTGGGGCGGGCGGCGGCGCCCGACGCGTCTGGCGTGGTATCGGTCATGCGGCCTTCGTGTACGGCGTGGCGGATTTGGGCAGGCGGCCGATCAGCTCGCGCGCCAGCGCGATATAGGCTTCCGAACCGGAGCAGCGATAATCGTAGATCAGCGCCGGCAGGCCGTGGCTCGGCGCCTCCGACAGGCGGACGTTGCGCGGAATGACGGTGTCGAACACGACGCGACCGAGCACGGCGCGGACATCGTTCGACACCTGGTCGGTGAGGCGGTTGCGGCGATCGTACATCGTCAGCGCGACGCCAAGGATGGTCAGGCCGGGATTGAAGCGCTCACGGATCCGCTCGACCGTGCCGAGCAACTGGCTGAGCCCTTCGAGCGCAAAGAATTCGCATTGCAGCGGCACGAGCAGGGAGTTCGCTGCGACCATCGCGTTGAGCGTCAGCAGGCCCAGCGATGGCGGGCAATCGATCAGCACGACATCCCAGCGCTCTTCGCACCGACCCAGTGCGCGGCTCAGGCGATGCGTGCGCTCGTCATATTCGACCAGCTCGATCTCGGCACCGGACAGATCCGAGGTGGCAGGGACAATATCAAGCTTCGGCACGCAGGTCGGAATGGCCGCGTCGGTAATTGGCATTTCGCCAAGCAGGATATCGTAGGTGGATTTCTCGCGATCGGCGCGGTTGATGCCGAGCCCGGTGGAGGCATTGCCTTGCGGATCAAGATCAATGATGAGGACACGCTGGCCGGTAGCTGCGAGTGCAGTGCCGACATTGATCGCGGTGGTCGTCTTGCCGACGCCGCCTTTCTGGTTCGCAACCGCAATGACATTCATCGACGAGAGACCCCCTGCGCGATCACGATCAACGACTTCGGATCGGTGATGCTGTGTTCCACGTGAAACGTACCATGCCATGATCGCTGCGCCTGCGCCACCTCTTCGCGCGCGCTGAGCCCTTTGGGCAGGAGCCATTTTGTCGCCGGCGTGCCGATATGGCGCGCCGCTTCGAGCAAAGCGGAGATAGACGCCACTGCACGCGCGGAAATGATCGTCGCCTTGGCGTCGACGTTTTGCGACTTGGCCGCTTCGACCGTGACGTTGTCCAGACCCAACGCTTCAGCGGCGGACCGCAGGAAATCGACGCGGCGCTTGCGCGGCTCGATCAGGATCATCGGATCGTCGCGGAGAATGGCAACGACCAAACCGGGAAAGCCCGCGCCGCTGCCGATGTCCGTCCAGACGCCCGGCGTCCCTTCGGCTAGCGGGATGAGTTGCGCGGAATCGACGATATGGCGGGCCCACATCATCTCCAGCGTGGCAGCGGAAACGAGGTTCTGATGCGCGGCTTCGTCACGCAGCAGCGTGTCGAGCAGGGCCAAGCGCTCGACAGCGAGCGCTCCGAACCGCTCGGCGATCCAGGCTTTTGCCTCATCTTCGGTCATGCGGCGCGTTTCCTGGCATGGAGCATGATCGCGGTGAGCGCTGCCGGGGTGATACCGCGGATACGGCTGGCAGCGCCGAGCGTGGTGGGGCAGGCGGCCGTGAGGCGTTCGATCATTTCGTTGGATAGGCCGGGGATAGCGGCGAAGTCGAGTTGGGGTGGGAGGACGATCGCATCATTGCCACGCAGCCGCGCGACCTCACTATCCTGGCGCGCGATATAGGGGGCATAGCGCGCATCCTCTACCGATTCGGCGAGCAACGCCGGATCATGCCGGTCGATAAGGTCGGGGGCGATCTGGGCGAGATCAACGCCGGCGATCCGCAGCCACTCGGCACCGGTACGTGGCGTTTCCGCGCCGACGACGTTCGCGGGAAGGGTATTGGCAGGAATGATGCGTGCCAATTTTCCGGCGATCTCGGCAAGTTCGGTATCGCGGGCGGCAAGATGGGCGCGACGCTCGGGGCCGAGACAGCCGGCGTGCAGGGCGATATGGCCCAAGCGAGTTTCGGCATTATCGGCGCGCAAGCGCAGGCGATATTCGGCCCGGGCGGTAAGCATGCGATATGGCTCGGTCACGCCCTGCAGCACGAGATCGTCGATCATCACCCCAAGATAGCCGCTGGCGCGATCGAGGATTACCGGCGCGATGCCCAAGGCGTAAGCGGCGGCATTGAGCCCGGCGATCAGGCCCTGACCGGCGGCTTCCTCATAGCCGGTCGTGCCGTTGATCTGTCCGGCGCAGAACAGGCCGGGCAGGGCGCGCACCTCTAGCGTCGGCGCGAGGGCGCGTGGGTCGATATGGTCATATTCCACGGCATAACCGGGCATCACGATCCGCGTACCTTCCAGACCGGGAATCGATCGGATCATGGCTTCCTGCACGTCGGTCGGCAACGAGGTGGAGATGCCGTTGGGATAGATGACAGAATCGTCCAGCCCCTCGGGCTCGAGGAATATCTGATGGCCATCGCGATCGGCGAAGCGATGGATCTTGTCCTCGATCGACGGGCAATAGCGCGGGCCGACGCCGCCGATTGCACCGCCGAACAGCGGCGAGCGATCGAGCGAGGCGCGGATGATGTCGTGCGTCTCTGGGGTCGTGCGGGTGATTGCGCAGAAGGTTTGCGGCAGTGGCCGGCCGCGGGACAGTGGCGACATCGTCCACGGATCGCTATCGCTCGGCTGTTCGGCGAGCATGGCCCAGTCGATCGTGCGGCCATCCAAGCGGGGCGGGGTGCCGGTCTTGAGCCGGGTCATCGGCAGATTAGCGACGCGGAGTTGCACCGCGAGTAGGGTCGACGCGGCCTCACCGATGCGGCCGCCCGCGAGCCGTTCCTCACCGCGGAACATACGTCCGCCCAAAAAGGTGCCGGTGGCCAGGACGATCGCCCGCGCGCGCAACTGCTGCCCTTCGGCCAAATCCAGCCCGGCGACCGCGCCATGCTGATCGAACGACAGCGCCGCCGCTTCGCCTTGGACGACCACTAGATTGGCCTGGGCGGCCACGGCGTGCTGGATGGCTGCGGCATAACGCCGGCGGTCGGCTTGGACGCGTGGGCCCTGCACAGCGCTGCCCTTGCTGCGGTTGAGCATGCGATAATGGATACCGGCGGCGTCGGTGGCGCGCGCCATCAGCCCGTCAAAGGCATCGACCTCGCGCACGAGATGTCCTTTGCCGAGCCCGCCGATCGCCGGGTTGCACGACATCGCGCCGATCTTGGCGGCGTCAAAGCTGACTAGGGCGGTGCGTGCGCCGCGTCGTGCGGCGGCAGCGGCGGCTTCGACGCCGGCATGGCCGCCACCGACGACGATGACATCGAATGTTGACATGGTGGTGCGCTAGGCATTGCCGGGCGGCAAGTCAAAGCGTTCCACGTGGAACATCACTTGCCGATGCAGAACTTCCCGAACAACGCGTCCAGCATCGCCTCCGTATCGCTATGCCCGGTAATGCCATCGAGCACGGCGAGTGCCTGGCGAAGATGCTCGGCGATGAGCAGTGGGTCGTGTTGCGTTGCGGCGGCGCGCAACGCGGTCACGGTTTCCGTCGCCAAAGCGCGCTGGCGCTGATTAAGGGCGATGTCGTCGAGCCGCGGCAGCAGCGCATGCGCCCTTCCGCCGATCAGCGTCCATAGCGCCGCCAACCCGTCTCCAGTAGCCGCGGACACGGCGATATCGCGTCCAGCGGGGAGGGCTGTCCGGCCTGGCGCGTCGGCACGGGCGTGAACCCATAAGGCGCCGCTCGGGGCATCGGTATCGCCCAGCCACAACAGGATGTCGGCGACCTGCATGGCCGAGCGCGTACGCTCGATGCCCAGACGCTCGATCGGATCCTGCGTGGTCGGCGCGAGGCCGGCCGTGTCGGTCAGCACATAGGCGATGCCATCGCGGCTGACCGGCGCGTCGATGCGGTCGCGCGTCGTCCCGGCGATCGGCGAAACGATCGCCGCGTCGCGATCGACCAACGCGTTGAGCAGGGTCGACTTGCCACTATTGGGCGGGCCGGCGAGCACCACGCGAATGCCATCGCGCAGCCGCTCGACCGGGGGTTGGCCGATCAGAACGTCGATTTCGCTGGCGAGCGCCGATGCCGCCACGGTCAGCGCGGTGAGGTCGGCGGCGGCGACATCATCCTCGTCGGCGAAATCGAGTTCCGCTTCGATCCGGGCGGCGAGTTCCAGGATGCGCGTCGACCATTGCTCGACGCGGCGGCGGATTCCGCCTTCCGCCGCGAGGATCGCGGCGCGGCGCTGGCTCTCGGTTTCGGCAGCGAGCAGGTCGCCCAGGCCTTCGGCTTCGGTCAGATCGATCCGGCCATTGGCGAGTGCGCGGCGGGTGAACTCGCCGGGCTGGGCGGGGGCAAGGCCGGGCAAGGAAGACAGCGCCCGCTCCACCGCCGCCACCACGGCGCGGCCGCCATGCAGGTGCAGTTCGACCAGATCCTCGCCGGTCGCGGTGCGCGGCGCGCGAAACACCAGGACCAGCGCACGATCGAGCACGGCGCCATCGGCGGGATCGCGCACCGCGCGCAATGTGGCGCGACGGTCTTCGGGCAGCATGCCAACCAACAATGTCGCCGCCGCCAGCGCCTCGGGGCCACTGATGCGCAACACGGCGATTGCCGCCGGCGGCGCGCCGCTGGAGACGGCGTAGATCGTGCTCACCGCGTCAGTCCGGCGTCTTGGCCATGGTGCCTGCGGTGTCGAACATCTTGCGCCAGAAGCCCATGCCGGCATCGTTCATCGGCGCCCAGCTGCGCATCATGCCCTCGAGCAGATCGGGCGCGACCACGCCGTCCATCGCATCGGTCAGCGTGGCGATATATTTGTCGTGCACCGGGGTCAGATCGGGGAGGCCCATCATGCGGCGTGCTTCCTCGGGCGTGCAATCGAGCTCGACATTGAATTTCATGGCACGCATCTCCGCTTGAGCCGGCGTAGCGCGCGGCATAGTCTCGAGCCCATCTATGCGCGCGACACGGCCCGTATCGCAACGCCCAACCGAAAAGGACCTGGCCCTTGACCACGATCACCATCGGAACGCTCGACCATGACGGCAGCTTCGACGCCTATATCGCGGCGCCGGCCGGGACGCCGACGGCGGCGATCGTCGTGATCCAGGAGATATTCGGCGTGAATGCCGGCATCCGCAGCAAATGCGATGCGCTGGCGGCGGCGGGCTATCTCGCCATCGCGCCGGATCTGTTCTGGCGGATCAAGCCGGGCATCGAGCTCGACCCGGACGTGGCGGAGGAGATGCAGCGCGGGCTCGATCTGTTCGGCCAGTTCGATCAGGACCTCGGCATTGCCGATATCGAGGCGACCATCCGCGTGGCGCGGGCGAAGGTCGATGGCGGCAAGGTTGGTGCGGTCGGCTATTGCCTCGGTGGACGACTGGCGTTCATGACCGCGACGCGCACCGACGTGGATGCCAGCGTGGGCTATTACGGCGTCGGCATCGATGGACTGCTCGGCGAGAAACACGCCATTGCCCGCCCGGTGCTGCTGCACGTGCCGGTCGAGGATCATTTCGTCGACAAGGCTGCGCAGGGCCGGATGCATGCCGGGCTGGACGATCACCCCAAGGTGACGCTGTACGATTATCCCGGCGAGGATCACGGCTTCGCCACGCAGTTTGGCGCGCGGCGGTCACCTGAAGCGGCGGAACTGGCGGATGAAAGGACGGCGGCGTTCTTCGCCGAGCATCTTCAGTAACGTCACCCCAGCGCAAGCTGGGGTCTCATGCGGCTCCTGTCCGGTGTCGGCCGCTTGAGATCCCAGCCGACGCTGGGATGACGTAATACGTTACGCGATCGCCCCGATCAGCGGCTGCACGTCGTGGAAGCCCTCGAAGATCATCTTGCCCGCGACATAGACGATGATGACCAGCCCGACCCAGGCGATCCAACGGTAACGCTCGATATATTTGGCGATGACGTTGGCGGCGAGGCCCATCAGCGCGACCGACAGGATCAGGCCGATAACCATGATGCCGGGATGCTCGCGCGCCGCACCAGCCACCGCCAGGACGTTGTCGAGGCTCATCGACACGTCGGCGACGGCGACGGCCCAGGCCGCCGCGAGGAAGCTCTTGGCGGGGCGGATGCCGCTATTCTCGTCGCCCTCGATCTCGGGCGATCCGCCAGGCGCGACCTTGGGGCGCAGTTCGCGGTACATTTTCCACGCCACCCATAGCAGCAGCAGACCGCCGCCGAGCACCAGGCCATAGCTTTTGAAGCTCTCCAGACCGTAGAGCACCGCGACGGCGAAGATGATGCGCAGCACCAAGGCGGCAAGAATGCCGATCAGGATGACCTTCTTGCGCTGGTCGGTCGGCAATCCGGCGGCCAGCGCGCCGACGATGATAGCGTTGTCACCAGCCAGCGCCACATCGAGCAGGACGACCGTGGCGAAGGCGGTCATAGCCGAGGCGGTGCCGATATTGGCGAAATCGCTGACGATATGGCTCCACAGCCAAGCGAGCGACATGGGCTCGACCGCGGGAAGGGCGGCAGCCAGCAGGGCCATAAGGGTCACAAAGTGGTCTCCGCGGATAGGATGATCGAGATTAACGTAGCGAGATGGGCCGTGGTTGCCACAAAAAAGGCGTGGGCAAAGCCCACGCCGTCGGCCGGGATTTTACCCCGGCGGCCGGACCGGTGCGAGTCCAGGATCAGCGTTCGCTAATCCTGGCCTCACTCGGTTATTGATTCATGCTGTCGAAGAAGTCTTCGTTGGTCTTGGAATCCTTCATCTTGTCGAGCAGGAATTCCATCGCGTCGATCGTGCCCATCTGCATGAGGATGCGGCGCAGCACCCACATCTTCGACAGCTTGACCTTGTCGACGAGCAATTCGTCCTTGCGCGTGCCGGATTTGCCGACGTCGAGCGCGGGGAAAACGCGCTTGTCGGCGACCTTTCGGTCGAGCACGATTTCGGAGTTACCCGTGCCCTTGAATTCCTCGAAGATCACTTCGTCCATGCGGCTGCCGGTATCGATCAGCGCAGTGGCGATGATCGAAAGGCTGCCGCCTTCCTCGATGTTGCGCGCCGCGCCGAAGAAGCGCTTGGGGCGCTGCAACGCGTTGGCGTCGACGCCGCCGGTCAGCACCTTGCCCGAGCTCGGCACGACCGTGTTGTACGCGCGACCCAAGCGAGTGATGGAGTCGAGCAGGATCACCACGTCTTTCTTGTGCTCGACCAGACGCTTGGCCTTTTCGATGACCATTTCGGCGACTTGCACGTGGCGCTGCGCGGGTTCGTCGAAGGTGGAGGAGACGACCTCGCCCTTCACGCTACGCTGCATGTCGGTGACTTCCTCGGGGCGTTCGTCGATCAGCAGGACGATCAGGAACACTTCCGGGTGGTTCTCGGAAATGGCGCGGGCGATGTTCTGCAACATCACCGTCTTGCCGACGCGCGGCGGCGCGACGATCAGCGTGCGCTGACCCTTGCCCTGCGGCGAGACGATGTCGATGACGCGCGCGGACTTGTCCTTCTGCGTCGGATCGAGCGTGTCGAGCGTGAGCTTCGATTCCGGATAGAGCGGCGTCAGATTGTCGAAATTGACGCGGTGACGCACCGCTTCGGGATCGTCGAAATTGACCTTGGATGGCTTCACCAGCGCGAAATAGCGTTCGCCGTCCTTGGGCCCGCGGATTTCGCCTTCGACCGTATCGCCGGTGCGCAGACCGAATTTGCGCACCTGGTTGGGCGAGACATAGATGTCGTCGGGACCGGCGAGGTAATTCGACTGCGGGCTGCGCAGGAAGCCGAAGCCATCGGGCAGCACTTCAATCGTGCCTTCGCCCATGATCATCTCGCCCTCTTCGGCCTGGACCTTGAGGATGGCGAACATCAGATCCTGCTTGCGCAGCGTAGAAGCGCCCTCGACGCCGAGCTCCTCCGCCATGCTGACCAATTCGGCCGGCTTTTTGTTCTTGAGGTCTTTAAGATGCATGGGATCAGCGTCCGGCTAGTCTGGGAGATGGGCATCGGTGAGGTGCGCGAAGGACTCGGGCAAGCGATGCGGGAGGAGGATGCCGGCCTACGGAGAAGCGGCGCCGACGGGAGGAGAGTTAGGAGGCGGTGGGGGGCAAGTCAACGGGGTTGTACCGTTTGCCGCGTGTCTCCTCTTGGCACCACCCCGGCGCACGCTGGGGCCCAGTCGGTAAACAGGGGTAACTTCTGCTGCGCTCAGTTACAGCTGCCATCGCGACTGGGCCCCGGCGTCCGCCGGAGTGGTACTCGCAGGTGATGCTGCAGGTTGGGTTAGAACGGCTTCACGATCACCAGGATCACGATCACGGCAGCAGTGAGCGCCGGGATCTCGTTCAACATGCGCAGCGTCTTGCCGCTCAGCGTCGGTTTTCCCGCCGCCAGCTTCTTGGCATAGCCGACCGCCCAGCCGTGATAGCCGCTGAGGCCCAGCACGAAGAGCAATTTGGCGTGCAGCCATGGCTCGGACCAATGCTGGCCGATCGTCGCCAGCGTGAGGCCGAGCAGCCAGACGATGACCATTGCCGGCGTGAGGATGATGCTGCGGATCTTGCCTTCGCGCTCGACCCACAAAGCGGCCTCGTCGGCCCGACCGGCAGCGAGCGCTTCCTGATGATAAACGAGATAGCGCGGCAACATGAACAGGCCGGCCATCCAGAAGATCACGAAGATCACATGCGCGGCGAGATACCAGTTATACGCCACGATCAGTCGCTCCATCATTGTCGCACCCGCGCCAGCAGCGCCTCGACATGCTCGATCGGCGTGTCCGGCAGGATGCCGTGGCCGAGATTGAAGATATGCGGGCGATCGGCGAAGGCCGCAAGCACGCGATCGATCGCGTCGTCGAGCGCCGCGCCGCCGGCGATCAGCGCGAGCGGATCGAGATTGCCCTGCACCGGCATATGCTTGGGAAGGTTGGCGTCGGCCCAGACCGGGTCGACCGTCTCGTCGAGCCCGAGCGCATCGACGCCGGTTTCGCGCGCATAAGCCGGCAGCTTGCCGCCGGCGCCCTTGGGAAAGCCGATGATCGGGGTATCCGGATGCCGTGCTTTCAGGCCGGCGACGATCGCCGCATTGGGCGCGATGACCCAGCGTTCGAATTGCGCCGGGCTGAGCGAGCCGGCCCAACTGTCGAACAATTGCACCGCTTCCACGCCGTTATCGATCTGCGCGGAGAGATAATCCACCGTCATCGCGGCGATCGCATCGATTATCTCAGCGAACGCCTGCGGGTCGCGGTAAGCCGCGCGGCGGGTTTCGCCCTGGTCCTTCGAGCCTTGCCCGGCGACCATATAGGTCGCGACGGTCCAGGGACTGCCGGCAAAGCCCAGGAAGGTGGTTGCAGGGGGCAAAGCGGCCGCGACCCTGGCGACGGTGGCATAAACGGGATCGAGACGCTCTGGCACGGCCTGCAGGCGCTCCAATGCCGTATCTACCAACGCGGGTGCCAGACGCGGACCCTCGCCCACACCGAAGCTCAGATCCTGCCCGAGCGCCCATGGCACCATCAGGATATCGGAAAAGAGGATCGCGCCATCGAAGCCGAAGCGGCGGATCGGCTGGAGCGTGACCTCGGCGGCACTTTCCGGATCGGTAGCGAGCGCAAGAAAGCCGCCTTTTTCCGCCCGCAGCGCGCGATATTCGGGAAGATAGCGCCCGGCCTGGCGCATCAGCCAGATCGGCGGGCTGTCGGCCCGATTGCCCTTGAGCACGTCGAGCAACGGTTTGGTTTGGGTCGTTATCGACAAGCTGGTCGATCCTTACTTCTACTAAGAATTAGATTCTTAAAAAGGATGTAGCGGTTGTTGGCGCGTTGAAGCTGGGGCTTATGCGGTCATGCCCAAAATGCCAACAGCTTGACGGCGACGCGCCCGCCAAGCGCCGGCGATTCAGCGAATCGCTCCACGTTTTCCACAGGCTGTGGACGGATATCACGGCTGGGCAGGGAATTGTGGACAAGTTGGGGCTTATCCCCCGCTTGGCGAGGCGCGCGGGTTGCGCTAGCGATTTTGCCGATGTTGTCCACAGATCCATCCTGACCATGCGGTTGCACCTCCATCTGCTGTCGGATTCGACCGGCGAGACGCTCGAAAACATCGCCAAGGCGGCGCTGGCGCAATATGACGATGTCGAGACGATCCGGCACTTCTGGCCGATGGTGCGCACCGAAGCGCATCTCGAACGCATCCTGCAGGAAATCGCGCAAAATCCCGGGCTGGTGATCTTTACGCTCGTCAACAGCGGGACGCGGCGGACGCTGGAGGCGCGCTGCCGCGCGCTCGGCCTGCCGGCGGTGGCGCCGCTCGATGCGGTCAATGACGCCTTGTCCGGATTGCTCGGGCAGCAGGCCAAGGCGCGGCCGGGGCGGCAACACGTGTTGGACGACGCCTATTTCGACCGGGTCGAGGCGATCCAGTTCAGCATGGCGCATGACGACGGAATCAATTGGGAGAATTGGGAGGAGGCGGATATCGTGCTGGCCGGCGTGTCGCGCTCGTCCAAGACGCCGACCTCGATCTATCTCGCCAATCGCGGTTATCGCACCGCCAACATCCCGATCGTCGTGGAATCCCCGCCGCCGGTTTCCTTGTATTCGTTGAAGAACCCCTTGGTCGTCGGGCTGACGACCAGTGCTGACCGGTTGATTCAGGTGCGGCGTAATCGCCTGCTGACATTGGGCCAGGCGCCGACCGCTTATGTCGATCAGGAAGCCGTGACGCGCGAAGTGGCCTATGCGCGGCGCATGTTTGCCGACAATGGCTGGCCGGTGATCGACGTTACTCGGCGCTCGATCGAGGAAACCGCGGCGGCGATCATCGCCCTGGTACAGGAACGGCGCGGCGAAAAGGGACCGGAATGAGGATCGTATTGGCGTCGCAAAGCGCGTCGCGACGGGCGATGCTGGCGGCCGCCGGCGTGCCGTTCGAAGCGGTGTCGGCCGGGGTCGACGAGGAAGCGGCCAAGGCGGGGTTGCGCGATCTCAACGCCCGCGATTTGGCCGATGCACTGGCCGAGCTGAAGGCGTTGCGAGTATCGGGGCGCGATCCCGAGGCATTGGTGCTGGGCAGCGATTCCGTCGTCGCCCTGGAAGACGGCACGTTGCTCGACAAGCCAGAGACGCGCGACCAGGCCGCGGCGCATCTGCGGCTGATGTCGGGCAAACGCCACGAACTGGTCAGCGCGGCGGTGATTGCCGAACAGTGCAAGCCGGTGTGGCGCGTGGTCGATCGCGCCAAAATGTATGTGCGGCCATTGTCCGACGCGTTCATCGAAACCTATCTGGATGCGGAATGGCCGGCGATTTCGGGCTGTGTCGGTTGTTACCGGATCGAGGGGCCGGGGGCGCAATTGTTCGGCCGGATCGAGGGCAGCCAGTTCACCGTGCTGGGGCTGCCCTTGCTGCCGGTGCTCGATTATCTGCGGGTTAGAGGGATGATGCCGTCATGACGCGTGCCTTTGCCGAGGTCATCGGCGATCCCATCGCGCATTCGCAGTCGCCCCTGATCCATGGCTTCTGGCTGGCGGCGCTGGGCATCGATGCCGACTATCGTGCAACGCAGGTCGTAGCGGACGAACTCGGCGCCTTTCTGGCTGAGCGGCAGGCCGATACGGCGTGGCGCGGGTGCAACATCACCATTCCGCACAAACAGGCAGC
The DNA here is from genome assembly GCF_036663635.1 of Parasphingomonas puruogangriensis. NCBI lineage: Bacteria > Pseudomonadati > Pseudomonadota > Alphaproteobacteria > Sphingomonadales > Sphingomonadaceae > Parasphingomonas > Parasphingomonas puruogangriensis. The sequence goes on along the minus strand of NZ_JAXOJI010000005.1, from coordinate 150,957 downwards.
GTTGGAGCATGTCGCCGATCCCGGCGGGGTGCGCGCCTCGATCGGCGCGATCAACACGGTGTTTCGCGGCGAGGACGGCGCGTTCATCGGCACCAATACCGATGCCGGCGGCTTTTACAGCCCGATCGCCGATCTCGATCTGACCGGCAAACCGGTGGTGGTGATCGGCGCGGGCGGCGCGGCGCGCGCAGTGCTGTTCGCGCTGTCGCGTTTGGGCGTCGGTCCGGTGACGGTGCTCAACCGCAATGTGCTGAAGGGCGCGGCCTTGCTGTCGTCGTTTGGGTTAAAGGGTAAGGCGCTGCCGCTCGGCGCGCCGCTGCCGGCGGCGGCGTTGCTGGTCAATGCCAGTGCGCTCGGCATGATCGGGCAACCGGCGCTGGACCTGGATCTGACGTCCTTGCCGGAGGATGCCGTGGTGTATGACGTGGTCTATGCGCCGCTCGACACGCCGCTGCTGCAGGCAGCGTCGGCACGCGGGCTAGAGACGGTGGATGGGCTGGAGATGTTGATTGGGCAGGCGGCGCTCGCGTTCGAACTGCTGTTCGGCGCGGAACCACCGCGCGATAGGGACGAGGAACTCAGGGAATTGCTGACGGCATGATCGTCCTTAGCCTCACCGGATCGATCGGCATGGGCAAGTCGACCGTGGCGGCGATGTTTGCCGCGCGGGGCGTGCCGGTGTTCGATGCCGATGCCGCCGTGCACCGCTTGCAGGGCGAGGGTGGCAGGCTGGTGGCCGAGATCGAGGCGCTGTTTCCCGATACGACCGGGCCGCAAGGGGTCAACCGCACGGCGCTCGGCGAAGCGGTGCTCGGCGATACCGCCAAGCTGAAGCGGCTCGAGGCGCTGGTGCATCCCGCCGTCGCCGAGGAGCGCGCGGCATTCCTGGCCGCGCATCAGGACGTGCCGATCGTGCTGTTCGACGTGCCCTTGCTGTTCGAGACGGGCGGCGAATCGCGTGTCGACAAGATCGTCGTGGTCAGCGCGCCACCGGCAACGCAGCGTGCGCGCGTGCTGGCGCGGCCCGGCATGACGGCGGCGCGGTTCGAGGCGATTCTCGCGCGGCAGATGCCCGATGCCGCGAAACGCGCCCGCGCGGACTTCGTGATTGCGACGGATTGTTCGCTGGCCGAGACCCAGGCCGCGGTCGATGCGGTGATCGCTTGCGTGATCGGCGGCAACGGCCGATAAGTTCGGCAATGCGCGAGATCGTTTTCGACACCGAGACTACCGGGTTCAGCTTTGCCGATGGCGATCGCATGGTCGAGATCGGGTGTGTCGAACTGGTCAACCGAGTCGAGACCGGGCGCACCTTCCACGCTTATTTCCATCCCGAACGGACCATGCCGGCCGAGGCGCAGCGCGTGCATGGCCTGTCCGACGCCTTCCTGTCCGACAAGAAGCTGTTTCGCGAACATGCGCTCGAGCTGATCGAGTTCATCGGCGATTGTCCGCTGGTGGCGCACAATGCCGGGTTCGATTTCGGCTTTCTCAACGGCGAGTTCGGCAAATGCGGCCATCCGCATGTCGGCATGCACCGCATGGTCGACACGATCGTGCTGGCGCGCACGCGGCATCCCGGCGCCAAGCATAGCCTGGACGCGTTGTGCAATCGCTACGGCATCGATCGTAGCCACCGCGTGGTGCACGGCGCCTTGCTCGACGCGCAATTGCTGGCGCAGGTCTATGTCGAGCTGACCGGCGGGCGGCAGATCGGGCTCGGGCTGGTCAGCGAGATCACCCAGGTGCAGACCAGTTTCCAGCCCGATGCGGCGCCGGCCATCCCGCGACCGATGCGCACGTTCGCGGCGTCCGATGCGGAACTTGCCCGTCATGCAGCGTTTATCGCAAAGCTCACCAAGCCAATCTGGGAGCAAGTGTAGGGAGAAGAGGGGGGTCGGGGCGTCCGGTTGACGCCGCTACCGGGGACGCGCACGTTGCGTGCCCCATCAAGGAGAATGCTCATGGAAATCCGGGTCTCGGGTCATCAGATCGCCACCGGCGACGCGTTGAAAACCCATGTCGAGGATCGGCTTCAGGGCATCGCCACCAAATATTTTGCGCGGGCGATTTCCGCGCATGTGACGTTCGGCAAGGGGCCGCACGACGCCATCACCTGCGATATCGTCGCGCATGTGATGCAGGGGCTGGTGCTCAAGGGCAGCAACGAGGGGCGCGACGCGCATGTCGCGTTCGACGGCACGGCGGATAAGATCGAGAAACAGCTGCGGCGCTACATGCGGCGGTTGAAGGACCGCAACGGCGGGACGACCCAGGCGGTGCAGGAGGCCGGCGCCTACGACAATGCCGGCTATACCTTGTTCCAGGAAGCCGCGCCCGATGTCGAGCCGGAGGATCATCCGCTGATCATTGCCGAAACGCGGGTCGATGTGCCCGAATCGAGCGTGTCGGATGCGGTGATGATGCTCGATCTGCGCAACACCACGGCCTTGCTGTTCAAGAACAGCGGATCGGGCGCGTACAACATGGTCTATCGCCGAGGCGATGGAACGATCGGCTGGGTCGAGCCGCAACGCGGCGGCTGAACCGCCGCGCGGCCTTTCGCTCGCGCGCGTTCGGCGCTAAGGGCGCGGCGAGCGAGGGGCTTGACCAGCATGATGACCGATTTCAGCGATCTGCTGTTGCCCGGCACCGTAATCCAGGGTGTCGCGGCAGTGAGCAAGAAGGCGTTGCTGCAGCAATTGGCGGCGACATTGGCGGCGGCGCACGGGCTCGATACCAAGACCGTCGCAGACGTGCTGCTGGCGCGCGAAAAGCTCGGCTCGACCGGGTTCGGCGGTGGCGTGGCGATCCCGCACGGCAAGATCGCCGAGCTGCCGCGCGTGATCGGGCTGTTCGCCCGGCTCAGCCAGCCGGTCGATTTCGTCGCGATCGACGATTTGCCGGTCGATCTGGTGTTCGTCATGCTGTCGCCGGCCGACGCCGGGGCGGAGCATCTGAAGGCGCTCGCGCGGGTGTCGCGCCGGCTGCGCGATCGATCCTTCATCGACAAATTGCGCGGCGCGGCCTCACCCGACGCGCTGTACGCATTGCTCACCGCGGATGAAGCGCGCGATGCCGCCTGAGGCTGATGGTGAGGCGGGGGCGGTCGAGGGCGCCGCAGCGCATTTCCGTGCGCTGGAAGCCTTGTATGCGGCAGCACCGATCAACCAATTGTTCGAATCGCGTCTGGAAATTCCCGAAAGCGGCGTCGCGCGGATCCATTTCGGCATCGACGAGCGCTATTTCCATGCCGGCGGCGCAGCGCATGGCACGAGCTATTTCAAGATGCTCGACGACGCTGCTTTTTATGCCGCCAACAGCCTGGTCACCGATCGCTTCCTGCTCACCACCGCGTTCAACCTGTTGCTGACCAAGCCGTTAAAGGCCGGGCCGGTGATCGCCGAGGGACGCTGGGTAAGCGGCCATCGCCGCGTGTTCGTCGCCGAAGCGCGGCTGATCGATGCCGAGGGCGAGGAAGCGGCGCGCGGCACCGGCACGTTCATGAAATCCCGCATTCCGCTCGCGACATTGCCGGGGTATCGCGCGGCGCCATGAGGTGGTTGCATGCCTATCTGTCCTTCCCGCGCAGGCGGGTATTCATAGTGCGTGCGGTTTCCGATCCACATTCGGCAGACAAGATTATGGATCCCCTCCTGCGCGGGGATGACGGGCAGTGGTAAGCGAGCGGCTGCCAAGCCATGTCCTGGTGACGGCGCTGCTACGGCGGGCCAACGATTCCGGCGGCATGGGCATGGTGCTGGCGCGGGGCGAGCCGAGCGGCGGGGCGATCCTGATCGTCGCGCTCGAACAGGGCGGCAACCCGCGTACGTTGGAACGCGGCATCGGGCCGGACGGTACGCTGGGCTTGATCGTTTCACCGCAACCGGTTGATGATCCTGCCGCGGTAACCCACTATTGGCAGCGTCGCCGCCGCAATGATCCCGATCTGTGGGTGATCGAACTGGACACCCCGTTTGCCGAACGGTTCGCCGCTGAAACGATTTGCGACGGTTGACCTGACAGGGCGCGCGACGCACAGGGCCGGATATTGTTCATGGCGTTGTGTCGAGGCGGGTGCGATCCGAATCGATTACGCAGTCGGGGGGCACGCCCGGACGATCGTTTGGCTTTGGCCAGTAACGCTCGCTTCCGCGCACCAACCGCATAATACGAAGATCGAATGTCGTTTTTTGACCGCGTCGCTACGTTTGCGACGATGACGCTAGGGATTGCCGCTTTGGTCGGCGCCAGCACCCCAGGCTTCGCTTCTCAACTGGATCAAAGCCTCAACGTATCACCCAGCGTTCCGGTTCCAGTAATTCCCGATCTCGCTGCCGCACCGGCCGAGACGGTGGCAGCCCCCGCCGCTATGCCGGCCGTGGCGCAAATCGACGATACGCCCGACTTTGCCAGCCTGTCGCAGGCGGTGGCCGCGCAAAATGCGCCGGACGCGCTGAACGACGATCTCACCTGCCTGGCCGGTGCGATCTATTTCGAAGCCAAGGGCGAGCCGCTTCCGGGCCAGCTCGCCGTTGCCGAAGTGATCATCAACCGCGCCGCATCCGGTCGCTTCGCCAAATCGGTATGCGCCGTGGTGAAGCAGGCGGGGCAGTTCTCGTTCGTCCGTGGCGGCCGCATCCCGGCGATCGCCAACAACGCCAATTATCGTACCGCCATTGCCGTGGCGCAGGTTGCGCTGCGCGATCAGTGGGATAGCCCGGCGCCTAAGGCGCTGTATTTCCACGCCCGCCGCGTCTCGCCGGGCTGGCGCATGACCAAGGTCGCGTCGATCGGGAACCATGTGTTTTACCGCTAACGCGGTAGGGCGCCTTTTCTACCGCTGATAGCGGTAGAGGGCTTTACCTGTTCGTGTAATGTTCTAGATCGGGTGGATGTTGAATCCGCCCGATTCCTGTGTCGATGCTCCTGGTTCGCCGCTGTGTGCGGCGGATGTCGTGCGCGGCACGACGCGCATGTTGTTGCGCCACGATCTGATCGCGATGGGCGAAGTGCCGCTGGATGGCGGGCGCCGCGCCGATCTGATGGCGATCGACGCGCGCGGCAGCATCATCATCGTCGAGATCAAGGTGTCGCGGGCCGACCTGCTTGGGGACGGCAAGTGGACCGACTATCTCGGCTGTTGCGATCGCTATTATTGGGCGGTGCCGGCAGGGTTCGATGCCTCGCCGCTCGACGGCGCGGCATTCCTGCCGGCGCGCACCGGGATCATCATCGCCGATCGCTACGACGCGGCGATCGTGCGCGAGGCGCATAGCGAACCGTTATCGGCAGCGACGCGCAAGCGTTGCACTTTGGCCTTTGCGCGGCGCGCCGGGCGGCGGCTGATCGGGACGCTCGATCCCGACGCCGATGGTCTCGCCTGGCCCTGAGCTTAGGTTAGAATTTGGGGCCCGAGACCGCCGCCTTGGGCTTGACCGGAGTCGCTGCAAGTTCCTTGGCGACGGCGGGGGCGCGGGTATCCTGGGCGGCATAATCGCGCGCCGACATGCCGGCGAGCAGATCGGCCTGGTCGGGATTGGCGCCGGCTTCGAGCAGGGTGCGGATCAGCGGCAAGTCGCGGCGGCGCACCGCCTTGATCAACGCCGTTTCGCCGTTGGAATTGCCGTAATTGACGTTCGCCTTATATTTCAGGAACGCCTTGACCAGATCCTCGCGGCCGCGGTCGGCGGCAAGCACCAACGGCGCGGTGCCGGCATTGTCGCGCACATTGGGGTTGGCGCCGCGGCTCAGCAGATAATTGAGATAGTCGATATTGCCCGCCTTGGTGACGACGTGCAGCGGCGTTTCGCCATCGGTTACCGAGCGCGTGTTGATCACCACCGAGCCGGGCTTGTTGAGCATCTCCTCGATCTCATTGCCTTTCTCGCCGCGCACCGCTTCGAGGAATTTATAGCCCTCGGACTGATTTTGCGCCTGCGTGCACGGCGCGAGCGACAGCAGGACGGTGGCGAGCGCGAGACGGGAGAGACGTGAAGACATCGAGCGGAGACCCTCTTGGACATTTCGGGCTAAACTTGCGCGTCGGCGCTTAACAGATCATGGCTGGCGACACCATGAACCAGATTGCCCGTCTTGCCGCCGCGTTGCTGATCGCGGCGTTGCCGATCGCCTGTTCCGAACCCGCCGCCCCGCCGGCGCCGGCGCCGCTGGAAGGCGCGCGGATCGGTGGGCCGTTCAGCCTCACCGACCAGAACGGCGCGCCGTTCGGCGAGCAACAACTCGCCGGTAAATATCGCATCATGTATTTCGGCTATACCTTCTGCCCCGATGTCTGCCCGGTCGACGTGCAGAATCTCGCGGCCGGGCTGCACGTGCTGGAAAGCCAGGATGCGGCGCTGGCGGCCAAGGTGGTGCCGGTATTCGTGTCGATCGATCCGGCGCGCGATACGCCCCCCGTGCTCAAGCAGTTCGTCGGCAATTTCCACCCGCGCATGATCGGGCTGACCGGTAGTCCGGACGCCATCGCCGCGGTCGCCAAGGCATATGCGATCTATTACAAGAAGGGCGCAAGCCAGCCGGGCGGCGGTTACATGATGGATCACAGCCGCGTCGCGTATCTGATGGATCCCCAGGGCAAGCCGATCGCGTTGCTGCCGCATGACGGCACGCCGCAGGCGATCGCCGCCGAACTGAAGCGCTGGGTCCGTTGAGCATCGCCTTCTGGGAAGATACGCCGCTCGAACAGCTCGATCGCGGCCAGTGGGAGGCGCTGTGCGACGGGTGCGGCAAATGCTGCCTGCACAAGCTCGAGGATGAGGAGACCGGCGAATTGCTGGCGACCAACGTGTCGTGCCGGCTGCTCGATCGGCGCACCGCGCAATGTTCGAACTATAAGCATCGCCACGCCTTCGTGTCGGAATGCGTGCGGCTGAGCCGCGACAATGTGCACGAGATCGATTGGCTGCCCGCCACCTGCGCCTATCGGCTGCGCCGTGAGGACGAGCCGCTGCCACGCTGGCATTATCTGGTGTGCGGGGACCGGGACGCGGTGCACCGCGCAGGCGAATCGGTGCGCGGGTGGACGGTGTCGGAGGTCGATGCCGGCGAGCTGGAAAACCATATCGTCGATCGGCGGCTCTAGCGGTCGCCAAGTGGGTCGGACCTGCCGGCATTGGGGCGCCGACAGGTCCGGTTACGCCACGGCCACTCTGGGGGGAATGCCCGGTACAGGTCTCTCGCGGGGGAAAGACGCGGTAGATACGGTTACCGGTAGGCGATGGATGCGGTGGTGAGAAAATTTCCTACGGCGCACGCCACTTGCCCTCATCAAACCTGCGATAGCTTGCCCGTGGCGACGACCGGGCCCTGGGGCTTGCCGGTGGGCGACCCGCCGATCGTTTCAAGCGAGACGGCCAGTGTCGCGCCGGCGGCGATGCGGGCGCGGTTGGTGGCGGCGATGGTGAGCGTCGAGGCGCCGTGCGGGCGCAGCAGCCCGAGCGAGTGCGGCGTGGCATCGGCGCCGATAATCCACAATTCCGCGCTTTGATTGGCATTGGCCAGCGCGCCGGCGCTGATCCGCAGCCCGCCGGTCGCCGGATCATAGACCGCGCTGAGCGGCGCGCCCTGTGCGCCGGGATCGATCGCGGCGACCAGCATGGTGCGCGGCGCGCTGGCCGCCGGCACGGTAACCGGCGCGGGTACCGGCGCCTCCGGCCGCGACACCAGGATGGCGAGCAAGGCTGCCGCCGCGGCGGTCGCCACCGCGGTTGCCGCGGGCCACAGGCGGTTGGGGCGATCGAGCGACACGGGCGCCGCGAGCGGGGCGTCGATCGTGCGTTCGACGCGGGCGAACACCGCGCTCGACGGCGACACTTCGGGCCAGATGTCGAACAGATGCCCGAACCGCATGCGCCACGCCTCGACCGCCTGCGCAAAGCCGGGCTCGGCCAGCACACGGCGCAGCGCGGTGCCGCGCTCGTCGCCGTCCAACAGGCCCAGCGCGAGCTCGGCCGCCATCATATCGGGGTCCGGACCGTCATCGTGCGTCAGGATGGTGTCCTCGCTCATGGCTCGAGACACTCCTTCAGCTTTTGCAGCCCACGCCGCACCCAGCTCTTCAGCGTGCCGAGCGGGACCCTTTGCCGTTCGGCGAGCTCGGCATAGGTCACGCCATCGAAAAAGGCGGTGCGGATCGCCTCGCGCTGACGCTGTTCCAGCGCATCGAGGCAGGAATGCAGCTGCCGCGCATCCTGATCGGCGACGATCGTCTCGCTGGCCAGCGGTGCAGCGTCGGGGATTGGTGGCGCCTCCTCGATCGGCGTGGCGCGGCGCGTGGTCTGCGCGCGCCGCCAGTCGATCGCGCGGTTGCGCGCGATCGTGGCGAGCCAGGTGATCGGGCTGGCGCGCGACGGTTCATAGGCGCCGGCGCGCTTCCAGATCGTCAGATATACGTCGTGCAACACGTCTTCCGCAGCCTGCCTTTCGCCGCAGATACGCAAGGTAATGCCGAATAGCTTCGCCGAGGTCAGCTGGTACAGCTCGCGAAAGGCGGCGCGGTCCTCGTCGCCGGTCTTGACCAACGTCTCGATCAGACGCGCCCGCGCGGCGGATTTGGTTGTCGTTTCAGCCGACATATCGGGGCGCGAATCCGTCACCGTGCGACGCTAGCGGGGATGTCGGGCCGCGGCAATTGCCTGCGTCGCGCCGTGTGTTACACCGTTATGGCATATCGGCGGTGGCGTTTTACGGCGGCTTTGCGTAAGAGCGCGCGCATCCGATACCGCTGCCCCGAGGAACCCGGTCATCCGCATCGCCCCCCTTCGAATCGCTATCGCTTCCGATCATGCCGCCTATGCGCTGAAATCCGTGCTCGCCGCATGGCTTGTCGAGACCGGGCATGATGTGCTCGATCTTGGCCCGGACAGTGACGCGCGGGTCGATTATCCCGATTTCGGCTACAAGCTGGCCAGTGCGATCGCTGCCGGTAATGCCGAGCGCGGGATCGCTCTGTGTGGCTCGGGCATCGGCATCTCGATCGCCGTCAACCGCAACCCGGCAGTGCGCTGCGCGCTGGTCGGCGAACCCTATTCGGCGATGCTGGCGCGCGAGCATAACGACGCCAATGTGATCGCACTCGGCGCGCGGCTTACCGGCGAGGACATGGCCAAGGCATGCATCGCCGCCTTCCTTGCCGCCGATTTCGCCGGCGGGCGCCATGCCGGCCGCATCGACAAACTCAGCCATCCGACCTTCGAGGAGCCATCCGCATGAGCACCAACCCGCAAGCCTCTGCATCGTCCCTGAGCGACGTGCAGCCGGACGGCTTCTTCACGCGCACTTTGGCCGATGCCGATCCCGCCGTGTTCGCCGGCGTGGCGCACGAATTGAAGCGCGAACAGACGCAGATCGAGCTGATCGCCAGCGAGAATATCGTCTCCAAGGCAGTGCTGCAGGCGCAAGGCAGCGTGTTCACCAACAAATATGCCGAAGGCTATCCGGGCAAGCGTTATTACCAAGGCTGCGCGCCGTCCGACGAGGTCGAGACGCTGGCGATCGAGCGCGCCAAGCAATTGTTCGAATGCGGTTTCGCCAACGTGCAGCCGCATTCCGGTGCGCAGGCCAATGGCGCGGTGATGCTGGCCCTGGTCAAGCCGGGCGAGACGATCCTGGGTATGAGCCTGGATGCCGGCGGTCACCTGACGCACGGTGCGCGTGCGGCGATGAGCGGCAAATGGTTCAATGCGGTGCAGTACGGCGTCGATCCGGTGACGCATCTGATCGACTTCGACCAAGTCGAGGCGCTTGCGCGCGAGCATCAGCCGAAGCTGATCATCGCCGGCGGCTCGGCCTATCCGCGGCAGATCGATTTCGCCCGCTTCCGCGCGATTGCCGACGAGGTCGGGGCGTACTTCATGGTCGACATGGCGCATTTCGCCGGGATCGTCGCCGCTGGCCTGCATCCGTCGCCGCTGCCGCATGCCCATGTCGTGACCACCACCACCCACAAGACGCTGCGCGGGCCCCGGGGCGGCATGGTGCTGACCAATGACGAGGCCATCGCCAAGAAGATCAACAGCGCCGTATTCCCAGGGTTGCAGGGCGGCCCGCTGATGCACGTCATCGCCGCCAAGGCAGTGGCCTTCGGCGAAGCGCTGCAACCGGATTATAAGAGCTACATCGCCGCCGTGGTGGAGAATGCCAAGATCCTGGCGGCGACGCTCAAGGAGCGCGGCGCGGAAGTGGTCTCGGGCGGCACCGACACGCATCTCGCGCTGATCGATCTGACGCCGCTTGGCGTGACCGGCAAGGATGCCGACGAGGCGCTGGAGCGTGCCGGCATCACCTGCAACAAGAACGGCATCCCCAACGATCCGCTGCCGCCGACCAAGACCAGCGGCATCCGTGTCGGATCGCCCGCCGGCACGACGCGAGGCTTCGGCCCGGCGGAGTTCCGCGAGATCGGCCATATGGTCGCCGACGTGCTTGAGGGGCTGCGCCAGAAGGGCGAACAGGGCGATGCCGAGGTGGAAACCGCAGTGCGAACACGCGTTAAGGCATTGTGCGATCGATTCCCGATCTACCCTGAAGGTAACTGACATGGCCGATCTGAAAACCGAACTGCAGTCCGATCCCAAACTGGGCAAGAGCATGGCCAAATGGGCCGCCCTGGGTGCCGTGGTGGCGATCCCCGTGCCGTTCGTCGGCCCGATCATCGGCGCGGCGGCGGGCGCTGGTTACGCCTATTTCAAGCGCAAGAAGCAGGACTGAATGCGCTGCCCCTTCTGCGGCCATGAAGACAGCCAGGTAAAGGATTCGCGGCCGACCGAGGATAGCGCCGCGATCCGGCGCCGGCGGCAATGCGAGGGCTGCGCCGCGCGCTTCACCACGTTCGAGCGCATTCAATTGCGCGAACTGTTCGTGGTCAAAAGCGAGAATAAAAAAGAACCGTTCGACCGCGAGAAATTGCTCCGCTCGGTCTCGATCGCGGCGCGCAAGCGCCCGATCGAGGCGGTGCGGCTGGAGAAGCTCGTCTCCAGCATCCAGCGGCAATTGGAGACGCAGGGCGAGAATGACATCCCCTCCAAGCGCATCGGCGAACTGGTCATGGAGGGGCTGAAGGAGATGGATTCGGTCGCCTATATCCGCTTCGCCAGCGTCTATAAGGATTTCCGCGAGGCGCGCGATTTCGAGGAATTTGCCGGCAACGTGACCGAAGCGGGCAAGGGGTGAGCGAGCGCCTTCCCCCAGTCATCGTCCTGGTCCGCCCACAATTGGGCGAGAATATCGGTAAGGCGGCGCGCGCGATGCTCAATTTCGGGCTGGTCGAGATGCGGCTGGTGACGCCGCGCGACGGCTGGCCCAACCCCTCGGCCGGGCCGGCGGCGAGCGGCGCGGATATCGTGCTCGAGCAGGCGCAGGTGTTCGACAGCGTGGCGGCGGCGGTGGCCGATTGCCCGCATGTCTATGCGACGACGGTGCGCAAGCGCGGCGTGACCAAGCCGGTGGTGACGCCGGAACAGGCGGCGGTGGCGATCCACGCTGCGCCGGGGCGTTCGGCGATCCTGTTCGGGCCGGAGCGTTCCGGGCTGGAAACCGACGATGTCGCGCTAGCGCGCGAGATCATCACCGTGCCGATCAATGCCGAATTCGGGTCGCTCAATCTCGCCCAGGCGGTGATCCTGGTGGCGTATGAATGGTCGAAGGGGATCACTCTGGCCTCGCCGCCGGAGACCGACCTGCCCGAGCCGGCGCCGCAGGAGGAGCTCGACGGCATGATCGGGCAACTCGATGCGATGCTGGAGGCGGCCAACTTCTTCTATCCACCGGCGCGCACGCCGGTGACCAAGCGGACGCTGCGCACCTTGCTCACCAAGCCCGGCTGGTCGAGCCAGGAGGTGCGCACGATGCGCGGCGTGCTGAGCGCGCTGTCGGGCAAGAAGGGGCCGCGCGGGTAAGCTATTCGCCGCATAACAAGCGCTTCCCCGGCGAAGGCCGGGGCCCAGTCGCGGAACAGCTGTGGTGAGGGTTGCGCGCTGTTACTTCGCCCTACGCGACTGGGCCCCGGCCTTCGCCGGGGAAGCACTTATTTATAGCGACACCTCAACGCCGGTCGAACGCAGCCATTTCGTAGGCGATCGACGCCTCGACCAACGCGTCCCACAGATCGGCGATCGCATCCGCCGGCAGGCCAGCGCCTTCCGCGGCGGCGATCGCGTTCGACACCACCTGCGCCTTGCGGCCCTCGTCGCGCACGGCGCTCCGTTCCGGTTTGATGCGTGCGGCAGCGTCCATATAGGCGAAGCGGCGGGCGAGCAAAGCGATCAACTCGCGATCGACCTGATCGACGCCGGCGCGGACCTCGATCATGGTGGTGCAATCGGGGCCGGCAAGGATGGGATCGGTCATGGCCGATGCTCTTGCCGGGGCGGGCGCGGCGTGTCCAGCTTGACACGCGGTTGCTTGACTCTGGCGGCCCGCGCGGCTACCCGCCCGCCTTCGCAAATGGCCCCACACCCCGGTGAAGTGGTGGCCCTGCCCCAATCTCCCGAGATTTGGATAGAGCGATACCGGGTATCGATCGCACGCCTAGCGTGCGGTCTTGTCAGAAGCATTTGGTCTAGGAACTATCATGTCGAAGCGTTCATCCGCAAAGTACAAGCTCGATCGCCGTATGGGCGAGAACATCTGGGGCCGGCCCAAGTCGCCGGTCAACAAGCGTGAATATGGCCCCGGCCAGCACGGCCAGCGCCGCAAGGGTAAGGTCAGCGATTTCGGCATCCAGCTGCGCGCCAAGCAGAAGCTCAAGGGCTATTATGGCGACGTGACCGAGAAGCAGTTCCGCGCTTGCTACACCGAAGCCGCACGCATGAAGGGCGATACCGGCCAGAACCTGATCGGCCTGCTCGAGCAGCGTCTCGACATGCTGGTTTACCGCGCCAAGTTCGCGCCGACCGTGTTCGCTGCCCGCCAGCTGGTGTCGCATGGCCACATCCGCGTCGACGGCGTGAAGTGCAACATCGCCTCGCGTCGCTGCTTCCCGGGCATGGAGATCACGCTCGGCAACAAGGCCAAGGAAATGGCCCTGGTGATGGAAGCGCAGAGCCTGGCCGAGCGCGAAATTCCCGATTACGTCGCGCCGGACGGCCCCGCCAAGGTAACCTTCACGCGCGTCCCGACGCTCGACGAAGTGCCCTATCCGGTGAAGATGGAGCCAAACCTGGTGGTCGAGTTCTACTCGCGCTAAGGTTGGCGACGACGATCGTATACGGAAAGGGCGGCCCCGCAAGGGCCGCCCTTTTTGCGTTACATCCCCAGCGCCTTGCGCAGGAAGGCGTCTGACTTCTCGAGCATCTGCGCGCGGGCCGCAGAATCATCCAATTGGTGATCAAGACCTTTGAATTCGACATATTCCACCGTCTTGCCGGCGTCGCGCAGCCGGTCTGCCATCAGCCGTGATTGGCCAACGCCAACATTCATGTCGCGATTGCCGTGGAACAGCAGCACCGGCGCCTTGATCGCCGCGGCATGGCGCGCGGGGGATCCCTGCACCACGTGCGTTCCCGACCCGATAAAACGGTCGACGATCGGGAAATTGGCGTAGAGGCGCGACTCGTTGCGCAACGTATCGAGATCGGTAACCGGCGCGATCGCGACGATCGCCTTGAACAGATCGGCGTCGAGCGCCGCGGACTGCAGCGCCGCATAGCCGCCATAGGACCAACCGACCGCCGCCAGCTTGCCCGGGGCGGCGATGCCCTGCGATTGTAGCCACCGGCCGCCATCGTTCACATCGCCGACCGCGGTGCGCCACGATTGGAAGCCGTTATTTTTAAACCAAGCCTCGCCATAGCCCGCCGAGCCGCGGAAGTTCGGTTGCAGTACGGCGAAGCCACGCGCCGCGAAGAATTGCGCCAGCCAGTCGAAGCCCCATTCGTCGCGCGATCCTGGGCCGCCGTGTGGCATGACGATCGCGGGTAGGCCCTTACCGTTGCTTCCGGCGGGCAAGGTCAGGTAGCCGGGGATGACCGTACCGTCAGCCGCCTTGTAGGTGATCGCTGTCATCTTGCCGAGCGCGATCCCGGCCAGTTCGGGGCGTGCCGGCAGCACTTCCTCAAGCTTCTTGCTGGCCTTGTCGAACAGGTAATAGGTGCCTGGATTATCGTCGCTGCCGGCCTGGAGCAGCAATTGCCGTTCGTCCGTGGTCGCGTCGGTGAAGCGCACCAGCGGCTGTTGGGGCAGCGCCTTGCCAAGCGATCGGCTCAACCGATCCAGTTCGGGATCGAAGAAGACGAACGAACGGCTTTCATTGGCATAGCTGGCGCCGACCACGCGCTGTTGGCGGCCGATGCGGATGACGTCGTCGACATCGACATCGGGACGCGCAACCACGATATCTCGCTTCAACGATCCGTCGAGCGCGACCCGCGTCAACACGCGGCGCCCTTCGGCATCGTCGAACGCATAGACGGCGTTGAGTTTCGGATCGACCGCCTGCGGGTTGAACCCCGTGCCGCCGGTAAGACCGAACGCATAGTTGCCGAGCGGTTGCCAGGCGCGCTCGCCCGCCTTGCGATAACTATAATTGATCTTGTCGCCCATATAGCCGCCGACATTATTAGAGAGAATGCCCATCACTCGGACGGCACCCAGGCCGTCGCTGATATAATCGGTAGCGTTGACGCGCGGCTGTTCGATCGTCTGCCGCTGGAGCGAAATGGTATCGACACGATCGACACCGCCACCTTCCTTGCTGTTGGCGAGCCGCGTGCCGATAGTGTTGTCGGCGATGAAGCTGCGCAGCATCAGCACCGAGCCCTCTTGCCCGTTCCCGGTCCAATCGATGATGTCGCCGCCATACTGCATGATGTTGGTCGCGCGCGATGACGGCGTCTGCGTGAGCATTTTGAAATTCTTGCCGTCGGCATCGATCGCGATCAGCCGCGTGAAGCCGGCCAATTGGCCAGTCGCATCGCTGATCAACGAAATGCGGCAGACGATCCGCGTGTTCGTGGTCCAACGGCAATATCTGAACTTTTCCGGATCGCCGGAAGATCGCATGATCCCGGCCGATGCGCCGGTGGTGAGATCGCCGATCGTCAGGACCGATGCGCGGGGTCCGTCCGGCTTGATGATCGCTACTTTCCGGCCGTCGGGCGACAGGCTGATATCCTGGATCCCCTCGCGCGCGCCGAACGCCTTTGCGATGTCGGCCGGCGACTTGGCGGCGGTTTGCGCGCCCGCCCAGCTTGCTGCCGTGGCGCCGACCGCAACGGTCACTAATACCAATGATTCCACGACTTATTCCACCGTTAGTTGACAAGGGTATATCCGGCTTTTTTGATCGGTCCAGCGTCGGGCGTCTCGTCTTGCGCCAATGTGCTCGCGCTGCCACACGCCGTATTACCTTAGCCAATGGAGTCCGCCGCCGATGCGTCCAGTCTTTATCGCCGTCCTGCTCATGACCGGCCCGGCGGCCGCGCAGCAGGCGACACCCGCCATCTCGGTCGAGACGCTGAAGACCGTCACGCAGACCTTGTCGTCCGATGCCTATGAAGGCCGGGCGCCGACCACGCCGGCGGAGGACAAGACGACGGGCTATATCGTCGAACGATTCAAGCAGGCGGGGCTCAAGCCCGGCAATAAGGGCAGCTGGTATCAGGACGTGCCGCTGGTCGAGATCAGTGCGAACGACGTGACGCCGCTGACCTTTACCGGGGGCAAGACCCCGGTCTCCGCCGCCTATCGCTCCGATCTGGTGATCGCGACGTACCGCGTGACGCCCAGGATCGCGATCAAGGATAGCGACGTGGTGTTCGTCGGCTACGGCGTCAACGCGCCCGAGCGCGGCTGGAACGATTATGCCGGGGTCGATGTGAAGGGCAAGACGGTGGTCATCCTGATCAACGATCCCGATTGGCAGACGCAAGGGCTGCAGGGCGAGTTCGGCGGCCGCGCGATGACCTATTACGGGCGCTGGACCTACAAGTTCGAGGAAGCCGCACGCCAGGGCGCCGCCGCGGCGATCATCGTGCACGATACCGAGCCGGCCGCCTACGGCTGGGGCGTGGTGCAATCGTCCTGGACCGGGCCGCAGCTTGAACAGGATACGCCGGGCGATCATATGGATCAATCGCAGGCGGTGGGCTGGATCCAGAAGCCGGTGGCCCAGGCACTGTTCGCCAGCGCGGGCAAGGATTTCGCCGCGCTGGCCAAGGCCGCCGCGACCAAGGGATTCAAGGCGGTGCCATTGGGCGTGAAGGCCAGCGTCGGCTTTACCAACACGATCCGGCGCCAGGCCTCGAAGAACGTGGTCGGCATGCTGCCCGGCACGAGCGCGCCGGACGAGGTCGTGCTCTATTCCGCGCATTGGGATCATCTCGGCCGCTGCGACGCGGTGAAGGGCGACGACATCTGCAACGGCGCAGTCGATAACGCGTCCGGTATCGCCGGGTTGGTGGCGATCGCCGAGGCGTCGGTGAAAGCCGGGCCGACCAGGCGTAGCCAGGTGTTTCTGGCCGTGACGGGCGAGGAATCGGGGCTGCTGGGGTCTAAATTCTATGCCGAAAACCCGGTCTTCCCGCTCGCCCAGACGGTCGGCGGGGTCAACATGGATGGGCTCAACGTGGTCGGCAAGGCGAAGGATTTCGTGCTGGTCGGCGCGGGCAAGTCCGAGCTCGAAGATCTTGTCAAGTCATTGGTCGCTGCTGAGGGCCGCGTGATCGGGCTCGAGCCGACGCCGGAAAAGGGCTATTATTATCGCTCCGACCATTTCAGCATGGCCAAATTGGGCGTGCCGATGCTGTATGGCGAGAGCGGCGAGGATCTGGTCGTTGGCGGCACTGCCGCGGGACGCGCGGCGGCGGAAGATTATACCGTCAATCGCTATCACAAGCCGCAGGACGAATATGACGCCAGGTGGCAGTGGGACGGCGCGGTTTCCGATCTGACGATCTATTATGGCCTCGGCCATAGCCTGGCGGCCGGCACTGCCTGGCCGAACTGGTACCCCACGGCCGAATTCCGCGACACCCGCGACAAGAGCCGCGCTGGAGCGAAGTGACATGACGATGATAGTGCAGCCGGCGGAATGGGCGCCGCATGAGGCGGTGTGGATCGGCTTTCCCAGCCATGCCGAATTGTGGCTCGAGGATCTCGAACCGGCGCGTGCGGAGGTCGTCGCCTTCGCCCGCGCGGTGCATGCCGAGGGCCGCGGCGAGCGCGTGATCCTGGTCGCTGCCAATGACGCGGCGGGCGCCGCCGCCACGGCGGTGGCGGGCGATTTCGCCGACGTGGTAGTCGAGCCGTTCGGCGATATCTGGCTGCGCGATACCGCGGCGATCGTGCTGAGCGACGGCAGCGCGCGCGATTTCGGCTTCAATGGCTGGGGCGGGAAATATGACTTGCCGGGGGACGACGATGTCGGGCTGCGGCTGGCGGCACGGCGCGGTATCGTCACGGAAGGCCGCGATTGGGTGCTGGAAGGCGGCGCGATCGATGGCGACGGCACCGGGCTGGTGGTGACCACCGAGCAATGCCTGCTCAATCCCAATCGCAATCCGGGCCTGTCGAAGGACGAGATCGAGGCGCGGCTGCGCGACGATCTCGGTTTCACTCGCGTGCTGTGGCTCGGCGACGGACTGGTCAACGATCACACCGACGGTCATGTCGATAATCTCGCGCGCTTCGTCGGCGCGCACCGGCTGGCCTTGCCTGAAGGCGCGGACAACGATCCCAATTGGCAGGTTTTCCAGCACGCCAAGCGCCGTGCCGAGGAAGCGGGCGTGGAGATCGTGACGATCCCGTCGCCGGGGCGCATCCTGCGCGATGAGGAGATCGTGCCGGCGAGCTATATGAACTTCTATATCGGCAATGCCACGGTGGTCGTACCGCTGTACGGCGCGCCCAACGACGCGGCGGCGGTGGCGGCCATCGCCGCGTTGTTCCCGGGGCGCGAGACGGTCGGCTTGCGGGCGGATCATATCCTGACCGGCGGCGGCTCGTTCCACTGTATCAGCCAGCAGATTCCGGCTTGACCCTTTGCAGCTTCGACGCTGCAGCCGAATATCGTCATCCCAGCGCAGGCTGGGATCTCAAGTGGCAGCGCCGGACAGACGTAGGGGCAGACGAACAAGCTACAGCCGATCCAGCATCCGTTCGATCGATTCGTGATGCATGGCGTCGTCGCCGCCGGCGCGCTCCAGCATCGCCCGGATGCGCTCGAGTTCCTTTTCGGTCAGGTGCTCGATGCCGATGAATTCGTTGCGCGCATCTTTGGTCGCGCGGATGATCTCGTCGAGCTTGGCCTGGATCGCGCTGGCGTCGCGATTCTGCGCATTCTGGATCAGGAACACCATCAGGAAGGTGACGATCGTCGTGCCGGTGTTGATCACCAGCTGCCAGGTGTTCGAATAGTCGAATAGCGGCCCGGTGATGGCCCAGATCAGCACGATGGTGAAGGCCAGCACGAACGCCGGCGGCCGCCCGGCCCAGCTCGCCACGGCCTGTGCGCTCCGTTCGAAAAGTCGATCCATCGCCATCTCCTTGATTTGATACGCCTCGGGCGAACGGCTAAGACGCCGTCATGACCGAAATCACCGTCGCCGCACTGCAACTTGCCTTCACCCCGCATATGGACGCCAATATCGCCCGCGTCTCGACGCTCGTGCGCGAGGCGGCCGGGCAGGGCGCGCAAGTGATTCTGCCGCCCGAACTGTTCGAAGGCGAGTATTTCTGCCGCGTCGAAGATGAGGGGCTGTTCGCGCAGGCGAAGCCGGTCGGCCAGCACCAGGCGGTGCTGGCGATGCAGGCGCTGGCCAAGGAATTGGCTGTGACCATCCCGACCAGCTTCTTCGAGGCGGACGGGCCGCATCACTACAATTCGCTGGCGATGATCGGGCCGGATGGCGCGGTGATGGGCGTGTACCGCAAGAGCCACATTCCCGATGGCCCGGGTTATGAAGAGAAATTCTATTTCCGCCCCGGCAATACCGGGTTCAAGGTCTGGCCTGGCCCGAACGCGACCTTGGGCGTGGGCGTGTGCTGGGACCAATGGTATCCGGAGACGGCGCGCGCGATGATGCTGATGGGCGCCGAGATCCTGTTCTACCCGACCGCGATCGGCAGCGAGCCGCACGATACCTCGCTGGATACCGCCCGGCTGTGGCGGCGCGCGATGGTCGGCCATGCCGTGTCGAACGTCGTGCCGATCGTCGCCGCCAATCGCATCGGCACCGAACATGGCCAGACCTTCTACGGCACTAGCTTCATCACCGACGAGCGCGGTGACATCCTGGCCGAGCTCGGCCGCGAGGAAGAAGGCGTGATCGTCGCCACGCTCGACCTTGACCGTATCAAGCGCCACCGCGCGGCGTTCGGCTTCTTCCGCGATCGACGGCCCGATCTGTACGGCCGCCTCGTCCAGGATGTGTGACGCGGTATCCCAGTCATGACGACGGCGCGCTTCGACCGCGTGACCGAGCCGCAGCGCGAATGCCTGCGGCTCGTGCTGACGCGGCACAATTCCAAGGAAATCGCGCAGACGCTCGGCGTGTCCCCAGTGACGGTCGACAAACGCATCGGCCGCGCCGTCGGTACGTTGGGGGTGGCGACGCGCTTCGAAGCGGCGCGGTTGCTCGCGCTGCACGAGGGCGGGACATACCAGCCATTGGTATACCAACCACCGGACATTGTTCTGCCGGTGGATTCGGCCATCACCGGGGCGTCCGAGGCGCTGGCACCGACGGGCGACAGCGATGCGGCGGGGGCCGGGTGGCTGCCGCTCCGACCCCGGGGGGGCAGGTATAACACCCTGACCGTGTGGCAGCGGCTGCTGTGGATCTTCACGATCCCGGCGGCACTCGCGGTGGCGGTGGGCATGCTGGGCTTCGGGCTCAGCGTGGTGGGGAAGATCCTCCAGTTCGTCGGCGTCGTGGTGTCCTGACGACGGGCGCAACCCGGCTCGCGGCGAGCCGAGCACGGAGGATGATCGTGATGACCGATACCCAAGCGATTGCCGGCCAGGTCGGGACGTTGCTCTACAAGCTCGAAATGCTGATCGACGAAGCGGTCAGTTGCGGCGCGGAACTGACCGCCGCATTGCCGCGCGCACGGGTCGAGGCGAAGCTGCCGGCTTTGGTGGGCCAGCATTCGCTCGATACGCTGACCGAGGCGGTGCAATCGTTGGTCGCCGCGCGGCGCCAGACCATCGCCACGCACAAGCATCTCGACAAGGTTCGCGAATTGATGGGCCTGCCGGTGATCAGCTTTGGCGAGGAAGGCCCCAAGCCGCCCTCCAAGCTGCTCACCGGCGTGGCGCGTCCCGATCACCTGCGCCCGGATCACCTGCGGGTCGCAGCATGACTTTCGGCGCGGTTGCCTCGACCCCAACCGCGCCGGAAACCGTCCGGTGCTCGTAATCCTGTTCAACGTGCTGCTCGGCGCCACGGCGTTGTACGCATTCGTTCGGGGGGGCGCACCGGAACGCGTGGTGGCGGTGGCGTTCATCGCTGCCGCCACTGCCAGCTTCGCGGCCCGGCCGCTGGCCGATGCGCGTTATCAGGATACCGAATTCGGGCTGTTGCTGATCGATGTCGCCTTGCTGGCCGTGCTGGTCGCGGTGGCCTTATGGGCGAACCGCTTCTGGCCGATCTGGATCGCCGCGTTCCAGCTGTTCGCGCTGCTGGTCCATATCGCCATGCTGTACCAGCAGGACGTGCTGCCGATCGTCTATTTCGTGGTCATCTCGCGCATCGCCTATCCGATGCTGCTGATGTTAATGGTGGGGACGACGCTGCACTTCCAGCGACTGAAGCGGCACGGCGCGGATCCCGACTGGATCCGCCAGAACATCTGAACAGGGTCGGGAACCGCAGGCAATGCCAGAGAGATTTATCGGCGCGGCGGGCAGCGGGCGGCCCACGGCGCATGACATCGCCACGCGCATGCTGGCCTTCAGCCAGACGCGGCTGGCGGCGTTTGCCGCCTATGACATGGTGGTCAACGATGTGGCGTGGGATCTGCTGCTCAGCCTGTTCATCGCGCACGAACGCGGGCGGCGCGTGACGGTGCAGAAATTGTGCGACGCGGTGCCCTTGCCGGGTGCGGTGACGCTCCGCTGGGTACTTGCGCTGCGTACCAGCGGGTTGCTGCGCTATAATGATCAGGAAGGGATGGCCGCGCAGGTCCGGCTGACGCCGGCGGCGGACGGCGTGGTGCGCGGGCTGATCGAGGCATAGTCGCGTCGGAATACGTCCCCGAGGCGCAGGCGAGCGGGACGGTCGATCAACCGCCCGGTGTACAGCCGGGCCGGATACGGTAGGGCGGCTGGGTGACCTACCGCTATGTCATTGCCATCGGATCCAATCGTCGCGGCCGTCATGGGGCGCCGACGCGCGAAGTGGCGGCGGCGATTCGCGCGCTGGGCGATGTGCGCGCGGCGTCGCCGATCCTCGCCACCGCACCGCTCGGGCCGTCGATCCGGCGCTTCGCCAACGCCGTAGCGTTGATCGAAACGATGGAGACGCCGCCCGCCTTGCTCGCCCGGCTCAAGCGACTCGAGCGCGATTTCGGCCGGCGCCGCGGGCGGCGCTGGGGTGCGCGGGTGATCGATCTCGATATCGTTCTGTGGTCGGGCGGGGTGTGGCGCGCGCCGGCCCTGGCCGTGCCACATCGTGCGTTCCGCGAGCGGCGCTTCGTGCTGGATTGTCTGCTGTGGATCGTCCCCGATTGGCGCGATCCGGTGACGGGCTTTAGCATCCGCCAACTGACTTACCGGGCGCAGGCGGTTGACCGCAGGCGCGCGCGTCCGTAACGCGCATCCCTTGGTCGGGCCCGTAGCTCAGTTGGTAGAGCAACGGACTTTTAATCTGTAGGTCTCGGGTTCGAATCCCGACGGGCCCACCAAGTCAGGCGTATGCGATGACCGCCACCTCCCTCCCGCCGCATCATGCGATCCATGCCGAGGGTGCCGATGCGCGCGGCGTCGTGCCGGGCAATGTCCGCCATCTGCCGTGGCTGCTGATCTCCGGCGCGGCCTTGGGCCTGGCGATCCTGATCGTTGGCGCGGTCGGCGCGTTGATCGATCGCGGCTGGGAATTGAGCGTCGATCGCGCGATCATGCTGTGGACGCGGCATGGCAGCGCGCACGGCATACCGATCGGCCCGCCCTGGGTGCGCTCGGCCATGGTCGATATCACCGCGCTCGGCGGCGTGACCGTGCTGACCGTCATCACCGTCATCGTCATCGGCTTCCTGGCGCTCAAGCGCCTATGGTTGACGATGTGGCTGGTGCTGGGCGGCACGATCAGCGGGGCCATCGCCGTCGCCGTCGCCAAGTCGATCGTCGCACGGCCGCGCCCCGAGATCATCGACCATCTCGTCACCGTATCCTCCGCCAGCTTTCCCAGCGGCCATGCCACGAGCAGCGCGATCGTCTATCTCACGCTGGCGGCATTGATCATGCAGATCGTCCCCGGGCGCTTGGTGCGCGGCTATATCATCTGCGCTGCGGCATTGCTGGTCGGCGCGATCGGCTGCAGCCGCGTCTATCTTGGCGTGCATTGGCCGAGCGACGTGCTCACCGGCTGGGGGTTCGGCGCATTATGGGCGCTGATGTGGTGGGGGATCGGCGCCTGGGCCCGGCTCAGGCGCGCGGGGCGGTCATTGCTCCATCCCGGCGAGTAACGCGCGGGCCGCCTTCAGGTGGGGGGCGTCGACCATCCGGCCGTCCAGTGCGAGCGCACCGGCATCGGGATTGGCGGCGAACAAGGCGACGACGGCGCGGGCATGGGCGATTTCCGCCTCGGACGGCGAGAAAGCGGCATTGATCACCGCGACCTGCGCCGGATGAATCGCCATCATGCCGGTAAAGCCGTCGCGCCGGCCGCGCGCGGCATAAGCGGCGAGGCCGTCGAGATCGCGGAAATCGGGATAGACGGTTTCGATCGCCGGCACGCCGGCGGCATGCGCGCCGAACAGGGTCAGCGATCGGGCGAGCTGATAGGGCGCCGTGTAGCTGCCGTCGGGCTCGCGCGAGGTCGCCGCGCCGATCGCAGCGGGGAGGTCCTCGGCGCCCCAGGTGAGCCCGGCGAGCCGCGCGGTCACGCCACCATAAGTGCCGAGCGCGAAGATCGCCGCCGGCGTTTCGGTGGCGATCGGCAGGATCAGCGTGTCGCCAGTCAGCTGCGCATCGAGCATGCGGAGCGAGGCCGCGCCCTCGGCCTTGGGCAACACGATGCCGTCGGGCCGGGCGGGCAGGATGGCGGCCAGATCGGCTTCCGCCAGGCCACTGTCGAGCGGGTTGATGCGCACGAAAATCGTCATCGGCGGCCGCTTGGCAAGCAAGGCGGCAACGGCGGTGCGAGCGGCGGGCTTGTTGGGCAGCGCCACCGCGTCCTCGAGATCGAGGATCAGCGCGTCGGCGCCAAGCCCGAGCGCCTTTTCCATCCGCTCGGGGCGGTCGCCGGGGACGAACAAGAGCGAGCGCAGGCGGGGCATTTCGGGTCCGTTCATTGCAGGGCGCCACAATCCTAGCGGCGGGCGAAGCGTTCGGGAAGCGCGGTGAAGCGGCTTGAGACTTTGTATCATATCATTTATTGCGCCGCACAAGATCACGATAAAGGGCCCACCATGATTCGTTCGCTTTTGCTTGCCGGTACCGCGCTGACCGTTTCCCTACCTGCCATGGCGCAGACCTCGACCGACGCGGGCAAGGAAGGGCAGGAGATCATCGTCACCGCGCCGGTCTCGCGCAGCGAAACCGATGTGTTGCAGGGCACCTCGATCCTCACCGGCGAGGAATTGACCCGCGAACTCCGGCCGACCATCGGCGAGACGCTGGCGCGCCAGCCGGGCGTGTCGGCATCGTCGTTTGGCCCTAACGCGTCGCGCCCGATCCTGCGCGGCTTCCAGGGCGAGCGTATTCGCGTGCTGACCGACGGGATCGGCTCGATCGACGTGTCGAACACCTCGGCCGATCATGCCGTGATCATCGATCCGTTGCTCGCCGAGCGTATCGAAGTGCTGCGCGGGCCGTCGGCCTTGTTGTTCGGCTCGTCGGCCGTGGGCGGCGTGGTCAATGTCGTCGATACGCGTATTCCGCGCACCGTGCCGGCCAACGGTTACCGGCTGAACGGCATCGCCAATTACGGCTCGGCATCGGACGAGCGCTCGGGCGGCATGGCCGGCGACGTGGCGGTGGGCGAGCATCTCGTGCTGCATGCCGATGGATCATATTTGAAGACCGGCGATCTGCGCACCGGCAAGGGCTATCTGCTGTCCAAGACCGCGCGCGCCGCGGCGCTGTCGCAGGTCGGGCTGCCGCAGGATAGCGATGAGCCGATCGACTTCGCTGCGTCCGCCAATCTGAAAGGCAGATTGCCCAATTCGGCGGCGGAAACCTGGACCGCGGGCGTCGGCGCGGCGATCATCACCGATACCGGCACGCTGGGCGTGTCCTACAGCCATTATGACAGCCTGTACGGCGTCCCGATCCGCTACGCGACGGAGGTGGGCCAGGAGCAGGAAGCGCCGCGGCTCGACGTGGTGCAGAACCGCGTCGATCTGCGCGCCGAGGTCAATACCGGCGGCGGCTTCCTCGACAAGATCCGGCTGCGTGCCGGCCAGGCGACCTATCGCCATTTCGAGCTGGAGCCGGACAATTCGGTCGGCACCGCCTTCTTCAACAAGGGGCTCGAGGGGCGGCTCGAGCTGGTCCAGGCCAATCGCGGCGGCTGGCAGGGGGCGAGCGGCGTGCAGTTCTTCAACCGGATCTTCGATGTGAAGGGCGATGAGGCGTTTCTGCCCAGGAACGAGACCAACCAGACCGGATTGTTCACGCTGCAACAATATAGTTCGGGCAAGTTCAAGGCCGAAGGCGGGCTGCGTTACGAAGCGACCTCCGCTGCGGCGCGGACGATTGCGGGGGACGAACGCTTCTTCAATGGCGAGCGCACCTTCCAGGCCGTGTCGGGGTCGATCGGCGCGTCCTACGGCGTGACCGATGCGGTGCGCTTCGGGCTCAACCTGTCGCACACCGAGCGCGCGCCGTCGGCGGAGGAATTGTTCGCCAATGGCGGGCATGCCGGCACGCAAGCCTATGAGCTGGGCAATGCCGATTTCCGGCTGGAAAAGTCGAATGGCGCGGAAGCGACGATGCACGTGCATGGCGATGGCTTCAGCCTCGATGCGTCGGCCTATTATACGAAGTTCTCCAACTATATTTCGGAGAACCAGGTCGGTCAGGCGGTATGCGAAGCGGCCGCAGCGCCGTCCGGCCGCGACGTGGATCTGCCCTGCTTCCAGTATCAGCAGCAGGATGCGCGTTATTACGGGTTCGAGGCGGATGCCTCGCTGCGCGTCGCGACTTTGGGTCAATATACGGTCAATGCCGATCTGCTCGGCGATTATGTCCGCGCCAACATCATCGATCAGGGCGATGTGCCGCGCATTCCGCCGGCGCGCGTGCTGGGGGGAATCGAGGCGCAGGGCGATCGGCTGCAGGGCCGCGTGGAAGTGGAACATGTGTTCGAGCAGAACCGCATCGCTACGTTCGAAACCCCGACCGACGATTATACGATGGTCAATGCCTCGATCGGCTTCTCGCCCTTCGGCAAGCATAGCAAGACCAGCTTCCTGATCAGCGCGAACAATATCTTCGATGTCGAAGCGCGGCGCAGCGCAAGCTTCCTGAAGGATTTCGCGCCATTGGCGGGCCGCGACATCCGCGCGACGCTGCGCTTCGGGCTGTAACGTACTCCTCCCCGGGACGGGGAGGGGGACCATTTGCGTCCTTCACGCAAATGGTGGAGGGGGCGGGCCGGCCACGGGACGGTTGCGTGAGCGCGCTGTTCCAACGCGTCGCGGTACCGGCCCGCCCCCTCCACCACTCCGCTGAAGGAGCCGAGCGGCCCCCCTCCCCGTTCCGGGGAGGATTAAAGCGCCGCGATCGCTTCGGCGAGTGGGCGGATCTGCTCAGGCTGCTGGTCCCACGAGGTGACCAGGCGGATTTCGCCGTCGGCCCAATCGTAGAAATCGAAACCCTTGGCGCGCAAGCGCGCCGCTTCGTCCGCGGTGGCGCGCAGGAACAGCTCGTTGGCCTCGACCGGGTGGAGCAGGCGGTCGCCGGCGGCCCCGGCCAGCAAGGCCGCGCCGGCATTGGCCGCGCGCGCCGTTTCCAGCCACAGGTCATCGTCGAGCATGGCCAGCAATTGCGCGGCGAGATAGCGGCCCTTGGACAGCAACAGGCCGGCGCGCTTGCGGCGCATCAGCGTCGCGGCGGCAAGATCGCGCTTGAAGAAGATCAGCGCCTCGGCGCTCATCCCGCCATTCTTGATGAAGCCGAAGCTGAGGATATCGATACCCGCGCGCCAGGTGACGTCGGCCGGGCTGCAGCCCAGATGCGCGACGGCATTGGCGAAACGCGCGCCATCCATATGGAAGCCCAGACCGCGCGCCTTGGCTAGCGCACCGATCGCGGCGACCTCGCCAGGCGTGTAGACGCGGCCATATTCGGTAGCGTTGGTGATCGACAGCGCGTGCGGCTGGACGCGGTGGACGTCGTTGGCGATGCTGTCGAGCAGGGTGGTGATCGTCGCCGGGGTCAGCTTGGCGCCGTCGCCGTCGCCGAGCATCAATTTGGCGCCGTGCGTGTAGAATTCGGGCGCGCCGCATTCGTCATTCTGGATATGCGCATCGCGGTGGCACACCACGCCGCCATAGGGTGGGCAGAGCGCCGCCAGCGCAAGGCAATTGGCCGCCGTGCCGGACGGCACCCACAAGGCCGTCACTTCGGTTTCGAACAGCGCCGAGAAGCGCGCGTCGAGCGATTTGCTCAGCGCGTCCCCATCATAGGCGGTGTCGAGCGTATTGGCTTGGCCGAGCGCGGCCAGGACGGCGGGGTGCACGGGGGCGGCATTGTCTGAGAAGAAGCGCATGGGGTGGGCATTGCGGTGCGGTGGGGGTGGCGTCAACCGGGCATATAGTGCGCGAATGTGACGGCGATCGCGCGCCCGCATCGTTCCGTCATCCCAGCGAAAGCTGGGATCTCAAGCGGCCAAGGTCGGACAAGAGCCGCACGAGACCCCAGCTTGCGCTGGGGTGACGGATCGTCCTGCCGGGCAGGTACCACGCCACGGAGGCTCCGGCTCGCTACCCGTTAAAACTCGTCTTCCTCCGGCTCGTCATCCCGCGGCGCGCGCTCCTCGCGCCGCCGGTCGTCACGGCCCTCTTCGCGATCGCGGTCGCGACCGCGGCTGCGGTTGATCTCGATGCCATCCGGGCCGACGCGCAGGTTGAGCCCCAAGCCTTCGATCTCGCCTTCGGGCAAGCGCACGCCATCGATCCCGAGATCGTCGAGGCCGAGGCCATTGCCCTCCTCCTCCTCGATGGCGGCCGGCTCGGGTTCTGGCGCCACGGCCGGGCCGACGTTCAGCGCGCGCATCATGAAGTCGCGCCAGATCCTCGCCGGCAGGCCGCCGCCGGAGAGGCCGGCATTGCTGGTATTGTCGTCATTGCCGACCCACACGCCGACCACCAGATCGCCGGCAAAGCCAACAAACAAGGCATCGCGATTGTCCGAGGTCGTGCCGGTCTTGCCATAGGTCTTGATCGACAGCGCCGCCTGCCGCCCGGTGCCGGTTTCGGCCGAGGCGGAGAGCAGATCGAGCATATTGTCGCGCAAGCTGCCGGTCAGCGGGTGCGAGCGCTCGGTAAAGCTCTGATACCAACTGCGATCGCCCTGTTGCTCGACGCCGCGCGCGCGCACCGGATAGCCCTGCGCCCCGATCGCGGCATAAGCCGAGGTCAGCTCGAGCAACGAGCCGGTCGCGCTGCCCAAGGCGATCGTCGCTTCATTGGGGATCGGCGTGGTGATGCCGAGATCGCGCGCGGCGCGGATCACGTTCTTGACGCCGACCTGCTGCGTCAGGCGCGCGGCGGCGACGTTGCTCGATTTGGCGAAGGCGCGGCGCAATGTGATATTGCCGGCATAGCGGCCGTCGCTATTCTTGGGGCTCCAGTCGGCGATCGTCACCGGTTCGTCTTCGACCATCGAGTCGGGCGTAAGACCGCTGCGCAGTGCGGCGAGATAGACGAACAATTTGAACGTCGAACCCGATTGGCGGCGCGCCTGCACCGCGCGGTTGAACCCGCTGGTCTTGTAGTCCTTGCCGCCGACCATCGCCACGACGCGGCCGTCCGGGCGCATCGCCACCAAGGCGACCT
Source organism: Parasphingomonas puruogangriensis (assembly GCF_036663635.1). Taxonomy (NCBI): domain Bacteria; kingdom Pseudomonadati; phylum Pseudomonadota; class Alphaproteobacteria; order Sphingomonadales; family Sphingomonadaceae; genus Parasphingomonas; species Parasphingomonas puruogangriensis. Next base: position 122,775 of record NZ_JAXOJI010000005.1, on the reverse strand, counting down.
GCGCATCGCGCAGGCCGGCGCCGCGCACGACGCGTTCGGCGGCGGTTTGCAAGCGGCGATCGAGCGTGGTCTTGACCGTGGTCTCCTGCGCGATCTCACCGGCACGGTCGCGCGCTTCGGGCAGCACCCAATCGGCGAAATAGGTGCCGTCGGGCAGCGGCTTGATGCGGTTGGTGGCGAGCCGCGCCGGGCGCACATCGGCCGCTTCGGCCTTGGTAATGAAGCCGCCATCGGCCATCGCCCCGACGACCAGTTTCTGCCGAGCACGCGCGCCGTCGAGATTGATCGTGGGGGCGAGCCGGGACGGTGCCTTGACCAGCCCGGCGAGCATCGCCGCCTGGCCGATCAACAGATCGTCGGGCGTGCGATTGAAATAGTGTTTGGCGGCCGCGGTGAGGCCGTAGACGTTATCGCCGAAATAGACGTTCGACAGATAGCGCGACAGGATCTCGTCCTTCGACAGCCACGCCTCGAGCCAGAAGGCGATCATCACTTCGCGGATTTTGCGCGCCGCCGTCTGGTCGGAATCGAGAAAGGCGTTTTTGGCCAGCTGCTGCGTGATCGTGCTGCCGCCCTGGTTGCGGCCGTCGCTGGTGATATTGTGCCAGAAGGCGCGGGCGATGCCGCGCGGGTCCACGCCCCAATGCGATTTGAAGCGCCGGTCCTCGATCGCCAGGAACGCGTTGGTGACGTTGGCGGGCAGTTTGGCGGCATCGACCGGCTTGCCGATGATCGACCCGCGCCGGGCGATCGGCGTCCCGTCCGAGGCAAGCAAGGTGATGCTCGGCGGGGTGAGCGGCTCGAGCGATTTGGACAAAGGCGCGGTAAAGGCCAGCCAGATCACCGCCAGCACGAACAGGATGACGCCGACCCCGGCAATGCGCGGCAACCAGCGCCAGCGCGAGCGGCGATAGGGCACCGGCAGGTTGCTGCTATAATTGCGATCGTCCTCCGGCTCCGGGCGATAGGGATCGTAGCCCGCCGGAGCGGGCCCGGGCTGGGCCGGGGGTTCGGCGCCGCGATCGGGCTGGCTCGAGGGCGCGGTGGCCGGGGTGAACGGGTAAGGACGCATGCTGGGTTCCGGATCAATCCGCCGCCGCTTGGTGAACGGCAGCGAAAGACTGTATTAGCTGAATAGGACAGTGGCGGCAAGCGACTGGACGGGTAGGCCGGGGTGAGGCACATCCGGCGACGAACCGAGCGACCGGAGTGAAGTTTTGCGCGTGACCATCAAGGACGTATCCCGCGAAGCGGGGGTGTCGATCAAGACGGTATCGCGTGTGCTCAACAATGAGCGCTATGTCGGTGTGGAAACGCGGCAGCGCGTGGAGGCGGCGGTGGCGCTGCTCAAGTTCCGCCCGAGCATGGCGGCGCGCGCGCTGGCGGGGAAACGCAGCTTCCAGATCGCGCTGATCTGCGACAATCCCAGCCCCTATTATGTCTATGAGATGCAGTCGGGGATCCGCGACCGCTGTGTCGAGGAAGGCGTGCGGATGATCGCCCAGCCTTATGACCGCGATTCGGCGACGCTGATCGAGGATATCGAAAATCTTGTCGATGCGACCAGCGTCGATGGGCTGATCCTGACTCCGCCGGTAACCGATTATGCCGCGGTGCTCGAACTGCTCGAGCGGCGCGGGGTGCGCTTCGTGCGCGTCTCGCCGGGCGGCGATGTCGGGCTGACCTCGTCGAGCTTCATCGACAATGAGGGCGCGGCGCGGATGATGACCGAGCATCTGATCGGGCTTGGGCATCGGCGCATCGGGTTCGTGCGCGGGCATCCGGATTATGTCACGAGCGCGCAGCGCTTCGACGGATATGCCACGGCGCTGGCCGCGGCAGGGATCACGCTCGACGAAACGCTGGTGCGTCAGGGACGGTACGATTTCGCCTCCGGATCGGCGGCAGCGGCGGCGTTGCTCGATCTGGACGCGCCGCCAAGCGCGATCTTCGCCTCGAGCGACGACATGGCGGCAGGCGTGCTGGCGGCGGCGCATCGCCGCGGGGTGCGGGTGCCCGAGCAGCTTTCGGTCGCCGGGTTCGACGATACCGCCTTGGCCAGCGTGGTGTGGCCGCCGCTGACCACCATCTGCCAGCCGACCCGGGCGATGGGCTATGCGGCGGCGGATCTGCTGCTGGCGGGGGCGGACGCGCCGGTCGAGCGGCGCGAAGTGGGCTATGAGCTGGTCACGCGGGGATCGACGGGGCCGGCGGCGTCTTAAGTAAGCTCACCCGATCAGCAGCAATGCCGCCCCCAGCGCCAGCAGGAACGCCACCACCGTCGCGACCAGGATTACGAACAGCGGTTTCGGCCCCGCCTCCAACAATTGCGACAGTGGCGAGCGGATCGCGGTCGCCGTCACCGCGGCGGCGAGCAGACCGGCGGCGATCTGCTCCGCTCCCTTGGCCACCACCGGCGGGATGATACCGAACGAATTGATCCCCGCCAGCACGAAGAAACCGACCACGAACCACGGGATACCGGGGCCCTTGGCACGGCTCTCGTCGCCACGCAGGAACAAGGCGACGATCGCCAGCACCGGCGCGAGCAGGGCGACGCGAGTCAGCTTGACGATCGCGGCAATCCCGCCGGCGGCGTCGGAATAGGAATAGCCGGCGCCCAGCGCCTGCGCGACGTCATGGATCGCCGCGCCCAACAGAAAACCGGCCTTGAGGTCGCTGAGCTGCAGCGCGTGCGCGGCGATCGGGTACAGCACCATGGCCAAGGCGCTGAGCGCGGAGATGCCGACCAGCACCATGGTCAGTTGCGCCTGGCTGGCGCGGCGCTCGCCCAGCGTGGTGGCCAGCGCCATCGCGGCGGAGGCGCCGCAGATCGCCACCGCGCCGCCGGCCAGCGTGCCGAACGCGGTATCGAAACCGAAGCGCCGGGCCGCCAGGATGCCCGCGCCGATCGTCAGCGCGACGATGACGAGCACGCAGAGCAAAGCGACGGGGCCGAGATCGACGATCTGCCCGAAGGTGATGCGCACGCCGACCAGGACGATGCCCCAGCGCAATAGCGAGCGGGAGGCGAAGGCAAGACCAGGCGTCAGGCGCGTATCGGCGCTGAGGAAATTGAGCGCCAGGCCGATGAGCAGCGCCATCAAGGTCAGCGGCGCGCCATAATGATCGGAGATGAAGGCGGCGGCCAGCGTGCCGGCGGCGACGATGGCCAGCCCGGGGAAATAGGTCTGCCACGTGCCTTGCGGGGAGGGCTCGATATCGCCGTACAGGTCGGCTGCCATCGGCAGCGGGCGTTTCGCTATGGCCAATTCTACCCCCCTGTCGTCACCCCGGACTTGTTCCGGGGTCCACCGTGCCGCACACCATGCCGTGCCGACGATGCGGGACGGTGGACCTCGGAACAAGTCCGGGGTGACGGCTAGAGATTAGCCTCTAGCGGAGTCCCGCTTGGTATGACAACGTTATCGGAAAAGCGGAATGGGAGCGGAATGATGACGGGTACGGCGCAGGAGCGCAGACGGTGGATCATCGTCGCATTGGTCTTTTTCGCGATCATGCTCAATTATGTCGATCGCCAGATCCTGGCCTTGCTGAAGCCCACGCTGGAGGCGGAATTCCGCTGGAGCGATGGCGATTACGCCAACATGATCTCGGCCTTCCAGTTCGCCGCCGCGGTGGCGTTCCTCGGCACCGGCTGGTTCATCGATCGCGTCGGGCTCAGGCTTGGTTTCGCGCTCGGCGTCGGCATTTGGAGCCTGGCCGGGATGGCGCATGCCTTGGTCAGCACGGTCGGCGGGTTCGTCGCCTCGCGCGTCGTGCTGGGCGCGGCCGAATCGATCGGCACGCCGGCGGCGGTGAAGACCGCGGCGACCTATTTCACCCAGAAGGAGCGCTCGATGGCGCTCGGCATCGGCAATACCGCGCCCAATATCGGCGCGATCGTCACGCCGCTGGTGATCCCCGCGCTGGCCGTGGCGTTCGGCTGGAAGGCGGCGTTTCTCGTCGCCGGCGGGCTCGGGCTGGTCTGGGTCGTGGTGTGGCTGATGGTGCGGGTCGAGCCGGTCGCGGCAGACGCGGTCAAACCAGCGCCGATCAAATGGCTCAGCCTGGTGCGCGATCGCAAGACGTTGGCCATCGCCATCGCCAAGGTGCTGTCCGATCAGGTGTGGTTCTTCATGCTCGCCTGGCTGCCCGATCTGTTCCACCGCATGTTCGGGCTGCCGCAAGGCACGGTCGGGCTACCCGTCGCGCTGGTCTATGTGATGGCGGCGTGCGGCGCGCTGACCGGCGGCTGGCTGCCGACCAAGATGATGGCGAGCGGCTGGAGCGTCAATCGCGCGCGCAAGACGACGATGCTGATCTATGCGCTGCTGATCCTACCGGTCACCGGCGTGCTGTTCGTCGACAGCGCCTGGGCCGCGGCCGGGCTGCTGGGGCTGGGGCTGTTTGCGCACCAGGGCTTCTCGACCAACGTGTTCGGGCTGACCACCGACGTGTTCCCGGCGCGCGCGGTCGGCTCGACCATCGGCATTGCCGCCTTCTGCGGCAATATGTGGTCGATCGTGCTGATCCAGCTCGCCGCGGTGTCGCTGGCGCATGGCTATGGTTACGGCCCGCTGCTGGCGATCTGTTCGTGTTCGTATCTGCTGGCGCTCGGCTGCGTGCAGCTGCTGATCCCGGTGATCGTGCCGGTGGCGGACGATGGCGGGGACGTGGTGGTGATGGGGCACTAATTCCTTCCCGAGCTTTGCTCGGGGAGGTGGCTCGCGCAGCGAGACGGAAGGGTACGCCAAAAACGTCGCGCTCGCGGCCAGTACCCCTCCACCACCCGGCTGAAGTGGCCGGGTGGTCCCCCTCCCCGAGCGAAGCTCGAGGAGGATTTAGGGATCAGAAGTTCACCCGCCCGGTGATGCCGTAATAGCGATCGGCTTCGCGCGGGATGAGATAGCGGTACGCGCCACCGGGGCCACCGCTGGTGATCGCGCTGGCGAAGCTCTGGTCGAACAGGTTCTTGACCTGGAAGCCGATGCGGAAGCGATCGTCGTTATCGACCACGCCGACGGCCAGATCGACCAGGCCATAGCCCTTGATCGTCGTCGCAACGCGAACGATCTCCGAAGCGTCGAGCTGCGAGATCTGCTTCGACTGGTAGGAGCCCTGTGCGCCCAAGGTGAAATCGACCACGCCGCCGGTGCGGATACGATAGTCGGCGCCGAGCGAACCCTTCCATTTTGGGGCATAGCCAAGCGTCGTACCGTTGGGGATCACGCCGGTGGCGTTGCCGTTGGCGGGCACCTTGAACTGGTCGATATGCGCATCGGTATAGGCCAAGCCGCCGCTGAACGAGAGATCGCGCACCGGCTGGAACACCAGATCGAGCTCGCCGCCACGGGTCGAAATTTCGCCGGCATTGGTGAACCGCGTGACCAGGACGCCGGCGACGAAGTCCGGATTGTTGGCCTGGAAATTATGGTATTTGGCGTAATAAGCAGCGAGGTTGAGCACCAGCTTGCCGTCGAAGAAAGTGTTCTTCAGGCCGATCTCATAGGCGTCGGCGGTTTCCGGCTCGATCGCGTTGGTGCCGGTTCCCGTGAGATTATAGAACACGTTGAACGCCGGGCCCTTATAGCCGCGCGAATAGGTCGCATAGGCAGTCGATTGGCGCGCGATGTCATATTGCACGCCGGCCTTGCCCGACCAATTGTCATTGGTCGTCTTGGCCGTGAAGGGCACACCATCCGACGACGCCACTGCTTGGGCCGCGGCGACGTTTGGCAATATGCCGGCTGCAACGAGACGAATATATTCGTTGTTCACGCCGCGATCGAAATTGCCGTTGATGCCCGGCCCGGCCAGCGTGGTGCGTCGGATATGCGACACATCGAGCTGATCGCTGGTGTAGCGGAAGCCGCCGATCACGCGGAAGCTGTCGGTGATGTTGAAAGTGCCCTGGCCGAAGAACGCCAGGTTCTTGAACACCGAGCCGAACTCTGCCGTGCCGGTCGGCCGGGTGACGACCGCGCCCGTGGTGGTGCAGGGCGTCAGCGCCGCTACTGCAGGCGTTACCGAACAGACGAGATCGTCGCGGCGGAACGTGCGGTTGGTTTCGGCACGCGAATAGAAGGCGCCGACGACATAGCTGAAGAACTGGTTCGACGGCGAGGTCAGGCGCAGTTCCTGCGTGAAGGTGTTCGACGTCTGCGGCCCGACATCATGCAGCTGGTTGAAGCCGACATAGGCCTGGGGCAGCCAATCGCCGTCGCGGATCTCCTCGTTATCATATTCGCGGTACGAGCCGATATAGGTCACGGTCTGCGTGCCGAGCTGCGCATCGGCTTGCAGCGACACGCCCCAACTGGTCTCGTTGGTCGAGGTAACGAGATCCTGATTCACCGTGCGCGATTTGTCGCGGTTGATATCCGGCAATACGGCAGCGACGGGCAAGGGTACGCCGGTAGTGGCGTTGACGGGCGTGGTGCCGATCACCTCGGCGCAGCAATCGTCCTTCGATTTGCGGTAATCGGCGATCAGCGTGAAGGTCAGATCGGGCGTCGGATCGGCGACGATCATGCCACGCACGCCATAATGCTTATAGCCGTTCACGCGCTCGTTATCGTGCGCGATGTTGCGGATATTGCCGTCATACGTGCCATAAAAGCCGGTGACGCGGCTCTTCACATTCTCGCCCAGCGGCACGTCGACCGCGCCGCGCACGCGATACTCATTGCCGTTGGTATAATAGCCGCCCTCCAGGAAGCCGCCGAAATCATTGCCCGGGCGCTTGGTGACGATGTTGATCACGCCAGCCGATGTGTTCTTGCCGAACAGCGTGCCCTGCGGCCCGCGCAGCACTTCGATCCGGTCGATATCGATCAGGTCGCTAAACGCTTCGCCGGCGCGACTATAGACGACGCCGTCGACGACGGTGGAGATGCTGGGCTCGCCGGCGATCGAAAAGGTCGAAGTGCCCACGCCGCGCAGGAACAGCGACTGGTTGATCGTCGTGCCCGATTTGCGGAAGTTGAGCGTGGGGACGAGATATTGCGCGCCTTCAAGATTGACCGCGCCCTTGGCGGCGAGCTGGTCGCCCGAAATGACCGAGATCGCCACCGGCACGTCCTGCAAGCGCTCGCTACGCTTCTGCGCGGTGACCACGATCTCGCCGGGCGTCGCCTCGTCCGTGTCGGTCGGTTCGGCGCTTTGCGCGTCCGCGCCGGTCGTTGCAGCGGATACGCCGGCAGTGCCGGCATCCTGTGCGAATGCCGGTGCCGCGATCAGCGCCAGCAATGCCGCGCCGGATAGATAGAGTGCCTTGGTCATCATCGTCTCCCCTAATTCCCATTCGTTCGATGGGATATGATTGTTGTTGCTATTCTGACAGCGTAATCAGGCTTTATCGTGGCAAAGCGGGGCTTCGCCGTTTCACAGTCCCAGTTCGTGCATCTCCACCACGCGGTGCTCGCGCGCGCTGATCTCCGCCGCCGTGCCGATCGCCACCGCCATCAGGCCGTCCTGCGCGGTGACCTCGACCGGGCCTGCGCCGCGCACTGCCGCGTTGAACTTCTGATGCTCGTAGAAGGTCGAGCCGTGATGGCTGCCGGCATTGAGCGCGGTCTCGTCGGTATGGACGACGCGGCGCTCGACCTGCTTGTCGTTGCGGAAGCCGACGCGCGGCGAATAAACCAAGGCGCCTTCCGGAATCAGCACTTCGAGCCGCGCCTTGTCGCCGACCGCGGCAATCTCTTCCTGATTCTCCGCACCATCGGCGAACATCGACAGATCGAGCATGGCGCGCACACCATTGTCGAAATCGACCGTGGTGTAGCTGTTGTCGATGATGTCCGGCGTCTCGCCATCATAGCGCTCGTCGAGATGGTTCACGTCCATCGCGCCGGAGCAATAAACGCGCACCGCTTCGGCGCCGGTGATGAGCCGCATCAGATCGAAGAAATGGCAGCATTTCTCGACCATCGTGCCGCCGGTATTGCGGCTGAAGCGGTTCCAGTCGGCGACCTTTTCGAGGAACGGGAAGCGATGCTCGCGGATCGACAGCATCTGCAGCCGCCCGATCCGGCCTTCGCGGATCTCGCGGATAAACTCGACGGCGGGCGGCATGTAGCGATATTCCATCGCCGTCCAGAATACCTTGTCCGTCTGCGCGGCGCGCTCGACCACCCAGCGCGCATCGTCCAGCGTCGTGGCCAGCGGCTTTTCGCACAGGATATGCAGCCCCGCGTCGAACAATGGCTCGAGCACCAGGCGGTGCGTATAATTGGGGCTGGCAACGATCACCGCATCGCACAGGCCGCTGGCGGCAAGCGCGGCGGCGCTGTCGAAGGTCGGTACCGGGCGGCCGAGCGCGGCCTGGCTGTGGTCGAGCGACTGTTGCGTCGGATCGGCCAGTGCGGTCACCACCGCGCCCGGCGTGACCGCCAGGTTGGTGATATGCTCGATGCCCATCATGCCGGCGCCGACCAGACCATAACGTACTTGCTCTACCACGCGTCCCGCCCCTATGTATGACAGCGATGTCTGAAACCAATCATAAGCCCGAAATGCGGCCGCTCGGCAAGAGCGGATTGCTCGTCTCACCGCTAGCCTGGGGGATGTGGCGTTTCGCCGGCGTCTCGCCGGCAGAAGGGCAAACGCTGATCGAGGCGGCGTTCGACGCCGGGATCACCCTGTTCGATACCGCTGACATCTACGGCTTTAACGGCGAGGGCGGATTCGGCGACGCCGAGTCGCTGCTCGGCGAGGTATTCGCGGCAGCGCCCGGCCTGCGCGAGCGCATGGTGTTGGCGACCAAGGGCGGGATCACCCCGCCGGTGCCGTACGATTCGAGCGCGCGCTATCTCGAAGACGCGCTTGATGCGTCGCTCAAGCGCATGCGCACCGACCGCGTCGAGCTCTACCAGATCCACCGGCCCGACATTTTGGCACACCCGCAGGAAGTCGCCGCCACGCTTGAGAAGATGGTCGCCAGCGGCAAGGTCGGCGCGGTCGGCGTGTCGAACTATACGCTGGCGCAGACCACCGCGCTGGCCAGCTTCCTCACCATCCCGCTGGCCACCGTGCAGCCCGAATTCTCCCCGCTGGAGCTGGAGCCGATCACCTCCGGCTTGCTCGATCTGGCGATGGAGCGCGATATCGCGGTGCTTGCCTGGTCGCCACTGGGCGGCGGGCGCATCGCCCAGCCGGGCACGGCGCAGGAACGCGCCGTCGCACAGGCGCTGGACGTCAAGGCCGAGGCCGCCGGCGTCAGCCGCACCACCGCCGCCTATAGCTGGATCATGGCGCACCCGGCGCGCGTCATCCCGATCGTCGGCACGCAGAACGCCGCGCGCATCGCCGAGCTCGCCGATGTGCACAAGCTGACCTGGTCGCGCACCGAATGGTATGACGTGCTGGTCGCCGCGCGCGGGGAGAAACTGCCGTGAGCGATCGGCCGCCTTGTGAAATCAGCTGGTTCTCGGCCTTGTGCGACGACGATTACGAATTTCTCGGTATGCCCGATGCCAAGCTCAAATCGAGCTGGGCGCATTGCCGCGACATCGTGCTGCAGGCCGAATCCGGCGGGTTCGACAATATCCTGCTGCCCTCGGGCTATGCCCTGGGCATCGACACCACCGCGTTCGCCGCGGCGATCGCGCCGATGCTCAGGCGCATGGCGCTGCTGATGGCGGTGCGCGTCGGCGAGAGCTGGCCGCCGCAGCTGGCGCGGCAGATCGCGACGATCGATCACTTGCTGGGCGGTCGCTTGACGGTCAACATCATCTCCTCTGATCTGCCCGGCGAGACGCTGGCCTCGGCGCCGCGCTACGCGCGCACGGTCGAGGCGATGCATATCCTGAAGACGTTGCTGAGCGGCGACGCGCTCGATCATGACGGCGACTTCTGGAAGCTCAAGGTCGCGCCGTCCGGCGTGCGCACCGTCTCGGGCAAGGCGCCGTTGCTGTATTTCGGCGGGCTTTCCCCCGATGCGCGCGAAGCGGCGGCCAAGGGCTGCGACGTGTTCCTGATGTGGCCCGACAAGCAGGAAGTGATCGCCGCGATCATGCAGGACATGGACGCGCGCGCCGCCGCACACGGCCGCAAACTGCGCTATGGCTACCGCGCGCATGTCATCGTCCGCGATAGCGAGGCGGAAGCGCGCACCGCGGCCGATCGGCTGATCTCCAAGCTCGACGAGGCGCAAGGCGCGGCAATCCGCGCCAAGTCGCTCGATTCGACCTCGGTCGGTGTGGCGGCACAGGCGGCGCTGCGCGAAAATGCCTCGGACGACGGTTATGCCGAGGACCATCTGTGGACCGGTGTTGGCCGCGCGCGCTCCGGCTGTGGCGCAGCGATCGTCGGCGATCCCGATCAGGTATTGGCTAAGATCAACGCGTATCGCGACATGGGCATCGAGGCGTTCATCCTGTCGGGCTATCCGCACGCCGCCGAGGCCGATCTGTTCGCCCGCCACGTGCTGCCGCAGATCGATCACGCGCCGTTGGCGCGCTGATCCGTCCGTGGTTCGGGCGGCACGCCAAACACGCTGTTCTTCCCCGTGGCCGCCACTAGAACTACCGTCCGACACGCCCAGGACGAACGGAAAGACATAGTGACAGACGCGAACGCCTCTTCTGAACAGCCTCTTGTCGTCGGCATCGGCGGCACGATGGGCGGCATGTCCTCGACCGAGCGGGCGCTGAAGATCGCGCTTGATGCGGCCGGCCGCCAGGGGTTTCGCACGCGTATGTTCGGCGGGGCGGAGATGGGGCGGCTGCCGCTATACGATCCCAAGGCGACCAAGCGCACGCCTGAGGAGCAGGATTTCGTCGAGACGATCCGCGGTGCGTCCGCCCTGATCATCGCCTCGCCCGGCTATCACGGCAGCATTTCCGGCGTGGTCAAGAACGCGCTCGACCTGCTCGAGGAAACCGCGCGCGATGCCAAGCGGCCGTATCTCGCCGACATGCCGGTGGGGTTGATCGCCACCGCTTATGGCTGGCAGGCGACCGGCAGCACGATCGCGGCATTGCGCTCGATCGTCCACGCGCTGCGCGGCTGGCCGACGCCGTTCGCCGCTGCGATCAACACGCAACTCACCAAGTTCGACGATGAAGGCGGCGCCAACGACCAGGGGGTGCTCGATCAATTGTACATGGTCGGCACGCAGGTCGCGCGCTTCGCCCCGCTGGCGATCCACACCAATGGCTGAGTTCAGTCGCCGCCACGCGCTCGGCCTGATCGGGGTCGGCGCCGGGGCGGCGAGCGCACCGCTGTTGGCGCAAGCGTTGGTCGATCTGCGCTTGCCGGGCGGCAATGGCGCGCGGCCGACGACCGGGGATTTTCCGGGCAAGGGCGAGATGATCCTGCAGCGCGGCCGCGCGCCGCTGCTCGAGACGCCGATCACGGCGCTGGACGGGCAGGTCTTCACGCCCAACGACCGCTTCTTCGTGCGCTGGCATTATAGCGATATCCCGACGTCGGTGGACGTGCGCACGTTCCGACTGAAGATTGGTGGCGCGGTGCGGCAGCGGCTCAGCCTATCGCTGGCCGATCTGCTGGCGATGCCGCGGGTCGAGCTGGCCGCGGTCAACCAATGTTCGGGCAATTCGCGCGGGCTATTCTCCCCGCGCGTACCGGGCGCGCAATGGGGCAATGGCGCGATCGGCAATGCCAAATGGGTGGGGGTAACCTTGCGCGACGTGCTCGACCGCGCCGGCGTGGCGCCCGGTGCGGTGGCGGTGCGGCTGGGCGGGCTCGACAAGCCGCCGCCGGGCGCGCCGGCGTTCGAGAAATCGCTGGCGCTCGATCATGCCCGCGACGGCGAGGTGATGATCGCGTTCCAGATGAACGGCGCGCAATTGCCCATGCTCAACGGCTTTCCGCTCAGGCTGATCGTGCCGGGCTGGTATTCGACCTATTGGATCAAGGCGCTCGACCGGATCGAAATACTGTCCACGCCCGATACGGGGTATTGGATGGAAAAAGCCTACCGGATTCCCGATACGCCGGGCGCCAACGTGATGCCCGGCGCGAAGGATTTCCCCACCGTGCCGATCAACAAGATGCTGCCGCGCGCCTTCTTCACCAATCTGGCCGACGGCGCCAAGGTGATGGCGCGCTCGCCTTTCTATGTCCGCGGGCTGGCGATGGGCGGGGCGCACGGCGTGACGCGAGTCGATCTGTCGATGGATGACGGCCGCAGCTGGCATGCCGCGCCGCTCGGGCGCGATGAAGGCCGCTATGGCTTCCGGCTGTGGGAAGCGACCGTGCCGGGCCAGCCGGCGGGCGACTATCGCCTGCTGGTGCGCTGCACCAACAGCGCCGGGCAGACGCAGGGGCGGCAGCCGATCTGGAACCCGGCCGGCTTTATGCGCAACGCGATCGAGAGCATCGCAGTGACCGCGGCATGAGCGGGCGCGCGATCACCGCTGTCGCGCTGGCGCTGTTCACGTTGCTGGCGATCGGCTGGACGGCGCTGACGCATCGGCTGAATTCGGCTGCACTGCCGAGCGTGGCGGCGGCCGAGCCGTCAGTGTCGAGCGGTGGCGTCACGCTGACTTCGGATGCGATCACGCTGCCCGAGGAGACTGCCGCACTGCCCGCTGGCAGCGACCTGATTACCGCCAATTGCACCGCCTGCCATTCGGCCGAGATGCTCACCACCCAGCCGGCGCTGAACGCCGAGAAGTGGCAGGCGACGATCGACAAGATGCGCGGCGTGTACAAGGCGCCGATCGCGCCGGCCGACGACAAGGCGCTGATCGCCGAACTGCTCGCGCTCCCGGCGCAGCGCCCGCAACTGCCGGAGAAATAAGCCGAACGTCTTGCGCGCGTCATGATCGTACGGCAGCTTGTCGATCATGAAACGCGCCCTCCTCAGCCTGTGCCTGCCGTTTGCCACGGCAGCGCAACTCCCCCCGCCGATCGTCAGCGTCGCGCCGCCCGCGCCGCACGCGGTGACACTGCCGACGGCACAGCGCACATTGCTCACCTGGCGCCCCGAGGGCCAATGCGGCGGCGTGCCCTTGGACGCCGCGCAATTTCGCCAACCGGCGGTCGCCATGGCGTGGGGCGCCACGACCACGCTCAAGCCGATCGACTATCTTTTCACCATCGCTGCCAGCGGCCGTACGACCGACATCCGGCGCGAGAGCAGCGACTATGTGCCGTTCGCCGACGATGTCGCCCCGGCGCTCGCCGCCACGCAGTTCGCCGCGGGCGCGGCGCGCGCCTGCCGTGTGCGCTTCGTGCCCGAGCAGACACCGCTGCTGACCGCAGCACGCGCCGATCTCATCGCTTATTCGCTTGCGCCAACGATGGGCGCGCTGCCGCGTGAAGCGCAGGACGTCATCCATGGCGCCGGCAGCTGTTTCAGGGAGCAGCGTCCGCAGCCGCTGCTCCAGGCCTTCCCTGATTTCGCCAAGGTCGACGGCTCTCCCGGTGTGCGCGACTGGTCGATGGTCGGCTATGATATCGATGCGAATGGTCGCCCGACGGGCGTGCGCATCCTGTACGGCACGGGCAATACCGCTTTGGATGCCGCGTCGCTCGACGCGATCCGCGCCTCGCGCTATGCGGGCGGGCCCCGCACCGGGTGCCAGTTTCCCTATTGGCACGCGCCCGCCAAGCTGGTCGCGCCACCGATCCCGGAGGAGGCGACGTTCCGCCCGGCCGACGCCACATGCCCGGCGCGGCGCGACTGGCTTACCGAGCCCGTCTTGCGCTTCCCCGAACCCTATCGCCGTCGCGCGATCGAGGGCTGGGCGGTGGTTGCATATGACATCGCCCCTTGGGGCGAGATCGGCAACATTCGGGTGCTCGCCAGCCAACCCAGCGACGATTTCGGCAAGCAGGCGATCCAGGTGATGCGCGCCGCCAAGGTCGCCCCAGCCGGACAAGGTGCGGTCGGCTGCGTCGATCGGGTCAAGTTCGTGATGGGTCCGGTCGGCGGGATCTATACCAATGACAGCGCCCCGCCGCCGCCCTTCTGAGCGTCACCGCGTCGGCACGGGCTCCGCGCCGGAATAATCGTAGAAGCCGCGCCCGGTCTTGCGCCCGAACCAGCCCGCCTCGACATATTTCACCAGCACCGGCGCCGGCCGGAACTTGGGATCGCCGGTCCCTTCGAACAGCACGCGGGTGATCTCCAGGCATGTGTCCAGCCCAATGAAATCGGCCAAGGTCAGCGGCCCCATCGGATGATTCAGCCCCAGCTGGCAGGCGGTGTCGATATCGGCGATCGTCGCCACGCCTTCACCCAGCGCAAAGCACGCTTCGTTGAGCATCGGCATCAGCACGCGATTGACGATGAAGCCCGGCGCGTCGTTGGCCTTGACCACCTTTTTGCCCAGCTTCTGCGCATAGGCCTCGACCAACGCCACCGTCGCATCCGACGTGGCGAGGCCGCGGATCAGCTCGATCAGCCCCATCACCGGCACCGGATTGAAGAAATGGACCCCCACGAAGCGCGCCGCATCGGGTGACGCCTGGGCCAGCCGCGTGATCGGGATCGACGAGGTGTTCGACGCGAGCACCGCGTCGGCACCCAACACCTGCCCGATATCGGCGAAGATCTTGCGCTTGATCTCCTCGCGCTCGGTTGCCGCCTCGATCACCAGCCCGCACGGTGCCATCGCCGCGACGCTGTCGACCGGCTCGATCAATGCCAGCGCGGCATCGCGCGCCGCGGCGTCGATCTTTTCCTTGGTCACCAGCCGGTCGAGTTGCTTGGCGATGCCCGCCTTGCCGGCCTCGGCGCGCTCCTTCGAAACGTCGCTGAGCAGCACGTGATAGCCGGCCTGTGCGGAAACCTGCGCGATTCCCGCGCCCATCTGGCCTGCGCCGATTACACCGATCATCTGCATCGTCTCGTCCCTTTTTGGATTATTTGCGCCTGCCCTTAGCGCGTTTAGCGGCGCTTGCCATTCGCAACCAACGCCCGTCACCCTTGCGCCGGCAGGGACTATCGCCGTCGCCGCAAGTGCCGAGTTCGGGAGGAAAGAGCGATGGGCCCCTGCCTGCTGAGGGATGACGGGGGAAGGGCTACGGCGCCAGCCGCGCTGGCTGCGCTTCGGCCAGGATCACCGCGAACAAACCTTGCGGATCGGTCCATTCGGCGATCGGCGTCCAGCCACCGGCGCGCAGCAGGATGCGCGCGTCGCGCGGCCCGAATTTGTGGCTGTTTTCGGTGTGCAGCGTCTCGCCTGCCGCCATGTTGAAATCACGGCTTTCGATCGTGAACGCCACGTCCTCCAGTGCCTCGAGGTGCATTTCGATCCGCGCGCGATCGTCGTTCCACACGGCGCGGTGGCGGAATTTGTCGATCGGGATCGTGCCGCCCAGTTCGCGGTTGATGCGCTTCAGCAGATTGAGGTTGAATGCCGCGGTAACGCCCTGCGCATCGTCATAGGCGGCGGTAAGCAGTTGCTCGTCCTTGATCCGGTCCATGCCGATCAGCAGCATCGCGCCGTCGCCGAGCGATTGCTTCATCGTGCGGAGCAGGTCGGTGGCGGCGTGCGGGATCATGTTGCCGATGGTCGATCCCGGGAAGAAGCCGAGCTTGGGCAGGTCGGCGACCTGCGTGGGCAGCGGAATCGGGCGCAGGAAATCAGCCTCGACCGGCAGCACCGGCAGGCCGGGAAAGGCGGAGGACAGTTGCGCGGAGGACTCGCGCAGAAAATCGCCGGAGATATCGATCGGCACATAGGCCGCCGGCGCCACCGAACTCAGCAGGATCGGCGTCTTGGTCGACGAGCCCGAACCGAATTCGATCACCGCGCGGCCCTCGCCGGCGAGCGTCGCCACCTCCGGGCAGGCGGCGCGCAGGATCGCCGTCTCGGTGCGCGTGGGATAATATTCCGGCAGGTCGGTGATCGCCTCGAACAGTTCCGAGCCGCGGCGATCGTAGAACCAGCGCGCCGGGATCGCGCGCGGGCGCAAGCCGAAGCCGCGCAGCACATCGGCGCGAAACGCCGGATCGGCCAGCGACGCTTCGCCGTCCTCGATTTCCTGTTTGAGCATTACAGATCTTTCGCCAGGCGCACACCGGTGAATTGCCAGCGTTGGTGCGGATAAAAGAAGTTGCGGTAGCTCGCCCGGGCGTGACCACGCGGCGTGGCGCAGGAGCCGCCACGCAGCACGCACTGCCCGGACATGAACTTGCCGTTATATTCGCCGACCGCGCCCTCGACCGCCTTGAAGCCGGGATAGGGACGATAGGCGCTGCCGGTCCATTCCCACACGTCGCCGAAGAAGGCCGGGCCGCTGGTCGAGGGGCGTGGTTCCACCGGGCCGGCGGCATCGAGCTGGTTGCCACCGGCGGCATCGTACGGCGCGGCGGCGGCCTCCCATTCCATCTCGGTCGGCAGCCGCGCGCCGGCCCAGGCTGCATAGGCGTCCGCCTCGTAAAAGCTTACATGGGTGACCGGCGCGGCCGGATCGAGCGCGCGGCGCCCGTCAAGCCCGAAGCGCGTCCAGCTCCCGTCCTGCTGCTCCCAATAGAGCGGCGCGACGATGCCCTGCGCCTGCACCCAGGCCCAGCCATCCGACAGCCAATGGCGCGGCTCGCCATAGCCGCCATCGGCGATGAACGCGGCCCATTCGTCATTGGTTACGGTGCGATCGGCAATGGCGTGCGCGCCCAGCAACGTCTGGTGCCGTGGCCCCTCACAATCGAACGAGAAGCCTTCGCCCGCAAAGCCGATCTCGACGATCCCCGCCGGGCGCTCGATCCAGCCGATCGGCCCAGGCATCTCGACCGGCACCTTGCGCCGCGCCGGCCAGATCGCCGGCTCGAGCGGATTCTCCGCCATCAGGTGCAGGATATCGGTGACGAGCAATTCCTGATGCTGCTCCTCGTGATGACAGCCGAGCGTCACCAGTTCCAGCGCCGCCGCCGGCAGACCGGGCAAGGCTGCGGCAACGGCGGCATCGACATGACGGCGATAGGCCAGCACCTCGTCCAGCGTCGGCCGCGTCACCATGCCGCGCCGGCCGCGCGCATGGCGGCGGCCTTCGGCTTCGTAATAACTGTTGAACAGGAACGGGAAGCGCTCGTCGTGCAGCCGATAGCCGGCGACGAAATCGCGCAGGATGAAGGTCTCCAAAAACCACGTCGTGTGCGCCAAATGCCATTTGGCCGGCGAAGCATCGTCCATCGACTGGACCGTGGCGTCGGCATCCGACAGCGGCGCGACCAACGCCACGCTCAGCCCGCGCACGCGCGCGAAGCGCTCGGCAAGCAGCGATCTGGGCTGGGCAGGGCGCGGTATCGTTCGCATTATGTTCTCCATAATCCAGAACGTCGGCGGTATCAATCAGTCTGGAGCACGCCGCTCAGCGCGACGCGCCAGGCACCCACAGAACGTCGCCACCCGCCTTTTGGTTCACATGGCGCGCGGCGACGAACAGATAATCGGACAATCGGTTGAGATAGGCCAGGGCCTGGGGGTTGATCGCCACCGTGCCCGATGCCGCAACCGCGGCGCGCTCGGCCCGTCGTACGATCGCGCGCGCCAGATGGACCGAGGCCGCCCCCGGCGTGCCGCCTGGCAAGATGAAGCTGGTCAGCGACGGCATCTGCGCGTTCATCGCGTCGATCTCCGTTTCCAACCGCGCGACCTGCGCCGGCACGATGCGCAGCGTCATGTCGGACGGCGCGAAATCCGTCCCGGGTGTGGCGAGATCCGCGCCGAGATCGAACAAATCGTTCTGGATCCGCGTCAGCGCCGCGGCAAGCTCACTCGCGCCCAGCGCGACGATGGCCACGCCGATCGCGCTGTTCGCTTCGTCGACATCGCCGATCGCCGCCATCCGCGGCTCTGTCTTGGCGACGCGCGAGCCATCGACCAGCCCGGTCGTGCCGTCATCGCCGGTGCGCGTGTAGATCTTGGTGAGCTTGACCACGCCCGACGGCCTATTTGCCGCTAGCCAGGAACAGGATCAGCACCACGATCAGGATCGCGATCGCCTGGAAGAAGATGCGATATTGCATCATCTTGTTCGATTTCAGCGCCGAGGCGCTCGGCCCGCTGAGGTTGTTGCCGTTTTTGGCTTCCTCGGTGGCATTGGCGAGGAACAGGACCAGGCCGCGCACGAACACGACGACCACCGCGATCATCGCGGCGACGAGCAAAATGGCTAGAAACGTTGTCATCTGGACAATCTAGGCATTCGACAGGCTAAAGCCAATGGGGTGCCGGCCGGCGCGCAGGTCGTCGGCCAAGGCCCTGCCGTCCACGCCCTGCGCGCGCAGCGCCGCCAGGCCCGGCGCGCCGTTGCGCTTGGCCAGACGGTCGCCGTCGGTGCCGAGCAGCAGCGGGTGATGGCGGTAGATCGGCGTCGGCAGGCCGAGCAAATGCTGCAACAGGCGATGGATGTCGGTCGCCGCGCGCAAGTCTTCCCCGCGAACGATATGCGTCACGCCCTGAAACGCATCGTCCACCACCACCGCGAGATGATAGGCCGGCGCATCCTTGCGCGCCAGCACGACATCGCCCTGCGCCAGCGGATCGGCGCGGTGCACACCGGCAAGTTCGTCGTGCCAGTCGAGCGGCCCGGCCACCGCCACTGCCAGCGCCACCGCCTTGGCCATGTCGATCCGCCAGGCATGCTGCGTATCGTCGCGTGGCGCGGCGTGGCGGCATGTTCCCGGATAGACCGCCCCAGGCCCATGCGGCGCCGACAAGCTCTGGGCGATCTCCGCGCGCGTACAATAGCAGCGGTAGAGTAGCCCTTGCGCCTTCAGCGTGTCGAGCGCCGCCTGATAGGCGTCGAGCCGGGTCGATTGGAACAGCATGTCGCCATCCCAGTCGAGCCCGAGCCAGCGCAGATCCTCGACGATCCCCGCGACATGCTCGGGGCGCGAGCGCATGCCGTCGATATCCTCGATGCGCAGCAGGAAGCGCCCGCCCGCGGCCCGCGCCCGATCGTGCGATTGCACTGCGGAAAAAGCATGGCCCAGATGCAGCCGCCCGGTCGGGCTCGGCGCGAAGCGCGTCACGACCTGTTTCCCTTGACCGTGAGTCACGTGCCGTGCTGTCATGACAGCGTCATCCCGATCGGCAACAGCGCCGTCAAGGAAGCAGCAGCGTGAAAGGGGGTTATGTACCATCCCGATCTCATCAGGCACCCGGACGGTTGCCCGGCGCTGGTGCTGAACGCCGATTACACACCCTTGAGCTATTATCCCCTGTCGGTGTGGCCGTGGCAGACCGCGATCAAGGCGGTGTTCCTCGATCGCGTCGATATCGTCGCGGAATATCAGCGCGAGGTGCGCAGCCCGACGCAGAAGATCCGCTTGCCC
Source organism: Parasphingomonas puruogangriensis (assembly GCF_036663635.1). NCBI lineage: Bacteria > Pseudomonadati > Pseudomonadota > Alphaproteobacteria > Sphingomonadales > Sphingomonadaceae > Parasphingomonas > Parasphingomonas puruogangriensis. The sequence continues at coordinate 103,514 of NZ_JAXOJI010000005.1, read as the reverse complement.
TCGGTCATCGCGCTCAAATCCTATGTCCGGCCGAGCGCCTTTCCCGCCTTCACCCGCTTCAACGTGTTCCTGCGCGACAAATTCAGCTGCCAATATTGCGGCAGCGGGCATGATCTGACGTTCGATCACATCATCCCGCGCGCACAGGGCGGGCGCACCACGTGGGAGAATGTCGCCACCGCCTGCGCGCCGTGCAATTTGCGCAAGGGCGGGCGCACGCCGAAACAGGCGCAGATGCCGCTGCATATCGCCGCGATCCGCCCGACCAGCTGGCAGATGCAGGAACATGGCCGGCGCTTCCCGCCCAATTATCTGCACGATACGTGGCACGATTGGCTGTATTGGGATGTCGAGCTGGAGGCGTAAGCGGCTTGCATGGCAACGCCCGGCGGGCGACTACGGGCCGTATCGTTATGCGTAACCCCAAGGAACCACCATGCGCCTGTTGCTGACCGCTCTTGCTTTGCCATTGGCGGCCTGTTCGGGATCGGGCGACGATCTCGATGGCGATAGCAGCCCGTTCGACTTCCGCCCGCCGACCGCGCAGGCGCTGAAGGATTATACCTCGTCGCTCGGCCGCCGCTTCAACCGCGTCGATCGCGATCATGACGGCGCGCTCGACGTGACCGACTTTCCGCGCCACCCCGAGCGCCTGGCGCGGTGGGACAGCAACAAGGACGGTCGCGTCACGCGCGAGGAATATGAGGCGGCCGAGCTTGCCCGCTTCGCCGCCGCCGATCGCGATAAGGACCAGATCCTGACCACCGCCGAGCGCAGCGCGGCTGGCTGGGGGCGATCGCCAACCGCGGCGCCTGCGCCGACGCCGACGCCATCAGGAAAACCGGTCGAGTGAGCGGGTCGGTGGTTGACCCGGCACATGCCGCAGCGCAGCATGATGCCATGGCCGACCTTCCGACGATCGCAAACAATCCCGACATCCGCTTTCTGGGCAAATTGCTCGGCGATGTGATCCGCGATTATGGCGGCGCCAAGCTGTTCGAGCGCACCGAATATATCCGCGCCGCCTCGGTCGAGCGGCATCGTGGCGCCAACGGAATCGATCTCGGGCTCGATCGGCTCGATATCGACGAGACGCTCGATTTCGTGCGCGGCTTCATGCTGTTCTCGATGCTCGCCAATCTGGCCGAGGATCGCCAGGGCGTGACGGCCGAGCAGGGCGCGACGCTGGAGGCGGCGCTGGAGCGGCTGGCGGCGGAGGGCATCGACCAGGCGGCGGTGATGAAACTGCTGGAGCATGCGCTGATCGCGCCGGTGCTGACCGCGCACCCCACGGAAGTGCGGCGCAAGTCGATGATCGATCATCGCAACCATATCGCGGCGTTGATGGCGTTGCGCGACAAGGGGCTGGAGGAAACCCCCGACGGCGACAAGATCGACGAGGCGATCCTGCGCCAGATCGCGCTCTTGTGGCAAACGCGCGTGCTGCGCCGCGAGCGGCTGTACGTCACCGACGAGGTGGAGACCGCGCTCAGCTATCTGCGCGACGTGTTCCTCCCCGCCTTGCCCGCGCTGTACCAGCGCTGGGATCGCGCGCTCGGGCAGCGAAGCCCAAGCTTCCTCAAGCCCGGCAGCTGGATCGGCGGCGACCGCGACGGCAATCCCTTCGTCACCGCCGATTCCTTGCGGGCCGCGCTCGGCAAGGCGAGCGAGGCGGTGCTGGTCCATTATCTCGACGCCGTGAACGCCTTGGGCGCCGAACTGTCGATCTCGACCGATATCGCCGAAGCCGATGCCGAGGTCCGCGCGCTGGCCGACGCCAGCGGCGACGCCGCCGCCAGCCGCAGCGACGAACCCTATCGCCGTGCGCTAAGCGGCATCTACGCCCGCCTTGCCGCAGCCCACCTCGCGCTGACCGGCAAGCCCGCGCCGCGCCCGGCGACGCTCAAGGGCGAGGCCTATCCCGATCCGCAGGCGTTCCGCGCCGATCTCGTGATCATCGCCCGTGCGCTGCGCCATGACGGTGGCGCGCTGGCCTCGAGCGGCGCGCTCGGCCGGCTGATCAGGGCGGTCGAGACGTTCGGCTTCCATCTCGCCACGCTCGATCTGCGCCAGAACAGCGCGGTGCACGAACGCGTCGTCGCCGAACTGTTCAAGGTGGCCGGGGTAGAGGACGATTATCTCGCGCTCGACGAACCGGCACGCGTGCGCCTGCTGCGCGCCGAACTGTCCAATGCCCGCCCGCTGACCAGCAGCTACGCAACCTATTCGGACGAAACTGCCGGCGAACTCGCCATCGTCCGCGCCGCGGCCGAGGCGCATGCCAAATATGGCGTGGGCAGCATCGTCAATTACATCGTCTCGATGGCGCAATCGGTCTCCGATCTGCTCGAGATCAACCTGCTGTTGAAAGAGTTCGGCCTCTACCGCCCCAATTCTTCAGAGGGGGGCGACGTCCCAAGTGCCGCGATCATGGCCGTGCCATTGTTCGAGACGATCGGCGATCTCCAAGCCGCGCCCGCCATCATGGCCGATTGGTTCGCGCTTCCCGAAATCGCCGCCATCGCCACCGCGCGCGGCTATCAGGAAGTGATGATCGGCTATTCCGACAGCAACAAGGACGGCGGCTATCTCACCTCGACCTGGAGCCTGAGCGTCGCCTCGACCGCGCTCAAACCTGTGTTCGAGCAGGCCGGTATCGGCATGCAATTGTTCCACGGCCGCGGCGGCGCGGTCGGGCGCGGCGGCGGCTCCAGCTTCGCCGCGATCCGCGCGCAGCCGCCGGGCACGGTCCAGGGCCGCATCCGCATCACCGAACAGGGCGAAGTGATCGCCGGCAAATATGGCACGCGCGATGCGGCGATGACCAATCTCGAGGCGATGGCCTCCGCCACCCTGCTCGCCAGCCTCGAGCCCGACCAGCTCTCGGCCGCCGACACCAAGCGCTTCGGCGCGGCGATGACCACGCTCTCCGACAGCGCCTTCCACGCGTATCGCGACCTCGTCTACGGCGACAACGCGCAAGGCTTCCGCACCTTCTTCCGCCAGATGACGCCGCTGACCGAGATTGCCGGGCTCAATATCGGCAGCCGCCCGGCCAGCCGCACCAAGAGCGACCGGATCGAGGATTTGCGCGCCATTCCCTGGGTGTTCAGCTGGGCGCAGGCGCGCGTCATGCTGCCCGGCTGGTATGGCGTCGGCCAGGCGCTCGCGGCCTTTCCCGACAAGGCGTTGCTCGAGGAAATGGCCGAAGGCTGGCCGTTCTTCGCCGCCAGCCTGGCCAATATGGAACAGGTGATCGCCAAATCCGACATGGGGCTGGCCGGCCATTATGCCGCCCTGGTCGAGGATCCGGCCTTGCGCGATCTGGTCTTCGAGCAGATCAAATCGGGCTGGCACCAGGCGCATGACGGCCTGCTCGCCGCCACCGGCCAATCCCGCCTGCTGGAGAAGCATCCCGCGCTCGACGCCTCGATCCGCCTCCGCCTGCCCTATATCGAACCGCTCAACCTGCTGCAGATCGAACTGATCAAACGCCGCCGCGCCGGCGAAGAGGACGCCCGGATCGGCGAAGGCATCCTGCTATCAATCAACGCCATCGCCACCGCGCTGCGGAACTCGGGCTAGCCCGTTGCGGCGCGCCACCGCTGCGGTTAGGATCAGCGCGCTGCCGGTACCGCGCTAAGGGCGCGCGTCCGGCGCTGGCGGAGACCGCGCGTGCCGTTCACGATTCGCGACATACCGGCGGCGATGCGCAAGAACGGCTGGGCCGTCGGGGCGCGGCTGATGGACCGCTGGTTCGCCGGCACGACGCGCGCGATGCGTGCTCGCGACAAGGTCAATCTCGGCACCTGGCCGGATATCGAGCGCCGTGCCGTAACGATGCGCTGGGCATTGGGCTTTGCGCGCGTCGCTGAGGCGCAGCAGCGGCTGCTCACCACTTGGCATCAACCGCCGCGCCGCGCGCCCAGCGCGGCCGTGACCCAGGAGCGGCTGCGGGCCTCCGGCCTGGCGCGCGGCAAGCCGTTCCGCTTCGGCAATCTCGGGCTCGCCTCGCCCGCGGTCGACGCGCACTGGCAGGTCAATCGGGAGGTGCTCGAGTCGACCCTGTTCGGCACGGTCGACGATTTCTACTGCGCGATGGGCAATGCCCTGCTGATGCTGGCGGTGGCCGGCGAAGCAACGCCGCTTGCCGGCGGTCGCTGGCGCGTGACGATCGACGACGTAGGTACCTATATCCGCGACAGCTACGATTTCCTCGGATCGCAACGGCTCGGCGCTTGGGGCCCGGACGGCTTTTCGCGGATCGCCCTGCTCGCGTCGGAAGTACCGATCATCGCCGAACAACCGCATAGCGACGGGCGCGGCCGCTATTTCTCGGTATCGAACGAGTCGTTCGACAAGTATCGCAATCATTATGGCCGTGGCGGCGACTTCGCGATCTTCAGCGATATCGTCCGCACCCGGCTGGCGCATCCGGTGACGATGGAGTTGGTGCTATGAGACGCATGCTCGCCGCAGGGTCGATCGTGCTCGCGGCGGCGATCGGGCTGTACGTTTACGGGTCGGGTGGCGCAACGCGCGTCGACAGCGCGCGTTCGCCCGACGGTACGGAAGCGATCGATTTCTATGCCGCCACGCGGTTGCAGCGCTGGCAGCATCCCAACGCCGATTTGATCGGTTTCGTCGGCCTGCGTCGTCTGTCCGACGATACGACTTTGGCCACCTCCGATGCGTTCGAACTGACCGGCGAACGTCTCGTGATCTGGGGCAAGGAGCGCGTGCAAGTCGGCAGCAGCGCGGTCTTTGATCGCGCGCAGCGCCGGTGGTCGGTGATCGACTAATTCAAGGGTTGAGAAACGCCGCCGCCATTTCCGGCCGCACGCGCAACAAGCGCCCGGTCGCCTTGTCGATCAGCGCCCAGGTCGTCACCGCCTGCACCTTGACCTTGCCGTCCGCTCCCATGAACCGCACATGCCGATCGAACCGCGCCCCCTTGGGCGGTGCGGGCACCCAGGTCTCGCCCACCACCGTCTCGCCGGCGCTCACATTGCCGCGATAATCGATTTCGTGCCGGGTGATGACCCAGAAATACGCCGCCTGATCCGCGGGCGACGCCACTGCATACCAATGCGCCAGCGCGATGCGCTGCACCCACTGCACCCACACCGCATTGTTGACATGACCAAGCTCGTCAATGTCGTCGGGCTGCGCGGTGATCGAGAGCGTAAAGCGGGTCATCGGTCCCACCGCAAACCGTCGTCCTGAACTCGTTTCAGGATCCAGGCGCGGTCGGTCGCCATAATGACGGTATCCGTAAGGCGGGTGACCGCGCCTGGATGCTGAAACGAGTTCAGCATGACGTTATTTCTCCACCCCCAGCTGCCACAGCACGAAGGCATGCTCCTCCGCCGCCTCGCGCAAACTCTCGAAGCGCCCCGATTTCCCGCCATGCCCCGCGCCCATATTGGTCTTGAGCAGCAGCACGTTATCGTCGGTCTTGGTCGCGCGCAGCTTGGCCGCCCATTTCGCCGGCTCCCAATAGGTCACGCGCGGATCGTTGAGCCCGCCCGAGATGAACATCGGCGGATAGTCCTGCGCCTTCACCTGGTCGTACGGCGAATAGCTCCGGATCAGCTCGAACGCTTTCGCATCTTCGATTGGATTGCCCCATTCAGGCCATTCGCCCGGCGTCAGCGGCAGGTCCGCATCCAGCATGGTGTTCAGAACGTCGACGAACGGCACGTCGGCGATCACCGCGCCCCACAGGTCCGGATCGGAATTGACCACCGCGCCCATCAATTCGCCGCCGGCCGAGCGCCCGGCAATGGCGATCTTGCCCGCGCTGGTCCATTGGTCCGCGATCAGGCCCTTGGCCACATCGACGAAATCGTTGAACGTGTTGGCGCGCTTTTCTAATTTGCCGTCGAGATACCATTGCTGCCCGAGATCGTCGCCGCCGCGGATATGCGCGATGGCATAGGCGAAGCCGCGATCGAGCAGCGACAGCCGCCCGGTCGAGAAGCCCGGCGGAATGGCATAGCCGTAGGCGCCGTACGCGTAGAGGAACAACGGCGCAGAGCCGTCGCGCGGAAAGTCTGTGGGATAGACGATCGACACCGGCACTTCGGTGCCGTCGCGCGCGACAATCTTCAGCCGCTCGGTGCGGTACTTGTCCGCGTCGTAGCCGGACGGAATTTCCTGCACCTTGAGCGTGGTCAGCGTGCCCGTGGCAACGTCGTAATCGTATTCGGTCCCCGGCGTGACCATCGATTCATAGCCGATGCGCAGGACAGCCATGTCATATTCCGGATTGTTGCCCAGCCCCGCATCATAGCTCGCCTCCGGGAACGCGATGCGCCGCGCTTCTTGGGGGCTTTCGTACCGCCGGATCTCGATCTGATCCAACCCATCCTCGCGCCCATCAACGATGAAGAAGTCTTTGAAACATTCGATTCCGGTCATGTAGAAGTGCGCCGACGGGGCGATCAATTCGCTCCACGCGCCGGGCGCGGTGATCGGCGCTGTGCACAGCCGGAAGTTCGGATCCACATCGTTGGTGTGGATGAACAATGTCCCGTCATGCTCATCTACGTCATATTCGCGGCCCGTCTTGCGCGCCGACACCAGCAGCGGCGTCGCCAGCGGATCGTTCGCCGGAAGCAGATAGATTTCGCTCGTGTCGTGCCCGCCGGTCGCCAGCACGATCCAGTTGCGGTTGCTGGTCATGTCGACGCCGACCGAGAAGCTCGCATCCTCCTCGTAATAGATCACGACATCGTCGGCGACCGGCGTGCCGAGCCGGTGGAACTTGATCGTCCGCGTGCGCCAATGTTCGTCGGTCAGGCCGTACAGCACGCCGCTGCCATCGCTCGTAAAGACGATATTGCCGATCGCCCCCTCGATCGAGTCCGAACCCCATTTGCCCGAGACGCCGTCAATCTCCTCGGGCAGCGGCGCGCCGTCCGCCAGCGACTTGAAGCGGATCGTGTAGCGCTCCGAACCATCCGCATCGGTCGAATAAGCCATCAGCGTGCCGTCCTCGCTGAACACGATCGCGCCCAGCCGGAAATATTCCTTGCCCTCGGCCAGCGCCGGCTCGTCGAGGATCAATTCGTCCGGCCCGCCGGCGACCGGCTTGCGCCACCATTTGCGATACTGGCCGCCCGTCTCGAATGCGGTCCAGTACAGCCAGTCGCCATCCTTTTGCGGCACGGAGGAATCGTCTTCTTTGATGCGCGCCTTCATCTCTTCGTAGAGCCGCTCGGTCAGCGGCTTGTGCGGCGCCATCACGCCCTCGAAATAGGCGTTCTCTGCTTCGAGATAGGCCAGCACGTCCGCGTCATCGATCTCCGGATAATTGGGGTCCTTCAGCCAGGCATAGGGATCTTCGATCGTATGCCCATGCGCGGTGAAGTTGTGCGAGCGGGTCTCGGCGACGGGCGGGGTAAGATCGGTCATGCCGTCTCTTAGCGTGGCCAGCGGGCTTGTCGAAGCCCTGCAATCTTCAATCCCTCTCCTTCTAGGAGAGGGAAGGAGCCGCGAAGCGGCGGAAGGGTGAGGGCGACCAGCGGCGCAACAGTCGCCCTCACCCTCCCACTTGGCTACGCCAAGCGGGCCCCTCCCTCTCCCGACGGGAGAGGGATGCAAGAAGCGCTGTCCTACAAGCCGCCTTTTATGCCACCGTGCCGGCATGCCGAGTCCATGCCTCGCCACGCCATCGATCGAAGCGCGCGATCGCCTCGACATTGTCAACATTCGTGCGCCCGCGCCCGCGCGCGTAGAGCGGGCGACTGTCGTGACTTTCGCCGCGTGCCAAAACCATCGTTTGGCCTAACCTTAGCCTAACCTTCCAAACCAGAGATCCCATGCCCCCCTATACCAATCGCCTCCACGCCCTCCGCGCCCAGCTTCAGCGGGACGGCCTCGACGGCTTCGTCGTACCCCTGACCGACGAGCACATGTCCGAATATGTCGGCGGCTATGCCCAGCGGCTCGCCTGGCTCACCGGCTTCCAGGGCTCGGCCGGCGCCGCGGCGGTGCTGGCCGAGGAGGCGGCGGTGTTTACCGACGGGCGCTACACGCTGCAGGTGCGCCAGCAGGTCGACGGTGCCGATTGGTCGTATCAGCCCGTTCCCCAGGTCAGCATCACCGGCTGGCTGGCCGAGCATGCGCCGCAGGGCGGGCGGATCGGCTATGATCCGTGGCTGCACACCAGCGCCTGGGTGCGTGAGGCGGGCAGGGCGCTGGCCGGCAAGGACGCGACGTTGGTGGCGGTGGCGCACAACCCGATCGACGCGATCTGGGCCGATCGCCCACGACCGTCCGACGCCAAGCTCACCGTGCAGGATGACGCCGTGGCCGGCGCATCCTCCGCTGAAAAGCGTGGCGCAATCGCCGACTGGCTGACCGAGCATAAGGCGGACGCCGTCGTGCTCACCGCGCTCGATTCCATCGCCTGGACGCTTAACATCCGCGGGGCCGATGTCGCGCACACGCCGGTGGCGCTGGCTTATGCCATTGTCGATGCCGATGGCACCGCCAGCCTGTTCGTCGCGCCCGACAAGGTCACCGATGCGGTGCGCCAGCATCTTGGCAACGCCGTGCGCGTGCGTGACCGCGCCGAGTTTGCCGACGCGCTGGGCGGTTATGCCGGCAAGCTCATCGCCGCCGATCCCGAACGCGCCGTCGCGGCGATCTTCGATCGCCTGTCGGCTGGCGGCGCGACGATCATGACCGCGCGCGATCCGGTGGTGCTGGCCAAGGCGCTCAAGAACCCCGCCGAGATCGCCGGCCACCGCGCCGCCGCGGCGCGCGACGGCGCGGCGCTAGCGCGCTTCCTGCGTTGGTGCGAGGCGGAACTGCCTAAGGGCGGCCAAACCGAGCTTTCCGCCGCCGCCAAGCTGCAAGAGTTGCGCGAGGCGACGGGCGTGCTGCTCGACACCTCGTTCGACACGATCTCCGCCACCGGCGCCAATGGCGCCAGCCCGCACTATCACGTCACCGAGGAATCGAACGCGCCGATCGAGCCAGGCCAGCTCTATCTGGTTGATTCGGGCGGCCAATATGCCGACGGCACCACCGATGTGACCCGCGTCGTGCCTGTCGGCCCCCCCACGCCGGAAATGCGCGACCGCTTCACCCGCGTGCTCCAGGGCCATATCGCCATCGCCCGCGCGGTCTTCCCGCCCGGCACCACCGGCGGGCAGATCGATGCCTTTGCCAGGCGCCCGCTATGGGAGGCGGGGCTCGATTACGCGCACGGCACGGGGCACGGCGTCGGCGCCTATCTCTCGGTGCATGAAGGCCCGCAGCGCATCGCCCAGCCCAATTATCCCGGCGGCGGCCCGTCCGAGCCGCTGCGCCCCGGCATGATCATCTCCAACGAGCCTGGTTATTACAAGGCCGGCGAATACGGCATCCGCATCGAGAACCTCGTATTGGTCGAGCCCCGCATTTTCCCAGGCGCCGATGCCGACATGCTCGGCTTCGAGACGCTGACCTTCGCGCCGATCGAGCGCACGCTGATCGCGGGCGACATGCTGACCGAATCGGAACGCGCCTGGCTCGACGCCTATCACGCCAAGGTCGTCGAGATCCTGGGACCACAGCTGGACGCGGAGGACCATGCCTGGCTCACGGCCAAGTGCGCGCCTATTCGCTAGCGGCGTCCTTGGGCGGCGCGTCCACCGCGGCGCGGCTCTGCGCCTTGCGCCGTTTCAGATTCTCGCGCAGCGCCGCCGCCAGCCGCGCTGCCTTCTCGTCCGCTGCCTTGGTGGTGTCGTTCATATCTCGCTTTGCCTTGACAATGTCGTCCCCCTCGGCTCTTAGGCCGCTTCCGCTGGCGCCGTAAGGCTTTGGCGGAATGCTGCCGTAGCTCAGTGGTAGAGCGCATCCTTGGTAAGGCTGAGGTCGTGAGTTCAATCCTCACCGGCAGCACCAGTTTCTATGAAGAAACAATGGCTTAGAGCGCCGCCTTCGGGCGGCGCTCGCCACTCAGGCACAATCGGACACGACTAGGACACAGCGGGCAGAGAACGTTGGCGTGCCGTTGCGCGTGATTGGCACCTTCAAACTCAGGCTTCGCGATGAAAAGCAGCGCCGGCCGAGGCTGACGGCCGATTCGGGGCATGAGCCGCGTCTGGCGCTTGGAATGAGATCAAAGCGTTTGTGCCGTCTGCCGCTTCATCTGTGCGCCCATGTCGGTGATGGCAAAATCGCCCGAAGTGCCGACCATTGACGCAAGATTAGTTTTTCTAAATGTACAATAAGATGGCGGTCACAGCCGTGAGAAGCGGGCCGGACCTAATAATTAGCGGTGCCTGGTGATTTGGGACGCCATGGCCTTTGGCGTTATTGGTCATGGCTAAATTCTCAATTGCAACCAACTTCGACGTGATGGTCCGTCAAACCAAGGAGCTCCCAGCATTATCCGATCTTTTGGCTGAATGCGGGCGAGCGATGGGCTTCCGATATTTTGCGCTGACCCACCATATCGACTTTGCTTCAGCGCCCGCCTCGGCCCTCCGCATCCACAACTATCCTGACGAATGGGAGGAATGGTTTGACGAGCACGCGCTTGGACGGCTTGATCCCATTCATCGTGCGAGCCACGTCACCAGCTTCGGGTTCGCCTGGGCGCAGGTCCCGGACCTCATCCGGCTCACCCCCGGCGATCACTATGTTCTCGAGCAAGCCAGGAAAGTCGGCATTGGCGACGGCTTCACGGTCCCCGCCCATGTGCCAGGGGAGTATAGCGGCTCGTGCTCGTTCGCGGTCGGCTCAGGAGACGAGTTCCCGGGCCAGCAAATTCTCGTCGCGCGCCTGATCGGTGACCTTGCATTTGAGAGCGCCCGCCGGATTTCAGAGCCTCGCATCGTGCCTGACCACACGCCCCTGATGACCGATCGCCAGCGCGACTGCGTGCTGTGGGCGGCCCGGGGGAAAACGGATTGGGAGATATCGCGAATCCTGGGGGTCAGCCATGACACCGTGATCCAGCATCTCAAGCATGCGCGGGAACGTTACGGTGTCCAGAAGCGAGCGCATCTCGCGGTCATGGCGCTGTACGACGGGAGCATCTGCTTTTCGGACATCTTCATCCACTGACCATCGGCGATGGTGTTTGCCCGGCTACCTCAAACGCGAATGCTCTCCTTCGGCAAAGAGGCGTCGTCGTCGGCCCGGCGGCGCCAATAGGCTTCGCACGTCGCCCGGCCATTCGCGGTCAGTACGAGTGTGTCTTCATTGGTTTTTGAAACGGCGAGCAGTCCCAGCAAAATGAGCGGATTGGACGCTGTCGGCCGCAACCGTGTGAGCGACGGGCCGCTCACCTTCACATTCCGCCCGCCACCGCTCCTGCTGACCACTCGCCACGCGCCGCAGGCCGATCGGGTTCGTCACCTCAAACTGGTCGTGGCGATCGGTCAGCCGGCTCAGTACCGCACGGCCGCGCGGCGGCACTTCTTCCCAATCCATCCCGAGGTGATCCGGCCTCGGGGCCGAAGATTTCCCGACATCCTGTCCTTCGGCAAATGCTTGCACCAACGCCCGCTCGATCTCGCCAATAGTATTTTGAGAGCGTCCGAGCCTCCTGGCCATCCGATCTCGCGACATAATCTCTCGCGCGACTTCCTTGAACTTTACCCGCAGTCGGGGATCGATCTTGGTGGCTGGCATCGAAAAGCGCCTTTTCTTTCAAGCTCGTCTCAAGCCCCTCCCGAGCAACTGAAATCAGGCCTGACCTAGGCCTCGTGGCGAAGGTCAGGCACCCCCATTTCTTGTAATATCGCGCGCGCCCCGGACTGGCGATGCTCGAGCCTCCCAATGGCAGGAGGCACCCTTGATCTCACTCGTCGACACGACCGAAGCTGGCTGTGATAAGGTCATGCGCGGCATGTTCGCGGCGCGTAAAGCCGTGTTCGTGGATCTGCTCGGATGGCAGGTTCCGGTCCTCGCCGGTCGGTACGAGGTCGACCAATTCGACGACCAGCACGCTCGGTATCTGATCGTGACGGACGAGGAATGCGGCCACTTGGCCTCGGCCCGGCTGTTGCCGACGGTCCGGCCCCACATCCTCGACTCCCTATTCCCGGCCTTGTGCGCTGGCCTGGTCCCCCGCGGGCCGGGGGTCTTCGAAATCACCCGCTTTTGCCTGGACCCGACAATTTCGGCGCCGCGCCGGCGCGACGCCCGCAACCGACTGGTGACGGCTCTGGTAGACCATGCGCTTTTCAACGGTATCCACGCCTATACCGGCGTCGCCGAATCGTGCTGGCTCGCCCAGATCCTGCGATTCGGCTGGGACGCGGCGCCGCTTGGCCAGTTCGAGTCCGAGGGGGGCAAGCGACTGGCCGCGCTTTCCATCAACATCACGGCGGCCACGCCGACCCTGCTGGAGCAGACAGGCATCTGGTCGCCGACCCGCGCTGCGTCCGTTGATGCCGCGTTCGCATAGGAGGTTGTAATGAGCATACGGACAGCACAGGTGTCGAGCGCTCCTCGTAATGAGGCGTATGATCGGCTGATCGAGCAGGGCTGGTGCATCAAGCGCCAGCTCGTACCGATCGCAACGATGGAAGGACTGGCCGCCGATCTGCGCCGCGGGTTCGATGTGACACCGTTCTGCACCGGCGATTTTTACGGCGCGCATACCAAGCGCTTCGGCAGCCTGCTCAAACGATCGCCACATGCTGCAACATTGATCCAGTCGCCGGAGATCATGGCGATGGTCGAGACGGTCCTGAGGCCGTGGTGTGACACGATCCAGCTCAACCTCGCCCAGGCAATCGCGATCCATCCCGGCGCGCCGGCCCAGTTCCCCCACCGGGACCAGGACATGTGGCAGGGCGCAAAAGGCGAAGTTGAGTATCTGGTCAATGTGATGTGGCCGCTAACCCCGTTCACCGAGGAAAATGGCGCGACCCTGATGTATCCCGGTAGTCACGGCGCCGAGGCGCTCAGAGACGAGGTGCCGGGCCAGCCGGTCACCGGGATCTGCGATCCTGGCGACGCGATCATCTTCCTCGGCTCGACATTGCACGGCGCTGGCACCAATCGCAGCGCCGTCGTTCGCGACGCGATGTTGGTGAGCTATTGCCTGGGATGGCTCAAGCCATATGAAAACCAGTGGCTGGCCTATCCGCCGGCAATTGCCCGCACCTTTTCGTCGGATCTCGCGGGTCTGGTAGGCTATCGTCAGCACCGGCCCAATCTCGGCAATTATGAAGGCGTGTGTCCATCGGTTCTGCTTCAGGACCGCGTGCCCGAGCATATCGGCGCGATTGACGCATTGCGTCCGGAGCAACGCGATGCGGTCGCACAGCATCGTTGCGCACAGGAGGTCTGAGATGAGCCCGTTTCAGGCAATGGAGCGAAGCTATGGGGTGCTCAAGGCAGAACTGCGGGAGGGCGTCTATCCGCCAGGGCATCGCCTCGAAGCCAACCGGATTGCGGATGACGTCGGGGTCAGCATGACGCCGGTGCGCGACGCGCTCAATCGGCTGGTGGGCGAGCGTCTGGTAGAAGCAAGTAGCGGCGAAGGATTTCACGTGCCGAGGCTGAGCGAGGGCGACCTTCGCGACCTGTACGAATGGCATTCCGCGTTGATCATCATGGCTGTTAGGATTTGTCGGATACTTCCGGAGAGCGAGCAGATACGAGACGTGCTGGCTGAAAAGCCGCTCGTTGACAGAACATCGGCCTGTTTCGCGCTTTTGGCTGAGGCCGCTCCAAGTCCCGAACTTCGCCTCGCGATCGAGAGTGCTGCGGACAGATTGCACCCCTATCGACGTATCGAGAGTAAGGCGATCGAGCCCGTGCGCGGCGAGCTCAAGGAAATTCTAACGCAAGCGCCGGGACAGCGCCCTGCGATCCGGCGATACCACGCGATCCGAATGCGCGCCGTGCCCGAGCTGGTGCGAGCCCGCTCTGCACGAATATAATCGGATTATAAGGTTTTTATTCCGCCGCGCCGGGCGGACGCTTCGACGGTCGCGAATCAGCGCGACGATATACGGAGTGAATAGAATGGAGCGCACCGAAACCGCAGTTGCCCTCATCGACCTTGGCGCCGCGAGCGTCGAGACGCAGGGTGTTGCCGGCCTCGATTTCGAGCTGGTCGGCATGCAGAGGGTGACCGGCCTTTCCGACGAAGACTGACCACTTTGGCGTCGGCGCGGGCTGCGTGCCGGCGCCATTTGGGGGCACGAAAATAAACCGATTATAATGTTCTTATAGCCCCGCGATGGGCGGACGCTTCGAAGGTCGCGAATCAGCGCGACACATTACGGAGTGCGCGACATGGAACGCATCAACGAAGACGCGATCGACCTGATCGACCTCGGCGCAGCGAGCGTCGAGACGCAGGGCAACAACGGGCTCGACTATGAGCTGATCGGCACGCAGAAGGCGGCCGGCCTTTCGGACGAGGATTGATCGGCGGGCGCCGGCGCGAAATCGCGCCGGCGCCCAGCTGCACAAGCCATGTACTGGCGCCTTCACCCCACCCTCTACGCGTGCGTCGCTTCGGACAGGCTCATCCTTCTGGACATTGAGCGCGACCGCTATTCTGCCGTGCCACGAGAAGTTGCCGGTCCGGCCATCGCGTGGTTGCGCGCGCGCGACGGGAGCTGCGCGCCCGACGCTTTTGCCGCGCTTCTCGGGATGCACGATGGGAGCTCCGCGTTTCGAAACGAGCAGCCACATCAGCTCACTGCACCGAGCGTGGCGACGCCGCAATCGTCTCGTAGGCACGCATCGCCGTGGTCAATCCTGTCCGTCTTTGTGGCGGTCGCCGCGACCTGGCTTGCGTTGCGCATTACGAGACTTGGCGGGATTCTGCAGCGGCGCGGAAAGGCTAGAACCGTGGGACCGAGGGTCGAGGACGCCGTTCTTCGCGATCAAGCCCAAACGTTTTTGGATGCGCGCCGATGGTGTCCGATCAAATCCAACTGCCTACTCGACTCGCTGGCGTTTGATCGTTGGTTGGGCAGTCCAAGCGATGTCCGGCTCGTGTTCGGGGTGTTGGGCCAGCCGTTCGAGGCCCATTGCTGGGTACAGTCTGACGTCCATATCCTCAACGACAGCTACGATCGCGTCTCGCGGTTCGAACCGATTCTGAGCGTATGAATATTGCGCCTCTTTTCGTGGTCGTGCATGACCCTGCTGCCACCTTGCCGCCGCGCATCGACCAGTTTCTCAAGGCGCGCGCGCACGCTTCGGGCCTCGGCCGGTTGTATGAGGGCAACGGAGTCGTGGCGTTTGGCGACCCAGCAGCGCCCCATCTTCAGCTTCGCAACAGTGCCGGATTGATCTGGGGCGTTCTTTTCGACCGCACGACTGATCTGCGGGTTACTGACCCCGAGCAGATCGAATCGACCAACGGCTCGATCGCAAACCTCGCAGAGCGCCAGTGGGGAGGGTTCCTTTCGATCCGACAATCCGGCCGACTGGTGGAAGTGTATCGCGACCCATCGGGGTCCATTCCCTGTTATCATTTTCAAGTCGATGGCGCCGAAGTGTTCACGACCCGTCCCGCCATGTTCGTCGATGCCGGATTGCTCCGCGCCGAGATCGAATGGACGCTCCTGACGCAAGCCCTTGTGTACCGTGACCTCCGACCGGCGCGTACGCCGCTACGTGGGGTCAGTGAAGTCCAGCCGGGAACGGCCGTCAGATTCGACGACGGGCTGTTGCGTGTCGAAACGGTCTGGTCGCCTTGGCGCTTCACAGGGTCAGAAATGGGGGCGGAGGCCGCTGACAAGGCAATCGAGCGTGTCCAGCGAGCGGTAACCAACTGTGTTGGCGCTTGGGGGCGCTGCTTTAATCGCCCGCTGATCGAGATTTCCGGTGGCCTGGACTCCTCCATCATCGCTGCGGTTCTCGCTCAAGCCGATGTCGGCTCCGAGTGCGTGACGTTTGCTCCCTCCGAAGGCGACCCGGACGAGACGCCCTACGCGAGAGCGGCGACCGAATATCTCGGCCTACGACTGGAGGTGCTCCGAGCAAACGTTGCCGATGTCGACCTGAGGCGAACGCAAGCGCGCGATCTGCCCCGGCCGGCCGCGCGGTGCTTTACGCAGGCTCATGATGTGCAGTTGCGATCGGTGGGAGCGAAGATTGGCGCCGATGCGTTTTTCAGCGGCGGCGGTGGGGACAATGTCTTTGCTTATCTGAAGTCGGTGCTTCCGGTCATCGACCGCTGGAAGCGAGGTGGTGGCGGTGTGCTTGCCACGATGACCGACATGGCCGCGCTCGCGGAGGTAAGCCTGTGGGAAGTCGTTGCCCAATCGATCAAACGGCTCATCCGCCTGCGCGCGGTGCGGAAATGGGCCGGCGACGAACGGTTCCTGGACAGCCGTGCCCTGCATGACCTGCCATTTCCGCAAGATCATCCGTGGATCGACGCACCAGCGCACGTGTTACCCGGCAAGCGGGTTCACGGGCATTCGATGATCGTGATCCAAAATCATCTCGAAGGTTTTGACCGGCTCCAGGATGCTCCGATCATTTCGCCCCTGATGTCGCAACCGATTGTCGAGACCTGCATGGCAATACCGACATGGGTGTGGTGCGAAGGCGGGATGAACCGGGCGATTGCCAGGAAGGCGTTCGCGGAACGTCTACCATCCGCGGTCATTGAGCGGCGAACGAAGGGTGCGTTCGACTCCTATTGCGCGAAGGTCTTCGTCGCGAACCGCGGGACGGTCCGCGACATGCTGCTGGGCGGTGCGCTTGCCGGGCAAGGACTGCTTGATTTGTCCGCAATCGAAATGAAGCTGGCGAACGACGTCGCCGACCGGAGCGACATGGTTCGCCTGCTGGATCTCGTTGATGCGGAGGCCTGGGTCGGAGCCTGGGCATCTCGCTCTAGTTCGCAATACGGGCTTTGAGCGCCCGCCATCTGGTCATTGCCGCCGCATCGCGGGCAGCGCTGCTTGGCTCATCCTTGAGCCAGAAATCGAACCAGGCGAGGTTGCGCTCATAGACCGCGAGACGATGGGCCGGCTGATATTTGATGTGATATTCGTCGGGGAAGACGTACATCTCGACGGGTGCCTTCGCGTGGTCGAGAGCGGCATATGTTTCCAGCGCCAGCCGATACTCGCGGTCAGCGAGTTGCATCAGCAACGGCGTATGGATTCGCCCGGCATTGGCGGCAAGCGAGATTGGCTTCCAGAATTGGGGGTCGTCAACGCCCGGTGGAGGATATCCCCATTTCTTGGTGGTATCGGAATAGGCGAGGCCGACGGCTGGCGGTACATCCGCTGAATCGCAGCAACTGCTGGTGATCGCAGCGCGAAATCTATTCGAGTTGATGAGCGCGAACTGGACGGTAAGGCCGCCATCGCTGAGGCCCGTAAGGCCAATTCGGTCTGGGTCTGCAACGCCACGTTCTAGAACCGCATCGATGCCTGCCTCAAGACTTGCAAGAACACGCCGACGATCGGCCCATCCAGTCGTGTTGATCCGCTGATAGCTGTTGCTATCCGCCGCTCCGCTCGTTCGGGCCGGCGGCACTGGTCTTTGAACGCTGAGCACCGCATAGCCGCGCGCCGCGAACACGTGGATCGGATATTCGTCGCCCACGCCGCCGCGCAGGAAGCCCCGGCTGGTGTACTGAACGATGACCAGCGGATGGCGCTGCCCTGGCGCATGATCCGGGGGCAGAACCAGATCACCGTAACTGGCAATCCCATCTGAAGCGATCCAGCGAAGCCGTTCGACTGCGCCTAGGGGCATAGCGGCAATTTCGGGGTTAGGATCGTACAGCGTGGTCCTCGTACCGCTATCAAGATCGATGGCGAGGATGGTACGCGGGTGCGATGCCGTTTCGTGGGCACAGATTAGGCTCTGGCCAGCAAGGTCGCAACTTTCCAGAAGCTCGTCGGTGTCAAGAATGCGTTGGGGCGCTCGATCCCGATCGAGACGCCAGCGATACAGTTCGGAACGTCCGCCATTCTCGGCGTTTCCGGTGCGCAGGAACACTAGTTCGTGTGCGTCCCTGACCCACAGGCCGGCCACGCGCGAACTGCAGGGGCTACCACAGATCAGCGCGCGATTGGCAAACTCGACATTGAGCTGAAGCGCCGGAATGTACTGGGCGGGCGTGCGGGGAGCGAGCCAAGCCCTTCCGCCGCCCTTGAGGCGGACAAAGAGCGCCGCGTCGGCGGGGCGATCAGCATCTGTCACCAGCGGTGGGTTAGCGACCACATGCCCATCTGCGGCGTCGATCGCGGTGGTTTCGAACGGTTGCGGCAGCGGGCTTGGCCGCGCTTCGGAAATCGCCCAGAACCTGCGATCGTACAGATAGCCCGAGCGCCCCTCCTGGGCCAGGCCGGCATCCGCGTTCGCCCCAGGTCGGGTTGTGACGCGCAACGCGGACGATGACGCCCATTCCACTTTGCGGACGTCATCGTGAAATACGGTCACCGGCCGCGCACGACCGGTGATGGAGGCCACCCACGCCTGGACGATCCCGCGGTCACGCCGCAGATAGGCGACCGATCGACTATCCGGCGACCAAAGAGGTGCCGTGTCGTCGATCGGCCCGTTGACGATATCCGGGATTCCCCGAAGATCACCTTTTGCGAGAATAGGATCGCCGCCAACATCGGCGAGCCTTGGCTCTGCATCGCCAGCCAGCGGCACGAGGACGACGCCAAAACAATAGTCGTTCTTGTCTGGATTTGCGCGTCTCAGCATCAGCGCCGCCCATTTTCCGTCGGGTGAGACACTGAGATCGCCAAAATCGCGCGTTTCCATGAGCGAGCGCGCGCTGAGCGACGCTTCTCTCGGTGACAGCTTTCCCGGGTGGAGTTGCGACCGACAATCCGCCCATGCGGGTGCCGCCCCGGCCATCGCGGTTACGAGCAATGCCGAACTTAAGGGCCCCCATCTCACCATTTGCGCGAGACCTGAAGAGAGAAGACACGTCCTGCCGGATTCGCATTTTCAGGGTCGTAGCCATAGGTGTAGGGCCCGACGAGATAGGCCGCATAGGGTGGATCCCGGTCGAACAGGTTGGTCGCGCTGAGAGCGATACGTAGCCCACCAAGCGCGCCGGCATCGGCGGGGACCGCATAGTTCAGTTGAAGGTCGAGGGTCGTCCACGACGTGACCTTCTCTGGCGTGGCCGTGGTGCGGTTGGTATAGCTGTCGACATAATTTGCGGTGAGAACCCCGCGGAAGCGACCTGATGTCCACCCGACATGGCCGCGCATGCGAAGATCGGCTGGGCTGCCAAGCGTATCGACGACATCGACAGGCTCGGCGGTGGCGCTGAGCGCTTGCCTGATATGGAACAAATATGTTCCCGACGCCCCGACATCGGCTCGTCCTTTTCCGAGGTCGAATGCATATGCCAGATCCAGATCGGCCCCCGACTGACGAACGACGGCCAAGTTCTGAAGCCGAGCATCGGCAACTGCTCTGATCGTCGATGGGGCGATCCCGAACGGGTTGATGAAAAAGGGATCGGCATAAAGTTCAGCGATGCGGGCCGCTGTGGGTTTGTCTGCGATGACCGGGGCGTAGGTCGCCCGGTCCGTCAGGAAACTGAGGAGCTGATTTGCGGGGCTCGATATCCGGTCGCGATAGTCGATGTCGAACCAGGTTGCGCTGGCGCGGAACCCCGATATCCCGCTTGGCGTGATGTCGGCACCGAAGGTGATCGTCTTCGCTCGCTCAGGGCGAAGCGCCGGATCATTGCCGCGGATGACAATGACATTCGTGGTCCCGGTGGGTGAGGCCGGATCGGGCAAGGGATAGGCGAATACCAGCTGTGCGCCGGGGTCCTGGCGCAGATCATTAAAGCCCGGTGCACGGAAGGATTTGCCGTAGCTACCGCGAAAGGTGAGGCCTTTAACCGCGGTCCAGTTCAGTCCGAGCTTCGGATTAGTTGTTGTGCCAAAGTCACTGTAGCGCTCGGTCCGCACCGCAGCTGACACGTCCAGGCGACGAAAGACGGGGAGGCCGTTGCTAACTCCGAACACTGGAACAAGCAGTTCGACATAAGCCGCGCGGACCGTGCGGGGCGCCGGAAGCGCGATGCCGGCTAACTCCGTTGGCGTTGCCCTGGTAACGTCGTTGATCGTCGGCGTGATGCGGTAATACTCTTTTCGATATTCGCTACCGACCGCCAACTGTACAGTCCCTGCGGGCAACGAGAATAACGGCCCGTTGGCGCGCAAAGTTGCCGACCACACGATGCCGGTATTCCCGGTGGTGAGCGAGCCTCGCACCCGGTCGATCGTCGCCAGATTGGTGAACACCCCGTCCCCGAGCAGATTATAGGCGGTCGCCGGATTTGTATCCGCAAGCGCTGCGGCGAGCCGTATCGTGTTCACTCGGTTGTAGCTGGTGCTGCGTTCGTATTGACGGCCCCAAGTTCCATGCGCGTCGATCGCCCAGCGGTCGAGGTCAAGCGCGAAGCCGGCGGTTGCGCCATAGGCGTGCGCTTTGCCGCGTGAACCTTCAGGTCCGAGGTCACGGACGAAACTGTATTGAACACCGATTGGCAAATGCGTGCCTAGAGGGTCCACATAATATGGGTTGGTGGTGGGCACCGTACGGGTCGCGTCGCCGGAGGGTCGCACGTGCAGGTCGAAGTTGCGCAGCGTCGCCAGACCGTGAGCGTAGAATTTTAGATCGCCCGAGACATGCTGGCTGAGAGACGCGAATACCGAATGACGCCGCTGCATCGGCAGCAGATCGGTCCCGAGCCAAGCATCGCCCCGATTTGCGGTGCCCGGAGTCAGCATTGCAGCGGTCAGTTCCGTTCCGTTCTGCCCGCGCGGGACGGCGAATGTCGTACCGCCCGTGACGATCGTGCCAGGGTTTGAGAATGTGCCGCGACGGTCCGGACCGCCAAAGCGCGTCAGATCGTCGGTTGCGAAGTCGCGGTCGGTGGCGGGCAATCTATCGCGTCGATAGAATTCATACGCCAGCATGACGCGGCCCGATGACCAGCGCGTGCCGAGCAACTGACTGAAGCCATATTCCTCATAGTCCCCATCGGCGGTCCCGATACGGAAACTGCTTTCGGCGCCGTTAAAGGCAAGTCGCGGGATCAGGTTGACGACTCCCGCGACCGCGTCAGAGCCATAAATGGCGGAAGCTCCGTCCGGCACGACCTCGATGCGTTCGATCGCGACATTCGGGATCATCGATATGTCGGCAAAAACGCCGGTGGGCCCACCTAGCGCAGGCCGGTCGCCGTTGAGTAAAACGAGTGTCGAGCCGGTTCCGAGGCCCCGAAGATTGATGCTCGAGCCCGACGCCGTGTTGAGCCCCGCAGTGCCATTGAGGGTCGGTCCAGTGGCTGCTTCGCTCGGCCCTCCGCCAAAGTTCTGAGGGATGGACTGCAGGACCTGGGCGATCGTCGCATAGCCGCTGTCATCAATTGCCTTGCGATCGATCGAAATGACAGCCGAGCCGACCGGAGCGCTGCCGCGAATGCGGGTTCCGGTGACGACGATGTCCGGGGCCAGCTCCCCCGGCTCGGTAACCCCTTCCGGTCGAACAACGAACGTCGTGCCGACCAGGGACGCGCGCAGGCCTGAGCCGCGCAGCATTTCCCTCAGCGCCGTCTCAGCGGTGTATTTACCCCGCACGGGCCCGGACCGTCGACCTTCCACGAGGCTGTCGGCAACGATGATCTGTTGTCCGGACGCCGCCGCGAGCACGTTGATGGCGGTGCCGAGATCCTGCGACGCGATGTCATAGTCGCGGGCTGCGATCTGCTGTGCGTTGGCATATGGCGCCACAAGACATGTCGTTCCGAACAGGATTGTGTGTCCAAAGTTCTTCATGATTACCCTCCCCATTCCGCGTTTGATGCGGCTGGACGGGCAAGACGGCTGAGGGGCAAAATACCCCCCGAAAAAATTCAGGCGGCCGTCACTTCGGCAGAAGGGCAAGATTTCCGTTTGTTTCGGCTCGAACTTGCAGACCGAACGCCGCTGCCAGGCTCGCTGCCAGCGCGTTCACCGGCAGTGGCCGGAAGGTACCGGTGACACGTCGGTTGCCAAGAGACGTGTCAGCAAGCAAAATTTGCTGCCGCGAATATCGGTTGGTCTGGGCGAGAACGTCCGACAGCGGTACGCTCTTGAATACGAGCATGCCGGCGATCCATTGCTCGCTCGCTTTGTCTGAAATGAAAGGCTCAGGGGCTGTTTGCGTGCCTGGCGCCAAAACTGCGGTTTGGCCTGGCTTCAATTTGAACAATACAGCCGGCCGCATCTGCGGCACCCCCGCGCGGACATCGAGTGTGCCGTTCCGGGCCCAGAGGCAGACGCCTTGCGGAAGCAACGCGGCGTCGAAATAGCCTTCGGGCGCGATAATCTGGGAGTCGCCGGCCTCGACGATGAAGGCTTGCGCTGGATTGGCTCGGACGTCGAACCGCGCCCGCCCCCGGACAAGCTCTACACGGCGAGCACCGCCCGCAAAGTGGACATGGACCCGACTGTCCGTGTCGAGTGTGAGTTCCGAGCCATCGGGAAGATCAACCGTACGAACCTCCCCGACCGCGGTTTGCAGCAGGGTTGCGAACTGTTGCGAGGCCGGTGCTGGCGCTCGTCCGGCAGGCAGCAGATCCATGACGAACGCGACTGCAGCAGCTGCTGCGACGACAGCAGCAACCTTGGGTCCGCTTGCCCGAAATGGCGAACGCGCGCGCTCTAGCGAGCGATTTTGTCCCATCGCGGTGTCGTCGAGGCCCTCGGACAGGATCCAATTGTCCTGAAGCTGAGAGTAAGCGACGCGATGGCTGGCATCCGCCGCAAGCCAACGCTCGAACTCAGCACGGCCTTGTTCCGCTTCGGGGCCGCGCATCCGGCTCCACCAGTCCGAAGCGGCGTCGTGAACCGCGTCATCCCAGCCTTGCTTGGACTGCGACGTCATCCGAGGCGAGCCGTTATGCGGCCAATTTCGGCGATCGCTTTTGACATCTGCTTTTCCACGCCCTTCACGCTGAGCCCCGTCCATTCAGCAATTTCGCCATAAGTCATGCCATCGAGTCGGTGCGCGAGGAATATCTCTCGTGTTCTGGGCTTTAGCTTCTGAAGAGCCGCTTCGATCCGGCGGAGCCTATCACGGGCTTCCAGCCGCCCGACTTCATTCGCATCCGACATGGCGTTGTCGATCAGTTCGGGAACTGCGACCTCATTTCGACGCGCTGGCGAACCGGCACGGTCGCGCATCAGGTTGCGGCCGATCTGCTTCAGATACGCCGCGGGCCTCGCGATCTTGCCGCATGACTGATCGGCGTCGGTCAGCCTCAAAAATGCTTCCTGGGTAAGGTCTTCGGCTTCGGCAACGCTTGCGCGATTCCGCGTGAAGTAGCGCATGAGCGTGAGGCGATGTTCACGAAACAGCAGATCGAGGCGCGACCCCGCGCTTTCACTCGCCCCGCTTGGCCGCGTCGTAATCGGACGGGTCATGGTCGCCGTCCAACTCTTAAAACCGACCCACTATGCATACGGCCGCCCCTAGATGCGAGGCAGAGCCGGCTCAGCCGGGTGTTGAGAACATGTTTGGGAGCATGCGCCGACGCCTTTAGCCTTGCAGCTTGGACATACGCGCTGGCCACCCGGCAGGTGGGCCAAGTGAATTGATCTCCAAAACGAGGTTCTCACGCCTCGGTGTCGAGCATCCTCAACACAATCTCAAAATAAACCAAGATTCGATCGATTTGCAAGCGTCTATGGTCAAATCTATTCTTCTATTGAATGCCGCATCCTGGATAGACGACGTGATGCATTCGCTTGCAGCCACCATTTCTTGTAATTGCCACAAGGCCTTTTGCCGGACTAGCTGCCTTACTGCGCGCTCCCGATACCCGGGGCAAGGCGGACAAGGATGCGCCATGATCGATGTTCACCTCCTGCGCTATGCGCTGGCGGCGGGAGGGACCGGCAGTTTCAGCCGCGCCGCCGGCAAGTTTCGCGTGAAGCAGGCAACGCTGAGCAAGCGCATCCACTATTTGGAGTTGCGCCTGGGGCTGACCCTTTTTGACATCTCGACCAAAGGCGTGGAGCCGACGGCGGTCGGTTTACGCTTTCTGGCTCGTGCTCGCTCGGTCCTCGCTGATCTTGATGCGCTCTCGGCAGAAACCCAAGCGCTCGCGCGGGGCACCGCCGGCAGATTGAGGATCGCCTTCCAGAGTTCGCTCGCCGCCGGCGATTTGAAAGCGATCCTCAAGGCCTACCGTGCCCTGTGTCCCGACGTCGAACTCGAGCCCGCGGAGGGTGCTCGCGGCGCGCTGCTGACCCAGATAGACCGAGACGCGCTCGACGTCGCGATCCTAGCAGGCGATGTCGAGGAGCCGGGGCATGCTTCGCTATGTTTGTGGAGCGAACCTCTGACCGTGGTAATGGCGCACGGTCATCCGATGGAGCATCGCGCACCGTTATACTGGACGGATTTGCGACGCGCCTCCTTCCTTGTGACGACAGAGGATCCGGGTCCTTTGATAGCCAGGATTATTCGTGCCCGCATGTCCGGGCCGAGCTCGTCTCCCAGAATCTCATATCAAAATGTAAGCCGCGAAAATCTACTGAGCTTTGCGGTGCGCGACTGCGTTGCCGTTACGACGGGCGCCCTTACCGCAGCCGACCCGTCGATAGTGCTAAGGGCGGTTCATGACGCCTTCGGGCCGACGCGGATCGAACAGGTGCTGCATTGGCGGGCTGACAATCCCAACCCGGCGCTCAAGCGGTTCTTGGCGCTGGTAGCAGAGCGTTACGAAAGGCCGTTGGAGGACTTCGGCTTGCCGGCGAAGACTGGAAGCCCACCAACAGGATGAGAATGTGACCGCGCTTCGCCTTCGCCCGCAGACATCATTTTTCGCCCACGACAGTGATTGCTCCGCAACGCAGCCCAACCGCTCGCTTCGATACGTTCCGGTAGACTGCCGCCAAAAAAGTCTTTCGGCAGTTATGCGCCCTAATATCGGCCGTTCGAACACGCGCCTGCTGTTTCTGGAAGCTGCCGCCTTTTATCCCTCTTACAACGGTCGAGATTGGGACAATATCGCCCCGTTGGTCGCTACCGCGCACAAGGTTCGCGAACAGGCGCGCCACCATGGCGAAGCGTTCGGCTGCGCCCGCGCGGTCGAACTCGCGCTCGACTTCCGGTTGGCGTCGCTTTCAACGAAGCCTTTAGCGCGGAGGTTGCTGCGCCAGCGTTAGCCGCTGGCTGTGTCGTCGCTTTCAATATGGATGGCGTGATGGGCTTCCCATCGTGATTCTTGTAGAAATTCTGCGGCGATCGTAAAATAGACCACTAGCACGACGCGCCTCCTCGATGTCGCGCTGAACCTTATCGGTAGCCCGGAGGGACGCAGGTTCGACGCGATTTTGGAAGTTGGTCGCCTTGATGATCTTGTCCCGGGTCTCCTCGTCACCGAACGCCACGACCTCGATCATCACCTGTCGCGAGTCGGCGGGCGCGCCGCCATCGAAATTGGACGCGATCTGGGAAGACGTCTGTAGCCCGTTCACGATCTGCAGATTCTCGATGATAACGGTATCGCTATTGAGGATGGCCTTGCTCGACAGGGCGCGCGGGACGCCATCAGCGGCTACAGCGTCATCACTGCATTGCCGCAGCCGCGCGGAAATTTCGACCTCCTTAAAAAACCGCTGTCCTACAACAAACCATATAGGTTAGCAGTGATTTTTAGGAGGTGGCTTTTATGCCTGAATTTAATGCCCCGCTCTTGCTCGCTCTCGCCGCCCTGATCAGCAGCCTGTCATCTTTGGTTTGGGCGTGGAGGCGCAAACCTTGACGTTCTTCCACCGAGAATGCCTGCGCATCCTATGCATCCCTTGCAAGTTGGAAGCCGGTTGGCCAGGTGGCGGGCAACAGTGACGCCTATAAATTGCCTGCGATCCGGGGGATGTGGATGGGCCGAGCTGAACGCGCGGCCGAGATTAGGAGAGTCAGGTCGACAGCCATATGTCTACTCTGAGTCCGTAGCCACCGGAGACCATCGGACTTATTGGTCGTCCTAAATTTCCAGCAGCCGGCACAGCCTATCAGCATCTTCTTGCGATGCAGGGTTATAGATAATCATGCCAAGTTCGGGCCGCCCTTCGACGGAGAATGACGAATAATCCATCGCGAGCAGCCCGGCGTCTGGATGATAGATCCGCTTTACGCCCTCACCATGCGCTACCACGTCGTTATCCTGCCACAGCGCTTCGAAGTCGGGGCTGAGGCGGGACAGTTCGGCAACGAGCTTGGTAACTTCGGCGCTGGTGCTGGCGTTCGCGCGCGCCACGTCGGCGCGGAACGCACCGACGACGAAGCGGGCGATGCTGTCAAAATCCGCGTTCCGGGCGCGGATGTGGTCACTGCCGAACATCAGACGCAGAATGTTGCGCCCCTCGCGTGGTAGCTTGGCATAGTCGGTCAACAGCACTGCAGCAGCGCGGTTCCAGCCGACCACGTCCCACATCGCGGTCTTGATGATTGCTGGGCTTAGCACCATTCCGTCGAGCACGCGCTGCAGTCGCGGCGTGATGCCCTCGACGGGCTGATAGCGCGCCTCGGGCGGGCGGCCGAGGCCGAGCATATAGAGGTGTTCGCGCTCCGGTTCGGTAAGCATCAGACCCTTGGCGATCCGGTCAAGCACGTCAGCCGATGGCGCGCCGCCGCGGCCCTGCTCCAGCCAAGTGTACCATGTCGGGCTTATGTTCGCGCGGCTCGCTACCTCTTCGCGGCGCAGGCCGGGGGTACGACGCCGGGCGCCAGTAAAACCAAACGCTGCTGGATCAAGCCGGGTGCGGCGATCCCTCAGATAGGCGCCGAGCGGGTTAGGCGCCTCATTGGCCATAAATCGTCCTGTTGCACGTTATACCATGATAACATCACTACTTTAACAGGTTTTGTCAGCCCGCGATATGCCGCTCCTCCAGTCAGGAGATCTAACATGCGCGTTTTTCTAACAGGAGCGACCGGCTTTATCGGCTCGCACATCATTCCCGAACTACTCGCGTCCGGCCATCGGGTGCTTGGCCTCACCCGTACCGACGCCGGTGCCCGGCAGCTCGAAGCGGCCGGCGTCGAAGTTTATCGCGGCGACCTGGAACGGCCCGAGACGCTCTCCAGCGGCGCGGCGGCGGCAGACGCGGTGATACACTGCGCGTTCGACCACAATTTCCAGACCTTCTTCGAAAACACGAAGAAGGACGCGCGTAACATCGCCGCGATGGGCGACGCGTTGGCGGGGACGCAAAAGCCAATCCTGATCACCTCGGGCATCGGCATCGGCACGCCGCTGAGCGGCGGCGCAGCGACCGAGGACGTGCTCAACCCGCGCCACGCCAATCCGCGTATCGCGACCGAGCTTGCCGGTGCCGCGTTGATCGCGCGAGGCATCGACGTACGCACCATCCGGCTACCGCAAGTGCACGACACCACCAGGGCTGGGCTAATTACGCCGCTGGTCGCCGAGGCACGTCGCGCTGGGGCGATGGCGTATATTGGTGAGGGAAAGACGCGCTGGTCCGCGGCGCATATCAGCGACGTGGCGAAGCTCTACGTCCTGGCATTGGAGAAGGGTGATCCGGGCGCGCGTTATCATGCGTCGGTCGAGGAAGGCGTCACCGCCCGCGCGATCGCCGAGGCGATCGGGGACGGTACCGGGTTGCCCGTCCGTTCGATTGCGGCGGACGAGGTCGAGCGCTACTTCGGCTGGATGGCACCCTTCGCTGTGCTCGACATGATCGCTTCGAACGCTTGGACGCGCGACCGGCTGGGCTGGAAGCCGACCGGCCCCGATCTGCTTACCGATCTCGCCGCGATGGATTATTCAGTGCCCACGACGGCCTGATCAACCGCCGTTGCTCCCTCGTCAGTTACATTGGCGAGCTTGTGAGCAACGGCATCGGCCGCGTCCCATAGGAGGCGTCGCCCGTTTCCGGCGACATGAACGAGCGGCCGATTTTGGGGCGCCGCGCGGAGGGCTGGAACGTCGCCGTCTGGGCCAATGCTATCGAACGCTCAAATCAAAATTCAGCAAAGCGCCATTTCCTAAACGCTCACGCTCACGATAGTGAATTGACAGCCTGTATCTACGGATGCATTCAGTCGGCGTAGCGGCCGGCACCAACGATCGGCGCTCGTGGGAGAGAGACGCATGAAATCCAATTTCCTTGCGACGGCCTGTGTGGCTGCGCTGGCCGCCACAACCGCTCATGCCCAAACAACCCCAACCGCGCCCGACGCGCAAGAAAACGGGCAGATCACCGGTCCTCTCAACTCCAGCGTTGCTGATCAGCGTAGCGAGAATGATCGGCATGACGACATCGTCGTTACCGCGACGCGCCGCCCAGAGCGGCTGCGCGATATCCCGCTGAGCGTCACCGCCTTCTCGCAGAAGGAACTCACCGCCAAGGGCATTGTCGGCTATGAAGGGCTGGCGCGCGAGACGCCGGGCATCGTGCTCAACAAGCCAAGCGCCAATTTCAACAATTTTACAGCGCGCGGCATCGCCACCAACGGTTATGGCGCCGGGCTGCAGAGCACGGTCGCGGTGTATATCGACGAGCTGCCAATCTCGACGATCGGCAACACGACGGTGCTCGACACCAACCTGTACGATGTCGAACGGGTCGAATTCCTGCGTGGGCCGCAGGGCACGTTGTTCGGTTCGGGCTCCCTGTCGGGTGCACTTCGCATCCTGACCAAAGCGCCAGACCTGACCAAATTTAGCGCCTCCGGGCTGGTCGATCTCGGGCTGACCGGCAGCGATTCGTTCCGCCAGCGTTATAACGGCATGATCAATGTCCCGATCGTCGACGACAAGGTCGGTCTGCGCGTGGTCGGCTTCTACCGCGATGAGGAAGGCTATCTCGATAACGTCGGCACCGGCGTGCACAATTCCAACACGCTAATCAACTGGGGCGGTCGCGCGACTCTGCTGATCAAGCCGACCGAGCGGTTGTCGATCAAGTTCCTCGGCTCATACGAGGATAGCGATCCCAAGGATTCGTCGTTGACCAGCCCATCCCTAGGTCGCGAAAAACGCATCTCGGATCACCCCGATCTTTATACCGGCAAGCTCGCTACCGGCAACATGACGCTCGATTATCAGTTCGACGGCGCGCATCTAACCAGCTCGACGACCTATTCGAGCTTCGACCAGAAATTCTATGTCGACCTTGCTAACACCTTTGGCGGCGCCTTGCCGTTCGGCCTCGATGCCGATGGCGGAATGAAGACGTTCGTCGAGGAGGCGCGATTGAGTTCCGATCCGGGCGGCAAGTTCGACTGGGTAGTCGGCGGCTTCTATCTCGCGCGCCGGCTCGACGTGGATTTCAACTATCGCACCTCGCCCGCCTTGTTATCGTCGATCTACGGTGCCAATGCCGGGCTTGGCGAATATTACCAGCGTTTGAACAGCCATACGATCTCGCACGAACTGGCCGGATTCGGCGAGCTGACCTATCATTTCGACGACAAGTTCTGGGTGACCGGCGGGCTGCGTTATGGCCGGGTCGATTCGCAGGCCTTCACCGAGGCGGGCGGTTATCTCGCCAACTTCTTCGCCGTAGCCTTCCAGAATCCCGCCGCACCGGTCGCGCCGCGGGTCGATCCCTATCCCTATGCGGCCGGCCTGAAGGTCGCCGCGTCGCGCGCGACCTATAAGATCAGCGCTTCGTTCAAGCCGTCATCCTCGCTGACCACCTACGCCACGCTGTCGACCGGCTTTCGCACGCCGGTGGTCAACGCGCTGGCGGGCCGGGCGAGCGTGATCAACGCCGCCGACATCATCATCCCGGACGGCGCTTCCTCGGACAATCTAAAGAATTACGAGGTCGGGATGAAGGGGCGGTTCCTCGACGGCAAGCTGACCGCCAATCTCGCTGTCTATCTGATCGATTGGAAGAACATCCAGGTCCAGGCCAACCGCACGTCGGATGCGGTGCAGTTCGCTACCAATATCGGCGGCGCGCGCAGCAAGGGGATCGAACTCGAATTGCTGGCCTATCCCGTCTCAGGGCTGACCATCGGACTCAACGGCTCGCTCAACGACGCCAAGGTGACCAAGCTTTCAGCCAGCGAGGCGGCGATTTCGGGCGCGACGCTCGGCACGCGGTTGTCGTCGCCGCATTTTCAGGGCTCGACCTATATCAACTATGCGTTCCCGCTAACCCCCAGCGTGCTCGCCAACGTCGCGCTCAGTGCGCAGCATGTCGGCTCGTTTCCCAGCGAATTCCCGCGCGTGCCGGGCAACCCCACGGTCACCAAGCCGACCTATGGGTTCACCGATTCGTACGAGAATGTGAACGCCACGATCGGCGCGCAGATCGATCGCCTGTCGCTGGCCGCCTATGTCGAGAATATCTTCGACGATCATTCGGTGACCTATCGCCATCCCGAGGCGTTCCTGGCGAGCCGTGTTGGCACGCTCCGGCCGCGCACGATCGGCCTGCGCGTCGGCTATGATTTCTAAGTGACGCCGTTGGCCACCCCCCTGTCCTCGGTCGCACACCCTGCCCGGCCGGGGAGGCGCGCTTGGGTCGCACTCGCGATCCTGTGCTTCGTCTATGTGCTCAACTTCCTCGATCGGCAGTTGCTGTCGATCCTGGCCAAGCCGATCCAGGACGATCTCGGCATTACCGATGGGCAGCTCGGGATGATCGGGGGGCTCTATTTCGCGCTCTTCTATTGCGTGCTGTCGATCCCGGTCGGCTGGCTGGCCGATCGCACCAACCGCGTCCGCGTGCTAGCGTTCGCCTGCGCACTGTGGAGCGCAGCGACAGTGGCCTGCGGTTTCTCGACCACCTATCCGCAACTGGTTTTGGCGCGCATGTCGGTCGGGGTCGGCGAAGCGGGCGGGGTGCCGCCCTCCTATGCGATCATCTCCGACCTGTTTCCGCCGCGCCAGCGCGGCACCGCGCTCGGGCTGTACAATCTCGGGCCCCCGATCGGGCAGGCGATGGGCGTCGCGTTCGGCGCGTCGATCGCCGCAGCCTATAGCTGGCGTGACGCCTTCCTTGCGCTCGGGGCGGTCGGCATCGTCACCGCAATGATCGTGTTCGTATTTGTGCGCGAGCCCAAGCGCGGTGGGCTGGATGTGCTGCCCGGCGCCGCCGCGCCGCTTGCCAAGCCGGCGCCGGCGCCGTTCTGGCCGACGCTCCGCATGTTCTTCGCGCGCCCGGTATTGCTGCTCGTCTCGCTCGCCTGCGGCGCGACGCAGTTCATCACCTACGCCCTGCTCAATTTCGCCACGCTGTTCCTGATGCGCGAGAAGGGCATGACGCTGAGCGAGGTGGCGATCTATTACGCATTGCTTGTGGGGCTGGGCATCGGCGGCGGGATCTATGTCTCGGGCAGGCTGGTCGATCGCCTCGTGCCGCGTTCCAAGCTCGCTTATGCCTATATCCCGGCGATCGGGCTGGCGCTGGCAGTGCCGTTCTTCATCGGCTTCATCTGGGCGCCAAGCTGGCAACTGGCCTTGCTGTTCCTGATCGTGCCGATGGCGCTTAATTATTTCTATCTCTCGCCGGCGGTGACGTTGGTGCAGCAGGAAGTGCAGCCCAACCAGCGCGTGCTGGCCGGCGCCTTGCTGCTGCTGGTGATGAACCTGATCGGGCTGGGGCTGGGGCCGACGTTCCTCGGCGCGGTCAGCGATATGTTCAAAGCGCGCCACCCCGGCAATTCGCTGCAACTCGCCTTTTACACGCTCGTCCCCTTCTACCTCGTCGCGATCGCCTTATTCCTGGCGCTGGCGCGGGCGCTGAAGAGGGAAGACGGCATCGGAGTTTCCGCATGATGACTGAGTTAAAGGGGTTTGCCGCGGCCACGTTGCTGCTGGCCGTGCCAGCGATGGCGCAGACCGGCCCCATCGTGGACGCGCCCGCCGGCCGTGTGCGCGGCCTGGAGCAAGCGGGGCTGCGCATCTTCAAGGGCCTGCCCTATGCCGCCGCGCCGATCGGCTGGCGGCGCTGGAAACCGCCGGTCGTGCTGAAGCCGTGGCAGGGCGTGCGCGACGCCACCGCCTTCGGCCCGGTGTGCGTCCAGCCCAAGTCGCGTCCCGGCAGCATCTATGCCGAGACCTATCCGGCGATGAGCGAGGACTGCCTTTCGCTCAACATCTGGGCGCCGGCCAAGGCGGGCAAGGCGCCGGTAATGGTGTGGATCCACGGCGGATCGCTCACTGGCGGAGCGAGCAGCGAGACGATGTATGACGGCGCTGCGCTAGCCCGGCAGGGCGTGATTTTGGTATCGATCAACTACAGGCTCGGCGTGCTCGGTTATCTCGCGCATCCCGAGCTCAGCCGCGAGGGGCAGGGCGTATCAGGCAATTATGGCCTGCTCGATCAAGTCGCTGCCCTACACTGGGTGAAGGCCAATATCGCGGCCTTTGGCGGCGATCCCGCCAACGTAACGATTGCCGGCGAATCCGCCGGTGCGCTCAGCGTGATGTACTTGATGGCGGCCCCGTCGGCGCGTGGCCTGTTCGCCAAGGCGATCGCGCAGAGCGCCTATATGATCTCCACGCCCGAACTGCGCAGCGCGTCGTTTGGCGACACTCCGGCCGAGCTTATCGGCACCTATCTGACCGGCAAGCTCGGCGCTACCGACCTGCGCGGGCTGCGGGCGATGGACGCGGTCGCGATCACCGACGCCGCTGCCAAGGCCGGCTATATCCCGTTCGGCACGGTCGACGGCAAGGTGTTGCCCCAGCAACTGGCGGTGACATTTGATCTTGGCGAGCAGGCGCCGGTGCCGATCCTAGCAGGCTTCAATAGCGGCGAGATCCGCTCGCTGCGCTTCCTGGCGCCGCCGGTGCCGGTCGATGCAGCCATCTACACTGCGGAGATCCGCGTGCGCTATGGCGATCTCGCCGATGCTTATCTCGATCACTATCCGGCGAGTGACCTGACCGGAAGCGTGCTACGGGCACCCCGTGACGCGCTGTATGGCTGGACGTCGGAACGCTTGGTCGCCAAGCAGGCGGCGATCGGCGCGCCCTCCTTCCTGTACTATTTCGATCATTCCTATCCTGCGGCCGATGCCGCCGACCTGCACGGGTTCCACGCCAGCGAAATCCCGTACATGTTCGGCACTGCCGACAAGACTCCGGAATTCTGGCCCAAGATTCCGGCCACGCCGACCGAGCAGGCGTTGTCTGATGCGATGTTGGGCTATTGGGCGTCGTTTGCGCGCGATGGCGTGCCGACCGCCACCGGTGCGCCGCGCTGGCCGGCTTATGCCGACAAACGTGGCTATATGACGTTCGCGGACGCGCCTAAAACCGGCAAGCACCTGTTGCCCGGCATGTACGAACTGAACGAAGCCGTGGTCTGCCGCCGCCGCGCCAAGGGCAGGGTGCCGTGGAACTGGAATGTCGGCGTGATCGCGCCGCCGCTGCCCCCCAAGGATCCTAGATGCACATGATCGACGGCGGCATGCAGCCGTTCGCCCTGACGCTCGACAAGTTTCTCACCCACGCCGCCAAATGGCACCCGGACGCCGAAGTGGTCACCGCTCGCGCGGATGGCGGCGTGGATCGGATCGGCTATGCCGCGCTGATGGCGCGCAGCCTGCGCATCTCTGCGCTGCTCACTGGGCTCGGCGCCGGGACCGGCGATCGCGTGGCGACCTTGGCGTGGAACAGCCGGGCGCATGTCGAGACCTGGTATGCCGTGATGGGCGTAGGCGCGGTGTGCCACACGCTCAACCCGCGGCTGACCGCGGTGCAGCTGGCGGCGATGGCGACCCAGTCCGGCGTGCGACTCCTGGTGGTCAGCGCCGACCTGCTGCCGCTCGCGCGCCAGATCGCCGAGCGCGTGCCGGCGATCGAACGCCTGCTGGTGATCGACGGTCCGGTCGCGGACGATCCGGAGGCGCCGCGCCGCCCGATCGTCGCCGCGCTCGATCCGCTGATTGCCGAAGCCGAGGGGGACGTAACCTGGGGGCAATTCGACGAGACCGCGCCGTGCGGCCTGTGCTTCACCTCCGGCACGACCGGCGCCCCCAAGGGTGTCACCTACACGCACCGATCGAGCTTCCTCCACACGCTGCGGCTGCTGCAGACCGACGTGATGGCGATTTCCGGGCGCGACAGCGTGCTTACCGTCGTGCCGATGTTTCATGCCAATGCCTGGGGCCTGCCCTTCGCGCTGCCCGCGGTGGGCGGCAAACTGGTGTTGCCCGG
This sequence comes from Parasphingomonas puruogangriensis, assembly GCF_036663635.1. Taxonomy (NCBI): domain Bacteria; kingdom Pseudomonadati; phylum Pseudomonadota; class Alphaproteobacteria; order Sphingomonadales; family Sphingomonadaceae; genus Parasphingomonas; species Parasphingomonas puruogangriensis. Next base: position 69,382 of record NZ_JAXOJI010000005.1, on the reverse strand, counting down.
TCGCCATACCGATGGTGCCAGCCTGGCACGGCTGATCGTCTCGGAACGCGTGACGATCGCAGTCGGCGTGCCGACCGTGTGGCTCGCCCTGATCGAGCATGTCGAGGCGAGCGGTGCGGCGTTGCCGACGCTCGAGCGCATCATCATGGGCGGGGCACCGCTTGCGCCGGCGCTGATGGAGCGGATCGAGCGCCGCCTGGGCGTCACCGTGCAGACCAGCTGGGGGATGACCGAGCTGTCGCCGTCGGGGACGGTCTCGCCGGCCAGCGATCCGGCCCGGTCCGCTGCAGTGGCGGGACGGCCTGCCGTGGGCGTCGATCTGTTGCTCACCGATGCCGCGGGTGCGCCGTTGCCCGAGCAACGCGACGTGGAGGGCCATTTGCGCGTGCGCGGCGCGGCGGTGGTCGAGCGCTATTTTGGCCAGGAAGAGCCAGCCACCGACGGCGTCGGCTGGTTCGCCACCGGTGATCTCGCGCGGATCGACGGACAGGGCAATCTTATGATCACCGGCCGCGCCAAGGATCTGATCAAATCGGGCGGCGAATGGATCAACCCGGCCGAGATCGAGGCGATCCTGGGCGCCTTGCCGCACGTGTCGCTGGCGGCGGTGATCGGCCGCGTGGATGAGAAATGGGGCGAGCGGCCGATCCTTTTAGTCGAGGTTCGCGACGGCCAGCCGATCAGCGACGCGGACCTGCTCGCACCGCTGAAAGGGCAGGTGGCGAGTTGGTGGGTGCCGGATGCGGTCGTGCGCCTGGACAATATGCCGCTGGCATCGACCGGCAAGATCGACAAGATACGGCTGCGATCTGAATATGGTGGCGCATGACCGCGCCGGAGCAGGAAAGCCAGCGTGTGCCAAAAGCGACGAAACCGTCCCGACCCTCGACCAAGGCGGAGCAGCGCGCCGAAAAGACCGAGCAGATTCTCGACGCGGCGGAATATCTGTTCTCGAAACACGGGCTGTACGGCGTGGCGCTGTCCGACGTGGCCAAGCGCGTCGGCGTGCATCACACGCTGTTGAACTACTACTTTTCGGACAAGAAGAACCTGTTCGACGCGGTGTTCGCGCGGCGCGCCGCGGTGACCAGCGAGCGCCGGATGAAGGCGCTCGACGATTATGCCGTGGCGTGCGGCGACCGGCCGACGGTCGAAGGCGCGCTGCACGCGTTCCTTGATACCGATCTCGATCTGTATATCGAGGGCGGGGAGAGCTGGAAGAATTACGGTGCGCTAGGCGCGCAGGTCGCCAACACGCCCGAATGGGGCGCGGAGCTGATGGACGAGCATTTCGATCCTGTCGTCCTGCGGTTGCTCGATCTGCTCAAGTGTGCGCTGCCCGATTGCCCCGAGGACCGCATCTTCTGGGGCTATCAGTTCGTCACCGGCGCGCTGATGCTGACGCTGGCGCGAACCGGGCGGATCGACAAGCTCTCGGGTGGCCTGTGCCGCTCGGAGGATTTCCTCGCTGCCAAGGAGCATATGGCGCTGTTCATGGCCGGCGGGTTCCGCGCCATCTGTCAAGGTAGAGCCGCTCCCGCCTGATCGTCCGGCGCAGCAACCCGCGCGTTGCCAAATTAGATACTCACTATGTGGATAGTGAAATATATGTTGATAAGGAGAAAAATGATGTTGCTGATAGGTCGCGTTGCCATCGTTACGGGCGCCGGTGGGGGATTGGGCCGAGCGCACGCGCTGTACCTTGCAAGCCAGGGTGCACGCGTCGTCGTTAACGACCTCGGGCAGGAAGCGGCGGAGCGCGTCGCCGCCGAGATCGTCGCCGCCGGGTTCGAAGCGCTGCCGATCGCGGCGTCGGTCAGCGATGAAACGGGCGTCGCGGCGATGGTCGCGACGGTGATGGAGCGCTGGGGCCGGATCGATATCCTGATCAACAATGCCGGCATCCTGCGCGACAAGAGCTTCACCGAGATGAGCATGGACGATTTTCGCGTCGTCGTCGACGTCCACCTGATCGGTGCGGCGGTGTGCAGTAAGGCAGTGTGGGATATCATGCGTGCGCAACGTTATGGCCGCATCGTGATGACGACGTCATCGTCCGGCCTGTACGGCAATTTCGGCCAGACGAACTATGGCGCGGCCAAGATGGCGCTGGTCGGGCTGATGCAGACGCTGGCGATCGAAGGCGAGAAATACGACATTCGCGTCAACGCCCTGGCACCGACGGCGGCAACCCAGATGACTCAGGGGGTGCTGTCCGACGACAGTCTGACCTTGCTCGACCCTGCCTTCGTGAGCCCCGGCTTGCTGGCATTGGTGCATGCCGACGCCCCCTCGCGCGCCATTCTGTGTGCCGGTGCCGGGCATTTCGCAACGGCGAGCGTGACCCTGTCCCAAGGGCGTTATATCGGCGGCTGCGTCGATACCGGCGGCCAGGTGATTCAGCATTGGAGAGATATTTCGCAGCGCGACGGTGACATCGTGCCTTCTTACGGTTTCGCGCAAGCGGAACGCGAGCTTGGCAGCGCCGGCTTGACTGCGCCAGTTTTGGCTCATCACAGCTAAAGCGTAGTCAACGGCTTTAACAGCGGGCAAGTCCCTCGGCATTACGGCTCACTAAAGCCGGGTGTCGTCCTAGACGGCGGTTGGAGTAACACACCGTCAGGCGAGGTTTTAGGCGCCGTCGGCGAGGTGGCTCCGGGATACCCGTCGGCTTGTAGACGATCGACGCCTAAGTACGTCGAACGGAGTGAGTATTGAAATCTTCGGCTCGAAGGCGAATGCGGAGAATCTACTCACATCCGAGGCGGGCACTGCCTCGTGCTTATGTGCCCGGCAAAAAAAGTGGTGTGGGAAGCGGACGCCAGATTCGATGCGAACATGGTGGTGTCCCCGCGCTCACCGCTGATACGTCGTTAGCTGCGGAACAGCCCGCACACGCGCCACAGTGCATTGGCGGACCGACGCGCTGTTCTCACCGACAAAGCGGAAAACTCCTGTCGAAAAGCCGGGCGGGGCGACGCCATGGTTGGAGTGCCCCCGTCAACCTTTGAGCCAATAAGCCGCCGCTTTGATGATCAGCACGAAGTTTCCTACGGCCGTTGGGAGCAGCCTGCAGATGAATGCCGCTGGGCACGATGTAGGTGCCGCCGGTCCGGATCATCCGCTTGTCGGAGTTCGTTTCCATGCACTGCTCGCCCGCCACGATGTAGAAGACCTCGGGTCCCGGATGCGAGTGTATGCGGGTTTTCATTCCGGGGGGAAGATCGCTTCAGAGAAATGGGCAATCGCTGGACCATCAGGCAATACCAGTGGGCCGACGCGGCTATTTTGATAGCGCCGCTTGTCGGCTCCGTGGCGTCGCCCAATACGTATAGCCAATTTCGGACATGTGCCGCGGCGACGGTAGCCTAACGGTGCTTGGAAGCCTCCGCGCTAGCGTCCGCAAGCGTCGGGTATTCGCGGATATGCCAGTAAAGCTTCACCGGCGCGGCAGCGAGATCAAGTTCGCTGGCTTGGTAGCAACCCGGCATCTCGCGGTCAGTTGGTACGGGAGCAGTGCACAGGCCAGGGACCGGGGGCACGTCTGCTTGCACGGCGGCGGCTAGAAGCAGCATTAGCAAGAGCATCTTCGCCTCCAATTCTTAGAACCTCGTCCTGGCGTTTATAATGCGATCCGCCTATTGGCAGCGGGCGATGGCAACGTAGTTCAACGGCTTCTACTTCGGGCGAGTAGATTATGTACGGATGGCCAGTTCTAGAGAGCCAAAAGCCGTCCTGAGCGGCCGACGGTGGGTGGTCGATGCCTCTCGTGTAGACGGGCTTAGCCGACTTCGTGCGGCGTTAGCGTGCCCGCGACCTGCCGGCGAACGATCTCGATCACGCCGCCAAAGACGAGGTGAGAGGCATAGGAATAGAGGTTGCTTGCGATCCCCGCGTCCCACGGCGCGGTGCCAAGCCCCGTCACGGGGACCGCGGCTTCATCCAATATGGTCGCGGTGCATAGCCCGAAGGCCGTGCCATAGCCGGAGGCGACCAAGGAGCGGAATTCCACGGCGATACCATAAGCGGTACCCAGGGCGATTCCGACCGCATAATGAACCGCCTGCCCGGCAAGCGGTCTGTCCCTGTCAGGGATCGCATGGCCTGTGATGCCCGTCGCGACGGCGTCGGCCGATTTCTCGGTTGCCGGTTCGAGGTCGCCCCCTCCCGACGGCAGCAGCGGAGATGCCGCCGCCTGAAACCTGTCCATCGCAAAGGACGCGACGGCGCCCGCGATCACGCCGGCCACAAGACCGCGCGCAATTTTCGCAGCGTTGCTCTCGTCAGTCTTGGTAGGGGGCGAGGCCATCGCGAATCTCCTTTGTCTGGCACTTAGTAACTCCGGAGGCGGGGACGGGTTGCCCCAGGTGGGGCCACAGCTTCAGAACATTCAGATTAATCGATAGCCGGTTTGGGAGCGGGCTAGGTTGTTCGAAAGGCCGGATATGGGTCATATAATCGGGGCCTCGTTAGAGGTATGGGCCGGCACAGCCGGCCCAAGGTGCTACAGTCCGATCCGGATGCCGACGCGGCCGCCACTGCCGCTATATTCCCCGCCGAAGGTAGCGTTGCCTTCTAGAAAGCCCGACACGCGCGCGGGGTCGCCGATGTTGAGGCCGAGCACGCCCTCGCCATGATCGCCGCCGCGCCGGTCGGCGATGCGCTCGGTCACGCCGCCGCTGAGGAAGCGCAGGCCGCTTCCGTCCTTGAGCTCGTGCGCATAGCTGCCCCCGCCATAGAAGACGACGCGGGTACCGGCGATGTCGCTCGTGCCGCCGATACGACCGCCGAGTTTGCCGCGCAGCCCCGACGTTTTATCAAAGTCGATCGTCTGGCCGAGCGCTGCAAGATCGTCCAGGCTGGTGCGTTGCCACGCCAGCGTGGCGACCGGCTCGATGAACAGCACGCCCGTGCCGAGCCGCACGCCGACCTCTACCTGGGCGCCATAGCTCTGCCCCTGGAGGCGATCCGACCAGTCCTGCCCCAAATTCGAAGCCGATACCCAGTAGCGATCATACTCCGCTAGCACGTTGGCGAACGCGGCGCCGGAGCGGAGCCCGACATAGCCGCCGATATTGGCCGCATCGATGCTCGCCCGCTCGGCGGCTTGCTTGAAGCGTACTTTCGAGCTGACATAGCCACCTAGGATACCGGCCGAGAGACCACCGGCATCGTCGGCCTGCACCACGTCATAACCGATCTCGCCGCCGTAATAGTCTTGGCGCAGGCCAAGATTATAGCCGGCTATGGCATTGCTATCGTCGCGCGTCTCGACCCCGCCCGAGGCCTGGAACCACAGTTTGCGGCCCGGCGCCGGAGCGTCGCGCAGATCCGCCATATGCGCGGTCCAGCTGTCCGCCGACTTGAGCCACAATGCCTGTGCCGCTTCCTGCAGCTTGAGCAGACGATAGACCGATGCACCGGCCTGCGTGGTCAGCGCGTAATTGCGCGTCGCCGCATCGTAGGTCAGGCCGTAGCGGATGAACCCGGCATCGGCGTTGCCCAGCGTAAAGGCGTTCGCCGCCGAACCTGCGCCCACCGATACCACGGTGATCGGCTTGGCCAATAACGTGGCGTTCCCGCCTATCGGGTTGATCACGATGCTGGTGGTGCCGCTGGCGACTCCACCGATCACCAGGCGGTCGGCTAGCCCGGCCGCGGTGACGTCGAGCGCGAGCATGCCGGCGCGACCGATATAGGCGCCCGGCAGGGTAAGCACGTTGCCCGCCACGCCGTTGCGCAAGTCGATCGTACCGGCATTGTCGAAGCTTTCCAGCCCCAGCATGGTCACGCTGCCGGCCTGTAATTGGCCGGGCCGGACCAGCAAGGTTCCAGTATTGACGAAGCGGTCGTTGCCGAGTCCGAAATCGCTGTCTTTGGTGGCGGCGAAGATGCCGGCATTGGTCAGCAGGTCGTTGCCCCCCGCGAACTTGATCGCGCCGTTGATCCGTCCGGTATTCGTGAAGGTGACCGTGCCGGCTGTGGCGGAGACAGTATAGCCTGTGCCGCCGGTGATCGTGCCGGCATTGTCGATCTTGATCAGACCGGGGGATGGCACGGGCGTCGGGCACGTGACGTTGCCGAACTCGTCCTCAGTATAGTCGCATGGCCCGAGCGCGGCGATGCGCACGCCGTCGACCGCGCCGGTGATGCTCCCACCGACCAGCACGCGCAGCGTCGCGTCGCCGCCGGTCATGTCGACCGCGCCGCCGCCGGCGCCACTGGTCACGCCGCGGATGGTGACGTCGGCCAGCGCGCGCGCATTGACTTGGATCGCCGCCGCGGTGGCCGAACTGGTGGTGGTGGAGTCGATGAACACGTTCTCACGCCCGCCGGCAAAGATGCCGACCGCGCCTTGGCCGGTCACCGCAACCGTCCGACTGATGACCCGGATGTCCTGGTCGTAGCCATCGGCCGCAGCCTTGGCCGCCGCAACGGCCGGCGCCGCCAACATTGCGGTCGGCAGGGAAGTCCCGATCACGCCATCGATCGGGTTGCGCACCCAGATGCCGTGCGCGTTCGCGCCGGTGGTGGTGACCTTGTCGGCGTTGACGGTGATCCCCGTATTGCCGTCACCCACCGAAAACACGTCGATGCCGATCGCCGCCGCGCCACTGGTCTTGATCGTCCCTCCGTTGATCGTGGCGATACCGTTGAGGACGTTGCTGCGGATGCCCTGCGCCTCATCACCGGTGGTGGTGATCGAGCCCTTGTTGGTGATCAGCACGTTGCCGGTCGCCGAGACGGTGAAGATGCCGCGCGATAGGCGGCCGCTGGTCTCGATGGCGCCGGTGATGACGATTTCGGTGTTGCCGCCCTGCGAGACGAACGAGCGGATGCCCTGGGCGTTCTCGCCCGAGGTCGTCAGCGTACCGGCGGTGATCTTCAGGTCGCCCTGCTGCGCCACGCCGTAGATCGCGTTGGCATGGAAGCCACTCGTGCTGACGCGGTCCACCTCGACCGTCGAATTGCCCAGCGCCGACGAGATATTGATGCCGTCGGAATAGTCGCCGACCGTCAGGACACTGCCCGCGTCGATCGACGCGTTGCCGAGCGCCGTGGCCGAGATGCCAATTGCTGCATTGCCGCGCGTTTCTACCGATCCGACCGTCAGCGCGGCATCGCCGAACAGGTAGCCGTACGATTGCGGGCCGCTGTAGATGCTGCCGGCGATGATCTGCACGCCGGTCGAGCCATAGCCGGACGTGACGACCTTGCCGACGTCGAGCGTCGCTCCTGCGCCACCAGCGACGAACACGCCGCCGGCATAATCGCGGCCGGTGCGGACCTCGCCGACCGACACGGTGGCCGTGCCGTAATTGGCATAGGCGACGACGCCAGCAGCGTTGGCACCTGATGTGACGACCAAGCCAATATCAGCATCGACGTCGCCGGTCAGCGAATGCGCGAACACGCCGAGCGCGCCAGTGCCACGGGTCTCGATCGTATCGGCATCGACATGCACGTTGCCGTAATAGCTTTCCGCGCGCACGCCGATCGAGCCTGTGCCCGCCGTGAACACTTCGCCGACGCTGACGCTGTTGTTGCCGGTTATTGTCAGGCTGTCGATCGCCGAGCTGTAGGCTCCATAGGTGACCACGCTGTGCGCAGTGATCGCGATATCGCCGACCCCGCCGGCATAGATGCCGCGCGATTCGTCACCGATGGTGAGGACATCGCCAACATTGATCGTGGTCGATTTTTCGCCGTCGAAATTGAGCGTATTGATGCCGTCCGATAGGAAGCCGTAGGTCGCGACGGTATCGGCCGTGACCGAGACGTGGCCGTTATAGGCGAGCACCTCGATGCCGTTGGCCTCGGCCCCGCGCGTCGTCACGTTGGCCAGGTCAATGACGACGTCGCCGCTCGTGCTGAGCACGAACGCGGCGACGCCGCGGTCGCCGCTTGTCGAGATGTCGCCCGCATCGATCGTGGTGGTGCCGCGGCTCGTGCTGGTGACAATGCCGGCGGATCCGTATCCATCGGTTGTGACGTTGCCGGCATGGATCGTGATGTTGCCGAACTGTGTGGCGGAAAAGATCGCCGTCGCCGAATCGCCGATTGTCTGGAAATCGTTCGCACCGGCATTGACCGTCACGCCGCCATTAAGATTGCCTGCGGCAAGCCCCTGAGTTCCCTGCGCAATAACGACCGCGGCGGGATCGAAATTGATCGTCAGGTCGAGCGGTTCGACGGGGTCGATGATATAGGCGATGCCATCGGGATAGGCGGCCGGATCGGCCGCGCAATTGACGACACCGTCGACCGGGGCGCCGCACGTTTCGCGCGGATCGATTTGGGCCTGGGCCTGGGCGGTGCCACAAGCAAACAGAACCCCGGCAAGCGCGGTGCTGAGCCGCAGCCCGGCGCGAACGGGGCTACCCTGCAGGGCGGAATGGATGGTGAAACGATCTGATGGCACGAGCTGACCCCCGATGATGTCCTGGTGTTCGCCGATATTTCGGCATTGAACTGTGGACGCCGCCGGCGCGCGGACACCTTACGGTTTGATGACGATATTTTTCGCGGGAGACGCGATCTCAGAAGCGGGCCTCAATCCCTAGGCGAACCGTCAGCGGTCGCAGCGGTGTGACTTGCGGATCGTAGAGCCGGTACGGCGTCGCCAACGCGAAGCGATTGCCGGCCTTGTCGAGCGGGTTGCTGAGCTGCACCGACACGGCCCGCGCCGCAGTCCCGAGCCGGGCGGACAAAGTGATGTTAGAATAGTCGCCCTGTGCCTGATCGAGCTGCACCCCGGTGCCGAGCCGCGATGCTCCGACCCGCCGCCAAGTGCCGGTCAGCGTAAGGTCGCCCCCCATCACTGATCCCGCCTGCAGCACGGCAATGGCGTTGAACCCGCGCGGTGCGACATTGGGCAACTGTGAGTTGACCACGATGATTGCATTGAGGTCCGGATTGTACAACCGATTGCGGTTGACGAACATGCCGCCATCCAGCGTGATCCACGACGCCGGCCGCCAGGTCGCCTTGGCTGCCACTGACTCGATCGTTGCATTGCCGATGTTGAGTGTGATCGGTGCGCCGCCCTCGGTCACCGAATCGGCCTGGATATCGCGCCAGCGCGCGTGTGCGACGGACAGTTCCAGCCGCAAGGCGGTATCCGCCGCACCCACGCGCAGGCCCACTTCCAGGAGCGACAGCGTGTCCGAGCGGAAGTGCCGGATGCTGCTGCCCGATGCGGTACTACCGCCGGCGCGGAAGCCCTGTTGCGCGCGGGCGAACCAGCCGATCCGGGGCGCCATCTGCCACGTGGCGCCGAAGCTCGGCAGCAGCCGCACATGATGCTGCGCGGGGTTGCGGCTTATTACGGGCCCGGCGTCGGCTATGTCGGTTGTCGTGCGGAAATAGCCCGACAGGCTGGTATAGCTGCCCCGCGCGCCAGCCGTTAGGGTCAGCCTGCGCGCGATCGGCAGCGTGGCTTCGCCGAACAACGCCGCCTCGAACACGCGATTGTGCAGCTGCGTCCGTTCGGCCGTGCGCCCCGGGTCGCTATGCTGACGGTTGGCCCGGATCGTCGACCGGTTGGCAGCGAGCGCCACTCCCGCCACCCAGCTAGCCTCCCCCAAAGCGCGGCTGGCCAGGCGTGTTTCGCTAGAGAAAGTGCTGGACCGCGCCTGTTGATCGACGACCGACAACGCGTCGTTCGCGGCCTCCGATGCATCGTAGCGCTCCTCCAGACGCTGCGCCGACAGGCCAGTGGCCGAGACCAGTTGCAGGTCATCCCAATCGCGCCGGACCGTCAGGCTGCCGAGCGTGTAATCGCTGCGATAGGGTTGCGCGATCTGGCTGGTGCGGGTGAGCGGCGGGCCCGCGGCGTCGGCCGCCTGGTTGTCGGCACCAGACAGGCGCTGCACCACCGCGCCGGCATCCGCCGTCCAGTCGCCGGCCAGCAGCCGGAGCATTACCCGCCCGCCGATGGTTTCGACATCATTGCCGTCGTCCACTTGGCGCAGCGCATCGTTGATATAGCCGCCCTCGCTTTTGGCATAGCCGACCAAACGAAGCCCGAGTCGATCGGTGGCGACCGGCAGGTTAAGGACGGTGGCCCCGTCCACGCCCGGTTGACCATGCGCGGTGAGCGATGCGCCGAGCGTCACCCTCCCCGCTGCGCGAGCGAGATCGGGTGGTCGCGGCTCGACATGGAAGATGCCGCCCAGCGATCCAGAGCCGTACAGCGTCGCCTGCGGCCCCTCCAGTACTTCGATCGATTGCAGGTCGATCAGCGCGAGGTCGGGGTCCGGCGCGCCATAGGTCAGACGGATATCGCCCAGATATTGGCCGACCGAAGCCTGTAGCGGACCGATGAACGCGGAATCTGAAATGCCCCGGATAAACAATTTGTTGCGGCCCGCGCCCAATTGGGTCGAATCGATCGTGGCGATCCGATCGACGATCGCTTGCGTGTCCGCGGTGGCATTCCAGCGCTCCAACGCCCCCCGGTCGATTGCCGTAATGACGCCCGGATAGTCTGCCATACGCGTTGATCGCTTGGCGGCGGTAACGACGATATCGGTGCGATCTTCCGGGCTCGTCGGTGGGGTCGGGCGAGGCGCCTGCCGCACACGCTTTCGCTCCACGCGCCAGGCCGACGGCCCGACCGCCGTGGCTGCCCCTCCGCTGTCGCGCAGGAGCTGCGCCAGCGCCTGCCGGATCGTCATCATGCCGCGGATCGCCCGAGTCGGTCGAGGGGCGAGCGCCGGAGAGATCAGCGCGATATCGATATCCGCCTGGATCGCCAGCAGGTTCAGCGCCGGACCCAAGGTACCGGCCGGAATATCAAAGGCTACCCGCTGGCGCGATACAGTCTCGGGCCGGCTTACGCTGATCGGTGGCGATACCAGGGCAGCGACGGCGGCAGCCAAGATCAAGGCGCGGCTGTCGCAGCGCGTATCCGCCAGCCGTGGCCCGCTTGGTCGATCTGCACCCCGAGCAATGACTCAAGCGTCACCCGCATTGTCTCCGCATCGCCGCGCACCCGGATGCTGCCGCTGAAGCTTACCGCGCCGAGCGACGGATCGAGGATCATCGGGATGCCCAGCGCGCGGCCGAGATCATCGGCGACCTCGACCAGCGGTGCCTGCTGATAGCTCAATCGCCCGGCGCGCCAGCCGCCAATCTGCGCCACCGGCTGCCGCGCGACGGTCACCACCCCAGCCCGCTCGGTCAGCGACTGCCCCGCGCCGAGCTCGACCGCGCCGCCGGCACCGCGATACGCGATCCGGCCCTCGGAGACCGCGACTTCGAGGCCGGATGGGCGCCGCACGACATCGAACACCGTGCCGATATCACGCACGATCGCCGTGCCCACGGACACTGTGAAGGGGTGTGCCGCATCGTGTCTGACCGTAAAGGTGGCCTGGCCGTGTTCGAGCCGCGTGGTACGACCATCGGCCGAGGCCAGCACGAGCCGGGTGCCACCGTTCAGCGCGATCGTGCTGCCATCGGCTAGCCGCACGGTCCGCGCCTTGCCCGGTAGCGTCTGCAGTACGGACGCCACCGCAGCTGGCTTAGCAGTAAACTCGCGCAGGCCGATCGTCGCGACCGCGACCGCTGCCACGGCCAGCGCGGCGACGCGCCATGCCCTCACTAAAGGTCGCCAGCGATGCGTCACGAGATCAATCGACGGCCGCTCGCGCAGCATCGCCGCGAGCGCAGCATCGCGGTTGGCCAAGGCCCAATAGGTATCAACATGCGCCTGATCGGACGCCAGCCACTCGGAAAACGCGGTCCAGTCGGCAAACAGCGTGTCATTAACGCGGGTCAGCCAGTGCAGCGCCTCCTGCTCGATCTGCTGTTGCCGGTTCATTGCCATGATTCCAAGACGCCGCGGATGCGCTTATGCCTCATCCTTGTCGCCCCTCAACTCGAGTAAGGCGGCATAAGCCCGCCGTAGATATTTCTCCACCGTGCTCAACCCCAGGCCGAGATCGGCGGCGATATGGCGCTGCGTCTCGCCGTCCACCCGATGGCGTCGGAAGATCGTAACGATCGGCTCGCCTAGCGCCGCGAGCCGCGCCTGCGCCGCGGCGAGCGCCTCGCGGGACACCAGTATCCGGTCCGACGCGGGCGCCTCTGATGCGCCCGGCCAGGGACCGCTTTCGGCTGCATGCCAGTCGCCATCGCGATTGCTCGCGCGCCGCTCGCCGCGCCGCCGATCGAGCAATACCGTGTATGTTACGCGATACAGATACGCCAGTGGATCCCCCACCGGCCGATCGACCGCCTGAATACGCAACCACACGTCTTGAATAATGTCTTCGGCGTCATGCATCGCGCCGGACCGCCGCGCAAAGCCCAGCAATTGCAGCCGGTGCGTATCGAAGACAGCGAGCAGCCCGCCGGCAGTATCGCTCGTTACGTGCCCCATCACACTCGCAAAGCCAAATCCTGTTCCCGCACGGGCACCGTCAACGACCGGTGGAATAATGTCCAGCCCGGCCTGAGGCTCACAGCTTTTCTGCTTTGCCGGATGCCAGTGTCACGATGGTCATATTGATTCGATTGGGCGCGCCGCTACTGAACGAGCGTCCGGTTTCGGGAAGCGCAAGGTCGCTCTGAATGACCGGGATAAGGGTCTTGTCGCCAGGACGAGTTCAGTCGGTAGTAGCTCACTGGGATCGTAGACCAATGGCCTTGGCTCACCTAGAAAGTGTCACGTAGGTTTGGTCACAGGGGGGGCATAAATGCGGGCATTGAACAGCACGCTGTCCGATCGTCAGGCGGTCTGGGCGTTCGTGCTAGGCTGCATCGCTGTGACGGCCGGCGTCTGCGCGCACCTGCCGATGTTTGCGATGGCGCGGACCATGAATTACCGTCTGGCGGGCATGCCGATGGACGGCACGATGCTCGCCGGCATGGTGATGATCGTTCTTGGGACGTTACTAGCCGCCTACGGGCTGTTGCCGCGTAACGTGGCGGCGCAGCGCGCGGCGGCTGCGGATATCGTGGTTGCCGCGCCTGAGGACGCTCCGCTCAGCGCCGCGCACTGGAGTCTGATGACGGTGCTAGTCATCGCGTTGGTGATCGACGTGATGAAGCCAGCCTCGCTGGGCTTTACCGTTCCCGGGATGATCAGTGAGTACGGCGTGCCCAAAAAGACGGTTTCTCTGGTGCCGTTCTTCGCGCTTGCGGGCACGGTCACGGGATCGGTTCTGTGGGGCTGGATCGCCGACGTCTATGGACGCAAGGCGTCGATCTTGCTGTCGGCGGTAATGTTCGTTGGCACCTCAATCTGCGGTGCGATGCCAAGCCTCGCTTGGAACATTGGCATGTGCTTCATGATGGGTGCGGCGGCCGGGGGGATGCTGCCAGTGACTTATGCGCTGCTTGCCGAGATGATGCCGAACCGCCATCGCGGCTGGAGCCTCGTCCTGGTCGGCGGGCTCGGTGCGGTTGGCGGCTATTTCGCGGCCAGTGGCATGTCCGCGATGCTGCAACCGATCTTCGGTTGGCGAATCCTCTGGCTCGCCAATTTGCCGACGGGGTTGACCTTAGTCCTCCTCGGCGCGCTTATCCCTGAATCGGCCAGGTTCCTACTGGCCCGCGGCCGGGTGGCAGAAGCCGAGGTGGTGATGCGCAAGTTTGGCGCAACGGCGCGAACGGCGAGTGCGCCCGTGGTCGCTCAGAAGCACGGATCGCACATGCTCACCGGGCTGAAACTTTACGGCAAATTGGCGGCGCTTACCATCTGCGCATTGTCGTGGGGGCTCATCAACTTTGGACTGCTGCTGTGGCTGCCAGCAGATCTCGTTGCTAAAGGTTATTCGGTTGGTGTATCGAGCCGTCTGCTGGCCGAAAGCGCGTTGATCGCGTTTCCAACCGTATTCCTTGCGGCGCTGATGTACAGCCGGTGGAGCACCAAGTGGGCGCTCGTGACGATGATCGCCGTGACGCTGGCGGGACTGCTGCTGGTGCTGCGGCTGGAGCTGGCGGGGACTGGCAGTCCCGTCGTTCCGGTCGCGCTGCTGATCGTTGGCACAAATGGAATCATCGCGATTGTGTTGCCCTATTCTGCGGAAAGCTTCCCGCTCCGCGTGCGTGGCCGCGCGACCGGATGGGTCGCCGCCTGTACAAAGGGGGGTGGGCTGTTAGCGCAGGGCCTGACTATCAGCGGCGTCGTCCTGTCAATGGGTGTATCGTCGCTGATGGTAATGGTGCCAACAGCCATGTCGCTGGGGTTCGTTGCCTGCTTCGGACGCGAGACACGAGGACGTGATCTTCGAGATCTTGACGCAGCCAGCGGTCAGCTTGGTCACGACGCTTCGTAAGACTGGGTTTCGGCACCAAGCTTTAGCTTGGTTGGATCGCGACAGATGTGTGGCCGGAGTTGGGGGGGGGCGAAAAGGCGCCACGAATGTCGGGTTTTGGTCGTGACAGCCGCTAGACGAACGAACAAACAAATGCCGCCCGAACATATGAGCTAAGTGGGCATTTATTGGCTGATGGAAGAGTAGCCTTATGTAACGGTCGCGGCGGTCCGTACCTTTCTGGACGCCAAGCTATGAGGTGGACGCTCGCATTATTGGCGGTCGCCGCCGTGCCAGCGCTGGCTGGTCCATCGACGAACAGAACCGAGGTGCGGCTAACGCCCGGCGAAATCGCCGATCTTCAACAGCGAGCTGGTGGTGCTGAAACCTCGGGCGTGGCCGGCATCCGCACCGCAATCCTCGCTGGAGACCGACCAAGCCCGGCCCTTATACGATCGAGCTTCGCGTTCCTGCGCGCAGCCGCATCGCTGCTCACACTTATCGCGACAACCGCTCGGTCGTGGTCGTCTTGGGCGCTTGGTATTTCGGCTATGGCGCCGTTGCCGAGCCGGGTGCAACCAAGGCATTGGCATCGGGCAGCTTCTATACCGAGCCAGCTGGCGACGCGGCATTTCGCCATCACCGGTACCCAGCCGGTCACCGTTATCGTTAGCGGCTACGGCCCAACGGACACGCTGTTCATTGGGAAAAGATGGCCATTGGTGAGTCGATGAAGCGCGATAGCCCCGCCAGCGTTTCGCCACGGGCGTCGGAGATGCATTGCAGGTTTCAACGCGCTTCCTCGCTGCTGTGGAGAGGCATCGGCTCCATTAGCGGTGACCCGACCGGCCTCCGCCTGATCGCGAACGCCGCCTGATCCCGCGCACCGCCTTATAATGGAAGCCTGACGTCCGTTGTAGACCAGATTAGGATACTAAGGGAGTTCGGCGATTTCGTGTCTCAGAGGCTCGTTTTTTGCGCTCGACGGGGTTGGATATCGATGATCGTCAATCCCTGTCGTTCGGTCGGGATCTGCCCGCGTTCGATCCGGTCCAGCATCGCACCAGCATCGGCATACCCCGCCGACCACCGATAGCGCACCGAGGTGGACGAGAAATCCATTGCTTTGCCGGCAACCTCCTTGTCCTGATTCGCATAGCTGAGCCTGACCAACGTCACCGAAGCTGCCGCGAACGCCGGGTCGTGTAGATAGGCGTTGTGCCAGCGCTCTATCGTCCGCCGGCTCTGTGCGGCGAACATCAGGTCCTGCGCGCGGCTCATCGCCTCGCCCAGTGTGTTGGGGGCAGCCGCCGCTAGCGGCAGCAGATCGACTGCAATGCATAAAACGGAGTCGCTTGGCCGATCGCCCAACACGGGATCCAGCGGCAGATTGTTCGATAAGCCACCATCAACAAACACGCGATCCCCGATGCGGATCGGCGGAAAGGTGGGCAGCAGCGCGGCGCTTGCCCGGATATGATCCGTGGTAATTTTCAGGTCGGCGCTGTCGAAGAAGACGTCTTCGCCGGTCTGCAGATCGACGGCACCCGCTGTGTATCGCGCAGTACCGGCATTCAAGAGCTCGAAATCGACAAGCCGCTGCAGGCTTAGCGCTAGCGGCTTGGAATCGAACAGGCTCGGCGCCGCGGCCACTGGATCGAGGTCCCACCAAGAGCCAAGGGGCCCGATCGGGCCGAAGACGCCCGGGCGGCCCAAGGTCATCGCGCCAATCGCCGCAGCAGAGCGGCGAAGCGTTTCAAAGGGCGACCACCAGCTTGAATCGCCCTGTCCGCTGTCCGGACGCCAAAACTCGGCCAGGCGATCCTGACGGTTCGCCGCCCTGTTGCCGACGATCAAGGCACCATTGATCGCTCCGGCTGACGTGCCGACCACCCACTCGGGGTCCATCCCACGTTCCTGTAGCGCCTGATAGACGCCGGCCTGATAACTGCCGAGCGCGTTGCCGCCGCCAAGCACGAGCGCGATGCGATAGGGAAACTTCATTAGCTACGGTCCTGTTTCATGCCCCACGCTGAGCCGTGGTGATCGCCGACGGTGTTGCGGCCGGCGGAAGCGGCCACCAGTGGCGGCCGGCCGCCCGACCGCAGCGCTCTACCGGGTGGCGTGACCATGGAGCGCAAACACATCGCACCCCGTTTGGATGCATTCATGCCGGAGGCGGGCTGGGATCGGCGTGTCGAGCGCAGCGGGGCTGATTTCGGCGAACGAGTTGCTCCATCGTGCACTGCGCCGAGCTCTTGTCCGGACGCCACCGGAGTAACCGTGTGGTGTGGCGTGGCGGAACCGATTGTTGGTGACTTGATCATAGGCTTTCTCGACGACGCAATCACGGTTGACCGGCGTCCTTTGCTCGGATCGCGCGGTAGCCCAGCGGCTCGGGCCGCCCGGCGCTTTGCCTGAATAGCCGGCGCCGCCTGCCAATAGCCTAAAGCGTTCGAGCAGTACCGGGCGCTCGGCCGCGGCTATGCCCGAGGTAAAGCCGACGTGATCGAGCCGCCCCGCCTCGTTAATCAGGCCGAGTAGCAACAAGGCGATGCCACTGCCGTCGCCGTTGGTGCGATAGCGCCAACACGCAGTCGGCGCTGCGCACCTGCTTAATCTTGGCCATCGCGCGCTCGCCGCGCCGATAGGGCAGATCACGCCGCTTGGCGACGACACTATCAAGCGCACCGCCGGCACGCGCAAGCAGTCACCCGCGACTGCGGTGTCCTGCGTAATCGGCGAGAGCCGCAGCTGCCAATTGCCTTCGTAACGGTGAAAGCGCCCGAGCGCGGTGCGGCGCCGCGACAGCGGTTCGTGTTCGATCGCGCCGTCCGTCGTGGCGAGCATGTCAAACACAATCAGTTGCGCCGGCGTCTCGCGCGCACAAGCGGTCGATCAGACGGGCGGCAGGGTGGAGTGCCTGTAGTGCGCCGAACGACAGGCGTTCGGCGAGCGGCACGACAATCTCCCCGTCGATCACGAAGCGTGTCGTTTTGCATGCCAGGAGCAGCGCGACGAGCTCGGGAAAATAACAGCCGAGTGGCTTGCCAGATTTCGACCAGATTACGACCCCGTCGCCGTCACGCACGTCGATCGCAAAAGCCGTCCCAGTTAGGCTCGAACTGCCATTCCCGACCCTGAGGAAGCGCCGAGACAAGACGTGCCTCCCTGGGCGTAATGGCATCAGCAAGAGAGATCGGTTCCGTTATCGCTCCGTCGCGAGCAGCCGCGGCAGGGGCGACAAGAGATCGCGCGCAAGGAAGCCGATCGGGCCGATCGTGTCGGACGCGGCGCGCCCGGCTTCGCCGTGCAGCCACACGCCCCAGGCGGCGGCGACTAGGGGCGCCACGCCGCGCGCCAGCAGCCCGCCGATAACGCCGGCAAGCACGTCGCCCGACCCGGCGGTGCCAAGTCCCGGTGCCGCGCTCTGGTAGCCGAGCAACGCGCCCTGCCGGTCGGCGATGAGCGTTTCGCTCGATTTGAGCACGACGATCGCGCCGAAAGCAGCGGCGGCATTGCGCACCGCGGCGACCGGGTCCGCAGCGACGCTATCCTTGTCGATGCCCATCAGCGCGGCAAGTTCACCGTGGTGCGGCGTCATTACCACCGGGCCGGGATGCGCCCTGACCACGGCTTCGCAACCACGCATCGAAGTGAGTGCGCCGGCGTCGAGCAGCACTGGAGCCCTCGCCCCGGCCAGAGCCATCACCGCCGCAATCAGGTCGGCGGTATGCGGCCGCGGCATCATACCCGGGCCAAGCACCAACGCATCGCAGCTGTCGAGATGACGGTCGAGCATCGGCAGCGCGTCTGCGGCGATCTCGCCTTCCGCGTCTCCGGGTAACGCGATCGTCGCGGCTTCGGGGAAGGCTAACCCTAAGCCGATCGCTACTTGCGCCAACGTCGCCAGTTTCACCTTGCCCGCGCCGACGCGCAGCAGCGCCTCCCCGGTAAGCAGCAACGCGCCGGGCACGAACGCCGAGCCGCCCATCACCAGAGCTTGGCCGCGCGCATCCTTATCCTCGCCCTGACCGAGATTCGGCAGCGGGTGCGCGGCGCACCAGGCGGCGTCGATGCGTTGCAACGTCATGCTCGTGCGGCGACCGGCGCATCGGGTGCCTGGGTAACGGGGACGTCCTCGTCCTCCACCGGCACAACGTAATTGTAGCGCTCGAGCGCCAGCCGCCCGGACCTCCCGCTGCCCTGATCGCAGTGATATTCGGTGAGAGAGCAGTTGGCGACATCGCCCTCGCGATCGATCGCCAGGATCTCCTCCTCGTCGAGCGTCTCGATGATATAGCGCAGGCACAGCACGACGACTTGGTGCGCAACGATCAGCACGCGTTGGTCGGCGTGATGAAGCGACACCGTATCGAGCAACGAGCGCAGCCGCAGAATCACGTCGCACCAGCTCTCGCCGCCCGGCGGACGATGATAGAATTTACCCAGGATGCGGCGAAATTCGGCCTGTTCGGGCAACACGTTAGAGACGCCCGAGGTAGTCAGCCCGTCAAGGACGCCAAACTCCTTCTCGCGCAGCCGCTCGTCGCCGCATAACGGCACGTCTTCGTCGGCGAGGCCGCGCTGCTCGCGGATCAGGCGGGCGGTATCTTGTGCGCGCAGATAGGGCGAGACAAGAACAACATCTGGCCGTTCATTGGCGGGCAGCGCGGCGAACCACCGTCCAAGTGCCCGGGACTGATCCTCGCCGAGCGGGCTGAGCGGCACGTCGACGTCGCGCCCGTTGAGCGGGATACGGTCGATCGCAGCAGCGTGAGCGGCGTCGCGCGCGACATTGCCGGCGCTTTGGCCGTGCCGGACGATCCACAATTTTGCGGGCCAGCGGTTCATAATAGTAGCATTGCTCGCTTGTCTCCAATTCCACCGGGCCAACGCGAGATATTGGCCTGCCGTTCCCAATCCGAGCAGCTTAGACGCGAAAGTTGATCACGTTTCGAACGTAAACCGCCAATGCCACCGGAGCGATCCGTTGGGCTAAAGGATGCGCTCTTGCCGTACCGGCTGCCGTGTTTTCTTCAGCATCTGGTATTCGACGGGCGTTCGCCGCGGCCATGACAAGGCTGATACCACCAACCCACATTGCCAACGGCCGATGACCCGCCAGGCCGGTTCCGATAAAGAGAGCAGCTGTGCTACTGTCCAGCCGCGTCCTTTTGCGAATTCGACATTTACGGTGCTTGGCCGAAAATCCACCTTATGTTCAGTCCGGCGTTGCGCGGCTGCGCAACACCCCAGACATTCGCGGGGGTGAGGTCGCCGTTATTTTCGGCGCCACGATAATAGAGGCTGTCGAACACGTTTTCTACGTAGAGGTTGGCCTCCCAGCCTCCCATAGAGCGGTAGCCAAAGCGGACATTGGCCGTGGTGGAGCCTTGGCGCCGCGTTATACCACGCCAATCATAGGCTTGGCGGGCCTTGCCTTGGTAGGACCATTCCCCCGAAAGGTAGGCTTCATCCTCGCCGACCGGGTACCGAAACGTGGCAGTCCCACTCGACGCCCAGGTCGGGTTTGGCAAACCGCCGCAGTCGCGCAGCGTGCAATCCCGATCTCCGCGCTTCACCGTGCGCGTATAGGCGATATTGCCGTTTACGTCGAAATAGCGGCTAGGTCGCAGCGTTGCCTGCGCCTCGACGCCATAGCCATGGACTCGGCCAACGTTGATGACGCGCTGCGTGCGGCTGGCTGTGTCGAAGAACACGGTCTGTAGATCGCTGTAGACGTAGTGAAAGCCGGTCACGTCAAACTGAAGCATACGGTCTAGCACCGCGCCCTTGATGCCAACTTCCTTGCTCCACACCGTCTCTGGCTCGAAGGCGTCGGGTTGCGTACCCGCCGGCACCTGCCCATAATCCTCAACTGGCGATGGTGCGTTGACGGTGAATGAGCCGAACCCGCCCGCCTTGTAGCCCCGCGTTACGCTGGCATAGATGCTGAGATCTGGACGCGGTTCGTAGCGCACGAAGAAGCGTGGGGTGAGCCCCTGCCATGACCTCGCCCGCTCCACAAACCCGTTGGTATAGTAGGTGAAGGTCCAAATATTCCCGAGCGTGCTATCGCTGGGCAGGACATTTAGCGCGAACTTTTTGCGATCCCACGTGTAGCGCAGGCCTACGCCAAGTTGCAGCTTCGGCAGCGGCCGATAGTTTGCGTCAGCATATGCCGACAGGCCGGTATTGACGGTGCGTGCATGGTTGATGTCCACCAAGATTCCGCCAGGGGCGGTCAAATAGGCGATGCCGTAAAGGTCCTGGGTGAGCTCCTCGCAACCGGCGTAACCGTAACCGGCGAGGCAAACCGCACTTTCGCTGGCTTCGTTGGTAAACTGGGCGCGAACTTTCTCACGGTACCCGGACAAGCCGAATGACCAGGTCAATGGGCGGCCGCCGGGCGAGACCAGCCGCAGTTCCTGGCTTGCATAGCTACCATTCTGGTTCTGGGTATAGTTGCCGAGCAGCAGAGATGTCCCATCATAATCCTCAGAATAGAAGAACTTATGGCTGCGGTGCGCGCTGATCGAGGTGACCGTTGCGAAGCCGAGATCCAGATCGGCCTGCATGTTGACGCTAAGGATGGAACCGTCATCGCGCGGATTAACAAGGTCGGTATCGACGTCATCAGGGCCACCGCGGACGACGATCTCGGTGTCGAGCGCCTGCTCTAGCGTATCGAGCACTTCGCGGTCGTCATTGGACGCGCGGTAAGGCGTGCCGTCCTGTCGGCGTCGCTCATACTCGCCTGTGACCACAATGCGCAGAGGACCGTTGTCGTACAGTAAAGATCCTCGCCCAGCCCACTTATTCTCCGCCATCAGGCGATCATTCGTCTCCTGCGTGAACGCGTTATCAACCCAGCCGTCGGAGTCTGTATGATAGCCAGCGACGCGCAAAGCCCAATGCTCGCCAAGCGGCAAGTTGACGGCGATTTCCGCCTCTTTCCGGTCGCTCTGTCCGTAACCCAGGTAGACATGACCGCCGAATGCCCCAAGCTTTGGCTTATTGGTGACAACGCTGATCGCCCCGGAAATAGCGTTTCGGCCAAACAAAAATCCTTGCGGCCCGCGTAGCGCTTCGGCGCGCTCGACATCGTACAGCGACGTCACGACGCTGCCGGTGCGGCCCTGGTAGACCCCGTCTTTGAACACGCCGACTGACGGATCGCCACCGATGCCATAGTCGTTGGAGACGATGCCGCGAACGGCGAGCTGGTCAATAAAGCTGTCATCGGAATTGCCCGAGAATCCCGGCGTGTAGGTTATCAGATCCTTGATGTCGTCGAGCTTTCGGTGAACGATCGCGCTCTGACTGATCGCGGTAATCGCCAGCGGCGTCTCAACAATTGATTGAGCGCGGCTCTGTGCCGTTACAGTGATTTCCTCGCTCTCGGTTGCTTCGACGGGGGCTGGGGGTGCCGCTTCCTGCGCTAGGACGGGCGCCACGGGGCAGGCTGCGAATAGAGCTGCCAGAACCAGGGTGGGACGCGAATGGGGGACGTTGATCGGCATGTATCGGCGGATGCGCCAAAAGCGTAAGGTTCGGATTAATTCTCAGGGGCGGCAGTAATTTAGACGCCGCGACAGACCCCGACACAGGCCCGCATGTCATGCTTATATCGAGGCTTCCTCGGCATTGAGCGGATCGAAGGCGCTGGCCGTTTCTGGAAGGCCAAAGATTGAATCGATGGCCGACGCCGGCATCGGCCGGGCAAGGAAGAAACCCTGGAGCGAGTTGCAGCCGACCTGTGACAAGAAAGCACTCTGCTTCATT
The DNA here is from genome assembly GCF_036663635.1 of Parasphingomonas puruogangriensis. Lineage (NCBI taxonomy): Bacteria > Pseudomonadati > Pseudomonadota > Alphaproteobacteria > Sphingomonadales > Sphingomonadaceae > Parasphingomonas > Parasphingomonas puruogangriensis. The sequence goes on along the minus strand of NZ_JAXOJI010000005.1, from coordinate 47,327 downwards.
GTTTCCACGCCTTCCGCAGTGATCTTCAAGCCGCTGGCCTTGGCAAGGTCGACAATCGCCTGGATGATAGGACTTCCCTCCTCGTCGGCGCCGATCGCGCTCACGAAAGAGCGGTCTATCTTAAGCCGGTCAACGGCGAAGTTCTGAAGGTGCGTGAAGGAGGAGTAGCCCGTTCCAAAGTCGTCGAGCGCGAGCTTGACGCCACGCTGGCGTAAAGCAATTAAGTTGGGCTGGCAGTTGGCAGCATTTTCGATGAAGCTTGTCTCGGTGATTTCTAGCTCAAGCCGCGACGGATCCAGACCGGACGCATCGAGCACCGCCATCACCCGATCGAAAAAGTCCGAATTGCGCAGTTGAACGGCGGAGACGTTGACCGAGATCGTATCGATTGGCCAGTGAACGGCCGCGCGGCATGCCTGTTCCAGCACCCATTCGCCCAGCTGCTCGATCAGGCCAACCTGCTCCGCGATCGGTATGAACATCGCAGGGGATATCATGCCGTACTGGGGATGATGCCACCGCACTAGCGCTTCCGCCCCGGTGACTGCACCCGTCCGACCTGAATATAGTGGCTGATAATAGACCTCGAGCTGGTTTCCGCGTTCGAGTGCGGTTCGTAGGCTGTCCTCGATCCCCCTGCGTCGCTGGATGCTGGCATCCATTCCTTCCGCAAAAAACGTATAGCGGCCCTTGCCCGCTGCCTTGGACTCATACAGGGCGATATCCGCCTTACGTGTAAGTTCGCTGCGCTCTGCAGCGTCAGATGGTCCCATAGCGATGCCGAGGCTGATGCCGACCCTTGCCTGGCTGCCCGCGATCTCGAACGGTACGTCGATCGCCTCGATGATTCGCATGCACAGGATCTCAGCCGCAGCCGGCGTGTCGATATCGCATTGAACGATCGCGAACTCGTCGCCGCCAATCCTGGCGACTAGATCAGTTGACCGGACAGTTGCGGCCAAGCGCCTTCCGACCTCCTGGACCAACTCGTCCCCGGCTGGGTGACCGAGCGTGTCGTTGACGGTTTTGAAGCCGTCCAGATCGAGATATAGCAACGCTACAAATTGGGAGGGGCCTCGTATGCCGGCGAGTTCGTGCGCCAGCCGATCCTCGAACATTGCACGATTTGGCAGGCCGGTAAGCGGATCGTGAAACGCAAGGTGCTGCGCCTGGGCCTCGCTTGCCTCTAGTGCCAAGGTACTCCGACGTACGTGACGCAACAGTACCGTCACTACTGTGATGATGACCAACAGAGCGAGCACTAGCAGTGGCGCGACCCGCCTCATCATGAGTGATCCAGGACGAAAAGGCACCCAGGTGAGATAGCCCAACCGCTGCCCAGACGTATTCGTAAGGGCGACACCCTTTCGCTGTTCAGCAGGCGCGAATCTTGAGAAGGTCGCCCTATCTAGCTGATACTGCTCGGCTAATTGGTGGACGAAAGTGCCGTCGATATAGCGAACGCTGATGTGAAGGAATGCCGCGCCCGGGTCTTGCTCCACCTTGCCGGTATCGGCCAAGATCGGCTTCACGCTGACGATAGCGGGATGGCTCGCTACGACGCCGAGGTCGATCGCGCCCGGGGACCGTACCGATGTGCTCACGTCACCGGGCGAAGGATGCCTAAGCTTGCGGCGCAGCTGTTCGATCAGCGGCATTGCCATCGATCGAATATCTCGATCGTATGTAATCAGCGGGACCCGCCGACCAGCACGCATTCCGTAGATCGGGCGGCCGTTCGGATCGACGAGAAAGACCTCATCGTGATTGTAATAGCTGTATAGCCACACCCCCAAGTTGGCATCGATCCAATCCAGATCCAGAACGGGTTTACGAACTTCACGCACCGCATCGTCCCAGATGGTGCTCGACTCCTGATCATGAGCGGTACGAGCGATGCTCTGCGCGAGCACGGTAGCGACCAATTTCTGCTGACGGTGCGTAGCAAGATAGTCTGCTTGACGGGCCGACAACAGCATAAGAGCGGCAACTATCACCGCCACGATCAAAACCGCGGCGACCGTTGGTGCGATGATCCGGACGACATAGCGCCGCCCTGCCCCCCCACGAGATTTTTGCGCTAGAGCGGCCATGACAGCTCCCTGGCATAGGAGAGTTAAGGAGCTGTTGCCACGCTAACTTAGCGGCAAATGGACTCATACATTTTTAGACATAAGTTAGGCTCGCGGCCGAGCATATAATGTAAACTGCTACGGCTGTTCATGAGCTAGAATGGCTGGTTTCGCGGCGGTTGCTTAACGGCTAGTCGCGCCCGCTTAACCTCTCGTTGTCACGTGCGAAACTGGGGCCGTGCTCCAGTCAAGTCGCGCGTTGCCGGTGGGCAACCGACGACCGTGCCGGTCCGGCATTACTTAGGGAGGCGGCGCGCCTGATGTCGCTGCTTGCGGGCGAAGGGGCAACTGGCGAATGGACGGTGCCGAGCTGGAGAAGGCGATTGCTGTGCATGCGGTCGCAAAAGCGCGTTCGAGCATGATGCTAGAACGCGGTTAACCCACTTCCGCTGGAACGATGTGATTCAACGGCGCTTTCATTGGCAACAACCGGGGGATACAGTGCGGTCTCGTGATGCTCAGGTGCTATTTCCGCGTGCTCAGCCTCGCTGCAAGGTCTTCTTTCCAACGCAAATGCTGAACGATCGAAACCCGGTGCGCATCCACCTGCTTAATGTATCTCCAGGGGAGCGCTCGTGTCTCTGGTGACGCCAACCGAGCCAGGGCGCACCGTTGCAATCGGCTACGGCCGAGCCGCAAAAGTCGCGACTGTCGTATGGGTGTTGGGCCTTCGTGCTGGCGTAGAGTTTCGCATACCCTTCACCGATACGCAGCTAAACCAATTTATCGCCGACCATGAAAACACAGCGGGGGAGGCGACTTCGCGCATGTGGCGGCCAGCTGGTAGCGCAGCGTGCACGCGTTGATCGGCAGCGATGCACGTGCACGCTAAGTCCAGTAAGCTGCACCAAATTGATGCATCATCACCTGCAATCTCGCGTCTGACGTGCCGCGGACGTAGGCCGGCAATGACAAACCTGATGCATAGTGAACGGGCGCCGAGTGCTGTCCGAGGTGGATCGGCACCCGTTCAATGCGGGCGACGATCATGCGACCGGTACCACCCCGTTGGCATAAGCCCGAAGCATGTATCTGCCGTTAACGCTGTGCGGAGAATGCCGGCTTGAAATGCGCTGGATGCCGAGCGCTCCTCGGACACGGACCTGCCCGACGATCTGAAACGCAGTTACTCGTCCGCTTATTCTGTAGGCCCTTGGCCACGCCCGTATCCATACACCTATAAACTAACCAGCAGAAGGACGACCTCAACTCGAGCTAGAAATTAATACAACATCTCGTGATTCCGCGATTCAAGCGCTTCGCTAGCAGAAAAATGCTCGCAACCCGTTGAGACGGTGGGAATGTTCATTGCCGGTTAGCAGAAGCCAATTGCGGCGTCCCCGATTTGCGGACATTCCGCAACCGCGCAAAGGCCTCTCGTGACCCGTGCAAATCGCCTTCGCAATAGCCGCCTGTTGCCGAGGTCAGGCTCGACTGATCTGATGAGGGCGGTCGAAAATTCTGAGGTGCCTCCTCGTTAGCCGGCCTCAAGCTGAAAAACACGCGCGGGCAGATAATCGGCCGCAAGTAGACTTAGATCTATTACATCAGATGGCTTGCTCGGATAGGCTGCGTCTGTCGTCGGCCGCCTTCGGAACCCATACTAGGAGTGTTCGCGCTCTCGTCAACCTGGAGCGCTCGATGCCTATCTCATGCCACCCTGCTCTGTTAACGTTCCTGGATCGGCTCCTGCTTCGTTCTGCGCTGAGTGAAAAAGAACAGCAAGCGGTGCTCAAACTACCGAGCAAGGAACAGAGCTTCAAGGCGCGGCGCGATGTCGTTTTGCCCGGCGACGCTGTTAACACCATATGTATCGTCGCCAGCGGCGTCGTGGGCCGTTTCGAGCAAACGAGAGACGGCAGCCGGCAGACCACTGCCTTCTACATCTTGGGCGATGCCTGCGACCTCCATTCTTTAGTTGCCCCTATAGCCGGATCGGGCATCACCGCTCTGAGCGATTGCGTGATCCTTCGCATCAGCCACGAAGACTTGTGGGCCGCCACAGATCGGTACCCTAATTTAGCGATCGCTTTGTGGCGAGACACGATCGTCGATGCGTCAATACTTGCGCAGTGGGTCGTGAACGTGGGCCGCAGAGATGCACAGGCGCGCGTGGCACATTTGTTTTGCGAGATGGGAATGCGCGCAGAGCATGCGGGACTCGGTCTGCGTGAGCGGTACGATCTACCCGTCACCCAAGTGCGGATTGCAGAATCGTTGGGATTGACCCCGGTGCACGTAAACCGGATGCTGCAGGGCCTTCGCGACGCAGGCGCAGTCTCGATGAAGAATTCTGTCGTCGAAGTCCACGACTGGAAGCTGCTGGCGTCGATCGCCGATTTCGTCCCCACCTTTCTGCTTTATCCGGAGCCAACGTATGCGCCAAAACTCCGGCATTCGGCTTAGTTTCCGGCTCGCAAGCCGCTTTCAAGCACGCTGAGCTTCGGCCCGTCATGCCGAGGAAGCGCGAAGCACTTGACCTTAGGCGCAGTTGCTTTTTTGCAAGCCCGATATAATCGCCGGGCATAGGTCAGGTGACATTAAATGCCGACGCGCTTGTCAACGTAATGGCGTGGGCGAAGGGGACAGTGAGAACGATAGTTCCCGTCTTATCAATTATAACAATGGTTCGTCGGAGGCAGACCGGATCGCCGTCTCGAACCTCCCCGGCAAGAATGTCACGGGCTGCCACCAACGCCATTGTGCGGGCAGCGCCCAAAGTTGGCAGGTCGACGCCCTCATCATCAAACAGGTCATCTTCGCCTGGCTCACATAAGTTGAATCGAAATAACATTGGCATGAAGTAGCATCGGACAACGCTAGATAGTTATCCTAGATTAATAACAATCGTATATTTCTGTCTCTCCCCTCCTTTTGCTGTTCCGGCGGTGGCACCATCGACTACACATTTGTCGGTTTTTAGCGACTGATCCGGGCCAAGGACGATGCCCATAGGACCCTCTAATGTCGCGAGGGTGCGAGGAGCGGAGTGGAATGCGACAAGTCCTCTACGTGAGTTGGAGTACAAAGCCTGGCGATTCAGCCGATCTGGTAGGCATCCTACGACAATCTCGGCGTAACAACGTAACAGACGGTATCACCGGCATCTTTGGTCAGATGAACGTCGCTTTCTGCAGGTACTTGAGGGGCCGCGCGCGAGCGTCGCGCTGACCGTGGCGCGGATCGTTGCCGATCGGCGCCACCATTCCCTGACCGTGCTAGTAGATAACCCTATCCGGCGGGTTGAGTTTGGGAGACGGGCGATGACGCACCGGAGAACAAGCGAGCAGCCTGATACCTATAATGCGCAGATGGCACTGGCGTTGTCGAAGGGGCCTCCCGCTATCCGCAAACACTTCTACTCATTGCTCACCGTGGAGTCCCCAAGCCTAACACAACGCGATAGCGCCGCATCGCGCTAAAAATCGACCTACTTTAGGCGTCCGGGTTGGGTCGCTTGCCCTCCTGAACTCCCCGGCCCGCACCATTTGACACCGAACTATAGTTTTCGGCAGTAGATCCTTAGCGGAAGGGAGATCACGCTATGTTCGATGACCAGGATAAAGCTTATTTTGCCTGCCGGGCCGAGGCTGAGCGCGCGCGGGCGGAAGCCGCGACTGATGAAGCTATAGGACTAATACACATGCAGATCGCCACCGAATACGAGCGCCGGGCCCAGGGCGAAATGCCCCGTCCAATCTCGCGAATCCAACGGTCGTGATCGACCGCCATCTGTCGAAGCTACGAGCGCGGGATGACATTTCGGAAGACGAGGAGCGGGCCATTCGCGACGCGATTTCTGACTATCGCGACATTCCCGCTGATCGCACGGTGATCCGCCCTAACGTGGAGCTGGATCACTGCACTTTGCTGCTCGAAGGCTGGCTTTGCCGGTACAAGGACGTGCGCAGCGGTGAGCGCCAGATCACGGAGTTGCACTTGCCAGGTGACTTCGTCGACCTGCACAGTTTTACACTCAAGCATCTCGATCATGCCGTGATGTCGTTAACGCCAGCCCGGTTGGCTACCATGCCTCACGACAACCTCCGCCGCATCACCGAGCAACTCCCGCATCTCACCCGAGTCTACTGGTTCACCACGAACCTTGACGCTGCAATCCATCGCGAATGGGAGGTATCGCTCGGCCGTCGGAGCGCGCGGGCCAGGCTCGCCGCGCTGTTTTACGAACTGCTTTTGCGCCTGCAAGTCGTCGGCATGGCGGACGAGGCGAGCTACGATTTGCCGCTAACCCAATTCGATCTCGCCGACTGCGCAGGGTTAACCGCTGTGCATGTTAATCGCGTGCTGAAAGATCTGCGCAACAGTGGCTTAGTCACATTTCGCGAAAGCCGGGTGACGATTCACGATCTGCCCGGTCTGCGATATGCCGGGGAATTCGATCCGGGCTATCTTTATTTGGATCGACGACACCGCTGACCCCGCCAATGGTCATGCTGTTCCGGCGCCCGATTCAGGTTCTACAGAGCAATAGGAACAAGGATGGCGGCGCCAGCGGATCGCTTTTTTCTCGATCAATGAACCGGAAACCTGCCGTTTGGTACAAGGCTCCCGTGAGGTTGTCGGCACGGTGCGCGGTATCGATCCGCAAACCGGCCAATATTTAGAGGACCGCAACGCGATACCGCCAGCTGCGATCCTCTGGGCTGAATAAAAGGCAGCCTGCCGCTCCCCGCCGTCAACAGCAGCCACCGCTTACCACCCGGCAATGCCGTTCAGCCGCCAAGGTGGCCTGCCCATAACCGGCCATTTGCCGAAATGAACGAATGGCGGAAGTTGGGAAGCGCGAAGCGCAGCGTGAATGACGGGGGTTGGGTCATCCGCGCAAAGCTCCGAACGCATGTAATGCTGGCAGATGGTAGCGCAGCTAGTACCTGACCTCCGGGCCGGCGTCGCGCATCTGCTAGCAAATGCCGGGCGTGGGGTTATGGGGGCGCATGAATTTCCTCTACGCCCTGACCCTAGCCGCGACACTCCAGTACGCGGACAACACCAATAGCGGTCCCGCGGACACATCCGAGGTCGACGCCATAAACTGCCGCCTCGACGTACCTGGCTACATGCAGTTCGCCATGGCGATTGATGGCGAGGAGAAGCTCGCGCAAAAGCGCCACTGGAAACGGATCGCCTCGCGCAACGCGTTCATGAACGAATATGAGCTGCCGCAACCGATCACGGTCGCCGGCACCTACAGCACCCGCCGGATCGCCTTCACCGGTAACGCGATCCTCGCGATTCTTGACTTGGCCGACCCGACCACGGTTGCGCGTTCCGAGCAGGTCGACAACGCCATGTCCGCCGAACCAATGATCGACGCGCTCGTCGCGACCGGCAAGATGACCCGCGCGCAGGCTGAGGCCGCGGTCCCGTTCCGCAAGTTCCTGGGCGAGCGCATCGTGAAGGGTGTCACCGAGCCTGCCGGGACGGACAAAAGCTACGGCAGCCATATGATCGTAGCGCGGACTATCTCCAACGCCACGACGCATCCCGGTAAAACCTTCTACGGCTGCAGCTATCGGTTTGAGATGCTCGACGAGGACGGAACGCCACTTTGGCCTGCTAGGGCACCGCATCGCCGCCGCCTGGCTGATGGTGATCGCACCGGCAGCTGCGGTCGCACATGAGTCTAGGCTGGACAGCTTCATCGGCACGCTGTCGATCGAGCGGGGCGAGGTCATCTCCACGCGTTGCGACCTGGGCAACTCGCGCTATGTGCTCCGCGATGCGACCGGCGCGCAGGCAGTGACGCGCTACCGCGCATACGGCAAGCCTGCCTATGCGGACGTGATGGCGAGCTACAGCGACGAGGGGAGCCGCAACAGCTGCCACCTGCGCGACGCGCTCGACGCGCTAAGCCAACCCGGAGCGGCGAATCTGAAGGAGGCGCCCGCCAACCGGCCTATCGCGGGCAGTAGCGCCACGCAGGGCACGCTGGTCGGCCATTATTATCTCACGGGCGTGATGGAGACCGGATCGGAGCTCCTGCTGCGCCCTGACGGGCTGTTCGACTGGTCGCTGAGTTATGGCACGGTGGATCAGGAGGCACAGGGCGCCTGGCACGTCGAGCGTGACGAGGTCGTCCTCGTCACGTCCGCCCCAAGCGCGCGGGCGCCGCTCTTCTCGTATCTCTCGACCGGGCCGTGGACAGTTGAGGCGGAGCGTGAGCGTGGCGAGCGCAAGCGCAGCGCGATCGAGGCCGCAGTCCGTGTACGCTGCCCGATCTTTCCAGAGCCCCAAGTCATGACGACGTCGCTGACGCTTGGCGAAGCCGCCGCAGCGCCCATTCTCCAGGAGCGCGCCGCCACGGCCTTACGCGCTGCGACGGCCTCGCGGACGACCGTCGAAACGCTGGCGGCGCGCCTGATGTCGGTTCCCGCGGCGTCGGGTACCAAACTGCCGGGCGCAGATGAGGTGCGACAGTCCATGTCCGACTGGCTGGTGGCCCGCAACGCCGCACTCCAGGCGGCCCACGACGCTGGCATGGTAACACCCGCGCTTACCGATCCGGTGTTACCTGCGGCGTGCACCATGCCGGCGGACGAGCCGATCACGGACAAGCCCGGCGCGTTGCCCCCCGGGCTTGGAATCCAGATCCTCGATCCGGAGTCCGGGCACCCGGCGCGCGGCATAACTGTGGCCGTGCGCTTTGCCGACGGCGCGGAGCAACAGCTGGTGACCGACGCGGAGGGCTTCGCGCTTGCTTCGGGCGACGCGACCGCGAACGCGGTGGGCGCGACGATGCAAGCTAAAGCGTCGTCGGGCGGCGACGCGGATGCGAATCGAGATCAACGTGGCCTCATGGTTGACCGTCACAAGCGACACTGACTGGTCCGGAAGCCCAACCGCGTTCAACGCGTCCAGCCGCGACCGCCTCGCCGATCAGGAGCAGCGACGGAGCGCTATCGCTGATCGTCTCGACGAGGAACGCTAACGCTGAAAGTCGCCCGCGCACAATGCGCTCGGTGGGAAGCGACACGTTCACCGCGACCATCACCGGCGTGTCGGGCGCGCGCCCGGCTGCGATGAGCTTGTGCGCCACTTCGCCCGCCGCCGCCCGCCCCATATAGATTGCGAGCGTTGCATCGGGGGCGGCCAGGGCAATCCAGTCGAGTTCGAGCGCTTCGCCGGCGCGGGCATGCGCGGTGACAAATGTGAGCTTGCGGGCGACCCCGCGCAGTGTCAGCGACGCCCCGCCCGCGGCCGCGGCGGCGCTGGCGGCGGTGATGCCCGGACAGATCCTGACCGCAACGCCGTGCCCCGTGAGTTGTTCGATTTCCTCGGTCGAGCGCCCGAAGATCGAAGGGTCGCCGCCCTTGAGGCGCACGACCCGTTTGCCGGCGAGAGCAGCGGCGGCCAGCAGCTGGTTGATCGAACGCTGGTCCTTCGAATGGCGGCCGGAGCGTTTGCCCACCCCGACGCGCTCGGTGCCGCGCGGGATCAGCGCGAGGATCGCCGGGCCGACCAGGGCGTCGTAAAACACGATGTCGGCTGCGGCGATCAGCCGTTCTGCCTTGCGCGTCAGCAGTTCGGGGTCTCCAGGGCCGGCGCCGACCAACCAGACCGACCCGGGCGGGAAATCATGCGGCATGGATCGATCCTTCGCTGGCGAGCAGTTTGGCGAGCGCCGGGCGGCACGAGCCGCAATTGCTGCCCGCGCCGAGTGCGGCGCCGATCGCCGCGACATCTGCCAGGTGCTGCTCGGCAATTGCACTGAGGATGGTATTCAGCCCGACATCGAAACAGGCGCATACGATCGGCCCGCGATCGACCTGTACGCCTGGTGCGCATCCGGCGAGCAAGGTTGGCGCAGCAACCGCTTCGCTGAGTTGCGCCACCAGCCAGTCGCGTGGCGGCAGGGTGCCGTCGCGGGTGACGAACAGCACCGCGGCGAGCCGGCCGCCGCTCAGGATGGCGATCCGGCGGCTGCCCCGCGCCGCATCGATCGCCTCGAGCCGCTGGCCCTTGGGCAACAACGTCTCCAGCCGCTCAGGATCACCGTCCCCAGCCAGATCCCAGGCGGTGCCGCAGGGCACGGCGATGCGCGTTGCCCACAGGCAGTCGGGCATTGTATCCAGCTCATCGCGCACGATGGCGAAACCGCGCCATGCGCTGGTAACCGGCTCGATCCGCGCCGGGGTCAGCTTGAAGCCAGGTTGGCCGGAGATCGGATCGGCGAGCGGGCGGGGCAGCAGGCCGGCGCGACCGCCGCGCGCGGTGCGATCGGTCCAATGGATCGGCACGAACAGGTCGCCGGCGCGCTCGGTCGCCACCACGCTGGCGCGAAACACGCTGTCGCCCTGCGGCGTGATGACACGCGCCAAGCCGCGATCGGCGATGCCCAGCCGCGCGGCATCGTCGGGATGGATCTCGACCAACGGTTCTTCGCGGTGGCGCGCCAGCTTGGGCGACAGGCCGGTGCGGGTCATGCTATGCCAATGATCGCGGTAGCGGCCGGTGTTGAGCGTCATCGGCCAATTTACGAGCCGCGCGGCGACCGGCTTCTGGACCACCGATACGAGGCGCGCGCGGCCATCGGCGGTCGGGAAGCGGCCGTCAGCGAACGGCGACCCGCCCCAGCGGAACGGGGCCATCGCGTCATAGGCAGCATTGCCCATCGCCGCGTGCCCGGGCAGCGCGAACAGCCGGCCGCCGGGGGCCCCCGCGCCGGCATTCTCATAGGTCGACAGGCGGCAATGCTCGCGCCAGATATCGGCCGCGCGATCATAAGCGAAGGCGGTCTTCCAGCCCATGCGCCGGGCGACCTGCGTGACGATCCACCAATCGGGTTGCACCTCACCCGGGGCAGCGAGGAAAGCGCGCTGCCGGCTGATCGTGCGGTCCGAATTGGTCACCGTGCCGTCCTTCTCGCCCCAGGCCGCGGCGGGCAGGCGGACATGCGCGTGGCGCGACGTGTCGGTATCGGCGATCACGTCCGACACCACGACGAACGGGCACCCCGCCAGCGCCTCGCGCACCGAGCCGGCATCGGGCATCGATACGGCGGGGTTGGTCGCCATCACCCAGAGCGCCTTGATCCGGCCATGGCCAAGCTCGCGGAACAGATCGACCGCCTTCAGGCCCGGCTTGGCCGCCATGTTGGGCGCGGCCCAGAAGCGGCCGACGCGCGCGACGTTCTCGGGCGTGAAATCCATATGCGCGGCGAGGCTGGAGGCGAGCCCGCCGACCTCACGCCCGCCCATCGCATTGGGCTGTCCGGTGATCGAGAAGGGCGCGGCGCCTGGCTTGCCGATGCGCCCGGTGGCAAGGTGTAGGTTGGTGATCGCATTGACCTGATCGGTGCCCGACAGCGACTGGTTCACGCCCTGGCTGAACATCGTCACGGTGCGCGGATGCGCGGCAAACAGTTCGAAAAAGCGCCTAAGGTCTTGCGGCGCCACATCGCAGGTGCGCGCCACCGACCACAGGTCGCTTCCCTCTCCAACCCCGTCCCAGAAATCCTCCGGAGTCGCGACATGCGCCGCGAGATACGCGTGATCGACCACACCCTCATCGTGGCACCACGCGAGCAGGCCATTCATCAGCGCGACATCGGTGCCCGGGCGGATTGCCAGATGCAGATCGGCCTCGTCTGCGGTCTCGGTGCGACGGGGGTCGATCACCACCAATTTAGCGCCGGCCGCGCAACGCGTGCGGATGCGCTGATAGACGATCGGGTGGCACCAGGCGGTGTTTGACCCCACCAGCACGAAAAGATCGGCGGCATCGAGATCGTCATAGCTGGCGGGCACGACATCTTCGCCGAACGCGCGATTGTGCCCGGCCACCGCGCTGGCCATGCACAGACGCGAATTCGTGTCGATATTGGCCGAGCCGATAAAGCCCTTCATCAGCTTGTTGGCGACGTAATAATCTTCGGTGAGCAGCTGGCCCGACACATAGAAGGCAACGCTGCTGGGGCCATGCTGCGCGATCGTGTCGCGGAAGCGCTTGGCGACGAGGTCGAGCGCCTTGTCCCAACTCGCCCGGCGCTGGCCGATCATTGGCGTGAGCAGACGCCCCTCGAGCCCGATCGTTTCGCCGAGATGCGTGCCTTTGGAACAGAGCTTGCCGGCGTTGGCCGGATGTTCGGGATCGCCCGCGATCGACGCGCTGCGCTCGCCGGTCGGCGTCGCGAGAATGCCGCAGCCGACGCCGCAATACGCGCAGGTGGTGCGGACGGGGGCGTTCACCGGGATGCCTTCACGCCGCCGCCGCCATCGTGCTGGTCCGGCAGATCAGCACACGGCCGCCGCTGAGCTTTACCGGAATCACCGGCGTGCAGCCCTTGTCCTCGCCCAGCGCCTCTCCGGTATCGAGCGCGATCCGCCAATTATGCAGCGGGCAGGCCACTGCGCCGCCATGGACAATGCCCTGGCTGAGCCTTCCGCCCTTATGCGGGCAGCGGTCGGCCAGTGCGAACACCTTGCCCTCGCCAGTGCGGAACACCGCGATATCGTCGCCCCCGGTCACCTGCACCGTGCGGCTGCCGCGCACCGGGATTTCGTCCACCCAGCCAATATCGAGCCATTCGCCAATCATGCCATTTCTTCCTGCATCGGAGTGAAACGCGCCATTGGCGCATGCTGTTCGGCGTCGGCGCCGGCCGCGCGTTTCGCCCAGGGGTCGTCCTGCGTGAAGCGTTGCGAATACAGGAAGCGCTCGGCCAGCGCGTTGCGCCCCGCCTCGTCCTCGACGATGCGCGATTTGATGTACTCAAGCCCGACGCGCTCGATCCACGGCGCGGTGCGATCGAGATAGCGCGCCTCTTCGCGGTACAGCTGGATGAAGGCGGCGCAATAATGCATCGCTTCCTCCTCGGTCGTCACCTTGCACAGCAGATCGGTGACACGAACCTTGATCCCGCCATTGCCGCCGACGTGAAGTTCGTACCCGCTGTCAACGCAGACCACGCCGAAATCCTTGATCGTCGCCTCGGCGCAATTGCGCGGGCAGCCCGATACCGCGATCTTGAACTTGTGCGGCATCCATGAGCCCCAGGTCATCTGCTCGGTCTTGACGCCAAGCCCGGTCGAATCCTGCGTACCGAAGCGGCACCAGTCCGAACCGACACAGGTCTTCACGGTACGCAGGGTTTTCCCATAGGCATGCCCCGAGACCATCCCCGCGGCGTTGAGATCTGCCCACACCGCAGGCAGATCCTCGCCCTTGATCCCGAAGATATCGAGCCGCTGGCCGCCGGTGACCTTGACCATCGGCGCGTTGAACTTCTCGACCACGTCGGCAATCGCGCGCAGTTCGCGCGGATTGGTCAGGCCGCCCCACATCCGCGGCACCACCGAATAGGTGCCGTCCTTCTGGATGTTGGCATGCATCCGCTCGTTAACGAAGCGGCTCTGCTGGTCGTCGACATAGTCGCCGGGCAGCGCGCACAGCAGGTAGTAATTGAGCGCCGGGCGGCAGCCCGAGCAGCCATCCGGAGTCGACCAATGCAGCTTCTGCATCACCTCGGGAATCGCGCGCATGCCCTGTGCGACGATCTCGCGGCGGACATCGTCATGCCCGAAGCTGGTGCACTTGCAGAGCGTCTTGATCGTCCGCTCGCCGCCATAATCGGCGCCGAGCGTCAGGCTCAGCAATTGCTCGACCGCGCCGGTGCATGACCCGCAGCTGGCCGATGCCTTGCAAGTCGATCGTACTGCGTCGAGGCTGACCGCACCGTCGACGATGGCCTTGCACACCGCTGCCTTGGAAACGCCGTTGCAGCCGCAAATCTCGGCATCGTCCGAGAGGGCTGCAACGGCCGCGTTAGGGTCCCCTTGCCCCCCTCCCGAGGCGAAAGCTTGGCCAAAGATCAGCGAGTCGCGCAGTTCGGCGATATTCTCCTGCCGCCGCAGCAGATCGAAATACCAGCCGCCATCGGCGGTGTCGCCGTACAGCACCGCGCCGACGATGCGGTCGTCCTTGACCACGACGCGCTTGTAGATACCGCGCGAGGCGTCGCGCAGGACGATGTCCTCCGCGCCGTCACCGCCTGAAAAGTCGCCGGCCGAAAATACGTCGAGCCCGGCCACCTTGAGCTTGGTCGAGGTGGCCGATCCGCGATAGCCGCTATGGCTATCGACCAAGCCATCGGCGAGCGCGCGGCACATGTCCCATAAAGGCGCGACCAGCCCATAGACGTTGCCGTCGTGCTCGACGCATTCGCCCACCGCGAGGATCGCGGGATCGCTGGTGACCATGTGATCGTCGACCTTGATGCCGCGGCCGATCTCCAGCCCTGCCGCCCGCGCCAGCGCCACGGACGGGCGGATGCCGACTGCCATGACGACGAGACTGGCCGGGATCAGTGTGCCGTCCTTCAGCCGCACGCCCTCGACGTGGGTATCGCCGACGATCTCGGCGGTGTTCGCTTCGGTCAAGATCACTTGTCCGCGCGCTTCGAGCGCCGATTTGAGCAGCCAGCCGGCGGCCTCGTCGAGCTGGCGTTCCATCAGCGTCGGCATGAGGTGGATCACCGTCACCTTCATCCCGCGCAGCGTCAGCCCGTGCGCCGCTTCCAGCCCGAGCAGCCCGCCACCGATCACCACCGCCGCGCCGCCCCCCTTGGACTTACCGGCTTCCGCGGCTTCCAGCATGTGATCGACATCGGCCATGTCGCGGAACGATATCACGCCGGGCAAGTCGGTGCCGGGCACCGGTATGATGAACGGATCGGAACCGGTGGCGATCAGCAGCTTGTCGTAGGACACGGTAAGCCCCGATCGCGCAGTCACCGTCTTGGCCAAGCGATCGATCGCCTGCACCGGATCGCTGGTCACCAACTCGATCGCATTGGTCGCGTACCAGGCACGATCGTTGATGACGATCTGCTCGAACGTCTTTTCCCCCGCTAGCACCGGCGAGAGCATGATGCGGTTGTAATTCACATGCGGCTCCGCGCCGAAGATCGTCACGCGGAACCGGCGGGGGTCACGCGCGATCAGTTCCTCGACCGCGCGGCAACCGGCCATACCGTTGCCGATCACGACAAGGTGCTCGCGGCGCTCCCCGTCGGCGATAATGACGTGATGTTCCATCAGATCGTCCAATCTAATTGTACCCAGAATTTGCGCGTGTCGGTGGCGAAGTGGTCGGCAGCGTAATCGGCGTAGCGGATCGTCGCCGTCGTCCGGCCGAGCTTGGCGGAGACGAGCAGGTCGATTTCGTCGCCATAATGACGGAGCAGCCGGTCGCTTGCGAAACGGTGATACACCGCCTGGAGCGAGACGGCCTGGAGCGGCCCGATCGCCTTCCAGCCATAGCCCAGGCGGGTGTATAGATCGCGAACCCCGTCTGGCGGAGTGGTGACGAACTTGTCGGCCCAGCCCTGAAATTTGAACACGGCGCCGAGTGGCGTCTGGAACGAGGTGAGTGCGGTGCCCTGCGACGCGCCGAGCACTTCATAGCCCGCACCGAGCTTCGGACCGCCCAGATCTAGGCTGATATCGGCGAGATAATAGTCCGCCGCATACTCGTTGGGGTTGCGCCGATAACCGGACTGGCGGGCATAGTTTGCCTGATAGGCTAGTTTCGCCGCGCCGATCGAGCGGACGCCGGCGAAGCGCGCGCCATAGCTTTGGCTCGACAGGCGATAGCCCTGCACCACGAGCTCGTCCTGACCGACCAGATAGGCGAACGCCGTCGCGGTGCCGAGCGGGGTCCGGTAGCTCAGATTGGCGAAGACGTTGCTGCCCCCGATCGCCTGTTGCCGCGCGCCGACGCCGTCGATGCCCCAGATCGTGCGTACCCCCCAGGCGTACGTAACGTCGGCCTTCACATCCTTCACCGCGCTCCATTCGACGCGCACCGCGTCATAGGTCTGCGCATTGTTGCGGAAGGCGGCATTGCCGACGAACCGTTCGTCGTCGAGCGTGATGCGCTGCCGGCCGGCGGTCACCGCCAGTGCCGGCGTGCGGTATTGCAGGTGCGCGAGGTACAGAGCGACATTCTGCGGATCGGCCACCTGCGGGCGCGACGCGGGGCCGCCCAGCCCGTTATAAAAGTCGTCGACGATCGCCAGATTGCCCTGCGCCACCGCCAGGGCAGACCACGGTCCGGAGGTCGCCTGCACCCCCGCGCGCACCCGCAGCGTCACCGCCTGCGCGTCGTCGGCCAGGCCATCCTGCGCGACGGTCTCGTAGCGCAGCCGCGCCTCGCCGACCGGCGCGAGCGTGACGGTCTGGGCGTGCGCCCGAAACGCGCTGCCGAGCAGCAGCCCGGCGAGGATCGCGCGCCTCATGCCGCCACCACGCCGCCGCGTCGCGTCTCCAGCGCGGCATCGAACAACGCCTGCTCCTGCGATTTGTGGCCGAAAAACGCACGGCTAGCGCGCACACCGCGGTGCCGGCGACGATATAGCCGAGCACGATCAGGCATTGCTGCGGCGTGGCCGAGGCCTTGTTGAGGAAGCCCGCCGCGACCGCGCCGATATTGCCGCCAGCGCCGATCAATCCGGCGACGCCGCCCAACGCCTGGCGATCGATGAACGGCACCAGCGCATAGGTCGCGCCGCAGGCCATGTGCGTGAACAGGCCGAACACCGTCATGGCCAGGATGGCGAGCGTGACGCTGCCGGCATTGCCGAACAGTATCAGCCCGATGCCTTCGCCCAGCATCAGCGCGAACAGCAGCATTGCACGGCCATCGAGCCCCTTGGTGAGCGCGATACGATCGCTGGCGATCCCGCCAAGCGCGCGGGCGAACAGCGCGAGCCCGCCGAAGACGCCGGCGGCGAGCCCGGCATTGGTTAGCGACAGGCCGAAGCGATCGACATAATAGCTGGCGGCGATGTTGTGGATGAAGATCTCCACCCCGAAGCACGCGCCATAGGTCGCGGCGAGCATCCACGTGCGGTAATTGGCGGCGGCGCGGCGGAAGATCGCCATGCCCGTCGCCTTGCCGCCATCAAGCGCGATCCCGTGGGCGCGTAGGTCGATGATATCGCCCTGAGGCGTATCCTGCGTATAGCGCGCATAGACGAACGCCATGGCGAGCATCGCGACGCCGGGCACGAACATCGCCGCGCGCCAGCCCCAGGCATGCTCGACGCCCAGGCCGATCAGCGCGGCGACGACCAGCGGCATCAAGCTCTGCGCGGCACCGCCGCCAGCATTGCCCCAGCCACCGACCGTGGCGTTGGCAGTGCCGACGACGTTGGGCGCGAACATCACGCTGGTATGATATTGCGTGATCACGAACGACGCCCCGATCGCGCCGATGGCGAGGCGGAAGAACAGAAACGTCTCATAGGTCTGCGCAAAGGCCAGCCCGAACACCGGGATAGCGCCGAGCAACAGCAGCCAGGTGTAGGCGCGGCGTGGGCCGAAGCGATCGCACAGCGGCCCAACGACCAGCCGGACCAGGATCGTGACCGCTACCGCGGCGATGTTGATGTTGGCGATCTGGTCCTTGCTCAGGCCGAACTCAGCCTTGATCAGCGGCATTAGCGGGGCGGCGGCGAACCAGGCGAAGAAGCACACGAAGAAAGCCAGCCAGGTGACGTGGAACGCGCGCATTTGCGGCGTGGCGAGGCTGAACAGATCGATCCTGGCGGCTTTCGATCCCGTGGCGGTGATCCCTGGCGATGCGAACAGCATGATTTCCCCCATCTGCGACGGACAAAGAAAAAGCCGCCCCGACGGCGCCCTGGCGGGCGCATCGGAGCGGCTTCGTTGCCTATGGACGATCGCGTGATCGTCCTACGCGGTCTGGCCCCTTCGTTGGAACCGAGCCCGCGATGATTTCGTGTCCGACTCCCTTGCCAGACAAGATGAAGATGACCGAAGCGACCCCATCACGCAAGCATCATTTCGCAGATGCAGCAGGATTCACGGCAGGGAGGATAAATAGCCAGGAATATCATCGGGATCGAACGCGCGCCGATCGAAGAATGCATCGCGCCCCAGGATCAGCCGGCCTTGCGTCGATCCCGCGCCGATGCTGACCGCGCCGATTGCGCCCTCCAGCTTGGAACTGGCATTGGGCAACGGCGCGCCGGATCCGGCGAGCGCGGCGCGATAGATGTCGGGCCGGAACACGCGCTGCGCGATCTGCGCTTCGGGGCCCGAAAAGGGCGTGCCGTCCCACCGCACCATCTGCGAATAGAGCCACGCCGCCTGGCTGCGCCACGGGAAGTTCGCCGCCTCGCGATATTGAAACATGAAGTCCGGCACATGGATCGGGGCGGCGTCTTTTACCAGTCGCACGCGATCGGCGATCGCGCGGGTGACGGCATCGATCGGCGCATCGAGATAGTCCGCGCGGGCCAGGATCGCGGCGCTCGCCTCTCGCGTGGCGGGATCGATGAAATGCGCGGCCGCCGCGTGCAGCGCACGGATTAACCGGGGGATCACGTCGCCGCGCTCGACCAATGTGGCTTCGCGCATCGCCAGCACCTTCTCCACGCCACGCCGCCAGACCTGCGCGGTGACCAGCGCGATCCGCCCGACGCCGCGATCGACTGCGACGCCGTTCCATGGTTCGCCGACGCAGATGCCGTCGACTTCGCCGGCCGCCAGCGCATCCGCGGCAAAGGTCGGGCTGGTGGTGACGATCTCGACGTCGGTATCGGGTCGAATGCCGACCGCGGCGAGCCAATAGCGCAGCATGTAATTGTGGCTCGAATAGCGGTGCACTACGCCGAACCGCAGCCGCCGCCCCGCGGCGACGCGCGCCAGCGCCACCGCCTTCAGGCGCGCGCCGAGCGCGACCGGATCGCCCAGCGCATCGCCGTCAAGCACCTGCGCCGCGAGCGGCAGCGACAGCGTGATGGCGTTGCCGTTGAGCCCGAGCACGAACGGCACCGCCATCGGCACCGCCGGCCGGCCACGCCCTAACGCAGTGGCGATGGCGAGCGGCGCGACCATGTGCGCCGCGTCGGTATGGCCATAGAGCAGCCGATCGCGCACCGTCGCCCAGGTCATGTCGCGGACCAATTCGAGCTCCAGGCCTTCGGCTTCGGCAAAACCCTGTTCGCGCGCCAGAATCGGCAGGGCGGCGTCGACCAGCGGCAGGAAGCCGATAAGGACCCGATCGAGCGCCATCACAAATCTCCCATAAGCGCATCGCTGGTGATGATCGCGTCTGCGATCTCGGCGATGCGGCGGTTGGAGCGCATCGCCTGCGCGCGGAGCAGGCCATAGGCGGTCGGTTCGTCGATGCCGCGGCGCTTCATCAGGATCGCCTTGGCATGGTCGACCGTGGTGCGATCGGCCAATGCGCTGCGCGCCTCGTGCAGTTCGGCCTGCAGCCGGGCAAAGGCCTGGAAGCGGCGGATGGCAAGATCGATCACCGGCTTGATGCGCTGCTTCGCCAGCCCGTCGACAATATAGGCCGAGACGCCGGCATCGACCGCGGCAGCAGTGGATTCGGCATCGCTCTGATCAACGAACATGGCGATCGGCCGTGCCACAGCGCGCGATACCGCGAAAAACTCCTCGAGCACGTCGCGGCTGGGATTTTCGAGGTTGATCAGCACCACTTCGGGCGCGGCCTGTTCGAGCGCACCCACCATCCCAGCTGTACCATCGATGACCACAATGTCATTGAGCCCGGCCTCGCGGAGCCCGTCGGAAATGATCGCCGCGCGCGTCGTGCTGGTGTCGATGATCGCGATCCGCATAGTCCGGTCTTAAGCAGCACCGTTCTCTATGGCGAGGGCGCGCTGAGGGATTTCCTCCGGATCAGGCGCGAAGTACGCCGAATTGCCGATATTGGCGTTGATCTTGACGAAGAAGTTGCGGTCGATTGCCATCGCCTCGAATCCCAGGTGTTCCCACGCAAAGGCGATGGGCGCCCGGTTGCCCTTCGCTTCAGCATTGTTCTGGAAGCCGCTTCTTCGAAGCTCCGCCCGCGCACTAAGCTTCGGATGAACAAATGTCCGAATGCGGGTAGAATTAAAACGGCGCCGAACGTCTGTTTTTGGGTCTGCGTAACGAATGCCTTAACGAGGGTTCACTGTGCCGATCGGCCACTGAAACCTGGCAAATCTAGGTTTTTCAGCGCCTCAGTTTAGGGCGCGAGAGGGCTCCAAGATAGGTAGCATGTTCAGACGCAACACGCTTCGGCGTCAATGACGAGGCTTCGTACGCCAGCGCGCCCTCGACATGCTTGTTAACCGCTCTAGAAGATTGCAAAGGTGGCAGATGCTTAGCTTCCTCTCAGACGGCGGCCAAATGGGCGCGGCGATGCGCGCCTATGACTGGGAAGGGACGCCGGCGGGGGCCCCCGCCACCTGGCCTACCCCGCTGAAGACGTTAATTGGCGTTTTGCTTGGCTCCAACCAGCCGATGTTTGTCGCGTGGGGCACCGCGCAACTCCTCTTCTACAACGACGCGTACGCAACGGTCCTAGCCGACAAGCATCCCCAAGCGCTGGGCCGTCCCTTCATGGAGGTGTGGTCGGAGATCGAGGCGGACCTGATACCTATCGTCGACCAAGCGTATGGAGGCGTGCCAGTCCACATGGACGACATCACGCTCATGATGAACCGCCGGGGCTACATGGAGGAGACGCACTTCATGTTCTCCTACACCCCGATCAGGGGCGATGGCGGGGCAGTGAATGGATTGTTCTGCGCGTGCACCGAGATCACGGAACAGGTGCTCGCGGAGCGGCGCCGCGCAAGGGACACGGAACGGCAGCGTCGCCTGTTTGAGCAGGCGCCGGGCTTCATCACGATCTTGCATGGCCCCGATCACGTCTTCGAATTCGCGAACGCCTCATATCGCCGCCTCTTCGGCGAGCGGGACTATGTCGGCAAGACCGTTCGCGAGACGTTCCCGGAACTAGAGGGTCAGAACTTTTACGAACTGCTGGATCGCGTTTACGAAAACGGCGAGCGGTTCGTCGCCGACCGCATCCCGATCACGCTGGACGGGCCCGGATCGGCTTCCGGCGAGCGCTTCCTTGACTTCATCTACGAGCCGATCACCGACGACGCCGGGCGTGTCACTGGCATCTTCATCGAAGGCCAGGATGCGACCGAGGCGCATCGCGCGCAGACTGGTCTTCGCGAGAGCGAGGAACGTGCTCGCCGGATCGTGGAAGGCGTGAAGGACCACTCCATTTTCACGATCGATGCATATGGCAGGATCGTCGACTGGACGCCTGGAGCCAAGGCCGTGTTCGGGTGGTCGGCGGACGAAGTGGCGGGGGTAAGCGCGGAGATCCTTTTTACACCCGAGGATCGTGAGCGGGGCGTTCCGGCGCAGGAACTCGAGACGGCTCGGGCTACCGGCTGCGCGAACGACGAGCGTTGGCACGTCCGGCGCGACGGCACCCGCTTCTTCGCGAACGGATCGGTACGGCCGCTCCACGACGCGGACGGCTCCATCACCGGCTTCATCAAGATCGCCCGCGACGAGACCGACCGGCGAGCAACCGAGGCCGCACTGCGCGAGACCGAGCAGCGTTACAGGCTCGCCGCCAAGGCGACCAACGACGCGATCTGGGACTGGAACCTCGCCACCAACCGCGTCGACTGGAACGAGGCGATCATGGTGCTGTTCGGATACGCCGAGCACCAAGTCGAGCCGACGGGGGACTGGTGGATCGGCAACATCCACCCGGACGATCGCGACCGGATCGACACCGACATTCACGCCGTCATCGATGGAGCTGGCGGCCAGTGGACCGCCGAGTACCGCTTCCGGCGGGCCGATGGCACCTTTGCCGACGTCTTCGATCGGGGGCACGTGTTCCGAGACGAGGATGGGCGGCCAGTGCGGATGATCGGCGCCATGCTCGACCTGACCGACCGGAAGCGGGCCGAGAAAGACCTGTGGGAGCTGAACGAGACGCTTGAGACCCGGGTGTCAGAGCGTACCGCTGAACTCGTCGCCGCGCAGGATGCGCTCCGTCAGTCGCAGAAGATGGAGGCTGTTGGACAGCTGACGGGCGGCCTCGCACACGACTTCAACAACCTCCTGACCGGGATTTCGGGCAGTCTGGAGATGATGCAGATCCGCATCGCGCAGGGCCGGACAGCAGACGTCGAGCGGTACGTGGGCGCGGCGCAGGGCGCGGCCAGGCGGGCGGCGGCCCTGACGCACCGGCTGCTAGCCTTCTCCCGCAGGCAGACGCTCGCGCCCAAGCCGACGAACGTGAATCAGCTCGTAACGGGGATGGAGGATCTGATCTGGCGGACGGTTGGCCCGGCAGTAGAGGTGGAAGCCGTTAGCGCGGCGGGACTGTGGCCCAGCCTGATCGACCCCAGCCAGCTTGAGAACGCGGTCCTCAACCTCTGCATCAACGCACGCGATGCGATGCCAGAAGGCGGCAAGATCACCATTGAGACCTGCAACCGATGGATGGACGTTCGCACCGCCGAACAGCGCGGCCTAGATCCCGGCCAGTACATCTCGCTTTGCGTTTCTGACACCGGCACCGGCATGGCACCGGACGTTATCGCCAAAGCGTTCGACCCCTTCTTTACGACCAAGCCGATCGGCGAGGGGACGGGGCTTGGCCTCTCCATGATCTACGGCTTCGCCAAGCAGTCGGGCGGATCCGTGGCCATATACTCGGAGGTCGGCGACGGGACGATGGTGTGCGTATACCTGCCACGGCACCTCGGCGACGCCGAGGTGGTGGACGATGATTCCGACACCGAGGCCGCACCCCGCGCCGAGGCAGGCGAAACGGTTCTCGTCGTCGACGACGAGCCGACGGTGCGGATGCTAGTCGCCGAGGTGCTGACCGATCTTGGCTACACCGCGATCGAGGCGGTGGACGGGGCAGCGGGCTTAAAGGTCATAAACTCCGACATGCGCATCGACCTACTGGTGACAGATGTGGGACTGCCCGGCGGGCTTAACGGAAGGCAGGTGGCCGATGCGGCCCGTAGCGTCCGTCCCGGCCTAAAGGTGCTGTTCATTACTGGCTACGCCGAGAACGCCGTCCTCAGTCACGGGCACCTCGACGCTGGCATGCACGTGCTTACCAAGCCGTTTGGCATGGATGTACTGGCGACACGAATCCGGAGCTTGATCGAAGAGTGAAGACCTAGCCTTCAACGCACTCCCCATCGCGCCGGTTTGCCCGCTCGCATTTTAGATCATGGTCAATCGCCGGCCGTCCTAGCAGGCGGTTATGTCAAAACCGAATTCTGAAGCTGAACCGATGACGGGTTTTGGAAAGTGGGAACGGCGGCTCAAAACGTCCATCGATGGGTCGAGGTTATCGCGGCGCTTTCCTCACCCACCCGCCAAGAAGCTTACAATTACCCTAGGTCGGCGAACGCGGTCACAACAAATATGAACGAATGGCCGAAGCTGGGAAGCTGGTAGCGCTGCTCGACTGTCCGGCTCTGGGTCATTTACACCTATAGCGGAGTGCCTGAACGGCTGGGCTGAGGATCGATTGGCGGGACTCCGACGTCTGATGCGTCTGCCGGCGCCCTTGAACGTTATGTAGCTCTGTCGCAGAGGAAGTCATGTTGTCTCATTATCTTATCGCCGAAAGCGAACTGCCTGATGAACGGGCTGCACGCCGCAGACGGGCCGGAAAGAGCTCAGGTGAGACCTACGCCGCCACACTCTTGCAGATGGTGCCGGACGCTACGGTGCTATCATTGCGCCCGCAGACGACGATGCCCGAACCTATGCGCCGGACGAGGTTGCTGTGTTCGACGCAGTGTTCCTAACAGGTTCGCCGATGCACGTGTATCGGCAGACTCCGGAAGTAGATCGCGTGCTTGCCTTTATGCGCGTGGTGTTTGCATCCGGGGTGCCGTCTTTTGGGTCGTGCGCCGGTCTTCAGATTGCCGTCGCAGCGGCTGGGGGACGCGTGCGGAAGATGCCACAGCGGATGGAGGCGGGTGTAGCGCGGCGGATCAGCGCTACTGCGGCTGGCCGCAACCACCCTTTGCTTGCAGGACGCCCGGCGACCTGGGATGCCGCCGCGATCCACGGCGACGAGGTCGACGAACTTCCGCCGGGCAGTAGCCTGCTCGCGAGCAACGCGGTCACGCGTGTCCAGGCAGCCGAGATCAACTTCGACGCGGGAACGTTCTGGGGTGTGCAGTATCACCCGGAACTGTCACTTGCAGAGATAGCGAGTGCATTACGCAGTCAGGCGATAGACCTCGTAGAGGCCGGATTGGCCGACGAAGAGGTCGACGTGCAGGGCTACGCTTCGTTGCTGGACGGGCTACACGCCCATCCAGAGAATCGTCCTACACGGCGGACGCTCGGCGTGGATGACGAGCTGGCAAAAGAGATTAACCGACGCCGGGAAATCGCCAACTTTCTTGCCCATCTCGCCAAATAGGGACCTGAATGATTGTCCGCTTGCGGGAGGCGGCAAAAGAATCTTCTGGGTCGTCGCCGTGAAGCTGCGCTTAGAGGGGCTTGTCGATCTCGATCAGCTCTAATGGCTGCTCCAGCGTCCCCACAGCGACGGTCAGCCGCTCGACACCAACGTTCTCCGCCCAGATAAGACCAGCTGTCTCAGCCTTCTCGGCACTTTCAAATGTCGGACCGTCAACGATCGATACGGACTCGGCATCGTCGGTATTAACACACAGGGCGGACGCGGTCAGCTTGAACGTCGCCTCAGCCGCCTGCTCGATGCGAATACAATCAGCATCAACCGGTGCCTGCTTGCCGACAGGCAATCTAACCACTTCCATCGCACGCTCCTCTTATACCACGATCATGAACGCTGACGTGGCAGCTCGGGTCCAGGTCACACATCAACTAGCGCGACCGGTAGGGCACTCGGCAGTATCCAGCCTGGGCTACAGATTGGCATGCACGAATGACCGTAGTTCGGGGGCAGCACCTCCGCCGTGAACGAACGGCAATGGTCTTAACGCCCAGGACAGGGGTGCGAGATGGTACCGGTTTCGTCCAAAGACGGAAGCGGCGGCAGGCTTTAATACGGTCTGGACGTGACGAGACGCCAGGGTCAGGACCATTGATGTGAGACGCGCGATCTGATTCCGGCTCCGCGAAATGAGCGACCTATAACGGCTGACGGACGAGTGGGTCGGCAGACGGCTCAGCAGCAGCCGTATTTTCCCAAGAGCCATGGCGAGCCGCGGTTGATGATGGGCGGGTGTTGAGCGGCATCGTTTTCATCAATCGCAACGGGCGGCGCTGGCGTGATGCGCCCAGGACCATGGTCCGTACAAAACGCTTCGCAATCCCTGGAAGCGCCGGGACGAGATTTGTATCTTCCTGCACATGGTGGAAGGACTGGCCGCACAGGGTGCCGAGCGCAAGACTATCGTGATCGACGCCACCTTCTGAAGGAACACCCTCCGGCCTCGAGCCAGCAGTTCAAAAGGGCGTCTCTTGCACTGCTCGTTGCTGAGCTTAAAAAGGTTAGCAAAGTTGGGGCAAACCGCGTTTCTCGTCTGGCAAACAAAGCAGCGCGTCCTGGGGCGCTAATTAACGGCGCGAACCCTTTGGCTCCGATGAAAAAGGGCTTTGACGTGATCGCGCCAAAGCCCCCGTGTCTCACTTTTGGGCGAAACCTACATACCTTGCAGCATGGTCAGGTGGCCTTGTACGACCGGTGCTGTCGAGGAAGCGAAGGCCTTTAACGCCGCGTTGTCGCCGCTTGCTTCATAACCTTTAAGCGCCGCCAACGTTTTGCCATGAGCGGCCAGCTGCTGCGCCTTATAGGTCGTATCAAAATCGGCCCCGGAAGCGGCTTCCAAGTTAGCAATGTTTGCCTTTTGCTCGGCATTCATCGTCGGATCGGGCTTGATCGCCCCAGCTGCCGTCTTCAACTTGGCTGTCGACGCGGTGTGATCCTTGATCATCTGCGCTGCGAACTTCTTCACACCAGCATCCCCGGCTTTGGTTGCCGCAAGCTTCGACGAAGCGATTTCGTAAGAATCGCTAGCGGCAGCGGTATTGGCGAAATTCTGCGCCGTCATCGGTGTCGCTGCCACTGTGTTGTCGAGGACGCCACCGTTGTCGGGCGCGGCACCGCTGTCGGTCGCCATGCCGGTGCTACCCATCATCGTGTCGTTCGCAGCGCCAATCTCGGCGCCAGAGACGACCGTATTGTTCGTCGCGGCACCGTTGCCGCCACAAGAAGCAAGCGCCAATGCTGACGCAACGATAAGAGCTTGTGCTTTCATTGTAATTTTC
The DNA here is from genome assembly GCF_036663635.1 of Parasphingomonas puruogangriensis. Classification (NCBI taxonomy): domain Bacteria; kingdom Pseudomonadati; phylum Pseudomonadota; class Alphaproteobacteria; order Sphingomonadales; family Sphingomonadaceae; genus Parasphingomonas; species Parasphingomonas puruogangriensis. Next base: position 21,073 of record NZ_JAXOJI010000005.1, on the reverse strand, counting down.
CCTCTGCCTCGCTTTGAAACGCTTTTCGGGCGATGACGTTCCGCAAGACCGGCGCTCTCGATGATGTGCCGAAGTGGGCGACTGCCGACGAAGGCAGATACCAGCTGCATCCGTAAACGCTACGGTTGATCCTGTGCACCCACGGGCTAACAATTTCACATGGATCACCGTTAACACTGTACCACGTCGTGGAGACGCTCTGCCCCGCTGGGGATGCTCGTCCAAGCGATGGTCGCCTGCATGCTAGCGGTTAGGCCATCCGTGGCCTTGGCCGAGGACGAACCAGCGCCAACGCCCGCCTCACTTACGCATGTGCTGTCGTGCCAGTCGCGCGACGCGCTCGGAACCTTTGCCGAGCTGCTCTTCCTACAGAACAGCCCGCCGGCTTGGATGCGTCCAGCCGAACTGCCCAAGGCGCTCGACGGCATGACCGGGTTGTATGGCTTCGCGGTTGACGGGAATGTGGCGGTTTTCGGGGAGCCGGCTGATCACGTTTATTTCATGCAGGATTGGATCGTCGCGCTGCTGCCCCGCGCGAGCGCCCAGCGGATCATTCAGGCGCAGAAGATGGAGCGCGCACCGATCGCGATTACGCAACAATATTACCGTTTTGTCGATCCTGAGGTCGGGCCGATGATCGGCGCGTTTGCACCGACCGGCGATGCTGTGACGAAGCTGTTGATCGGCGCCTTCGGCGGGAATGTGGCGCCGAAGCTGGCCCCGGCGCCGCCGCCCCCGACTCTGAGATGCTGCTGATCGGGTGCAATTACCCCGTAGCCTCGCGGGAAGATTTCCTGGCTGCGGCGCGGCGCTGAGGAAACGATGCGCACGGCCGGGCCGGATCTTCGGCGGATGGCCTACGAAGACGAGCTGCGCCCTGCGCCGCAAGCATCTGACGAAGCCGCGACGAAGGTGCAACGTTGGCTTTGCGACCTCCGAGACTTTAGAAGCGGACCATGCTCTCCAGTTCGTTCGCGCGAAGCGCTGTCTTCATGACCAAGCAGCTGCTGTTGATCGTCTCTTGGTCAATCTTACACTCGTAATCGCGGGCCTTCAGCCAGGAACGCTGCTCGGTACGCAGGGCTAGACGCCTGTCTGGCGTCTTAGCAAGTTGGCGCATCACTTGCTGATACGCCTTGTTCAGTCGGGCATCCTGAGAAGCGATCTCTGACTGGGCACAGATACCCTGCTGCACGGTGTTCCCTTCTGCCCGGGCCTGGCAGGCGGTGTATCGGGAGGAGATACCCGCGGGGGCCACCTGAGCAAGCGCGGGGCTACTGGCGGAGGCCAGAACTGCGGCTGCCGCCATGATTTTAAAGTTCATCGAACGATCCCCTGCTGCATAAACGTGCGACACCTTAACTACGAACCTGTCGGCCTGTCCACGACTGGGTATCCGCTTATAACGGCACGTTCTAAGAAATGCTCCGACCACGTCGCAAGCGATCAGCCGACGTCGGAAATGCTGGCTGTAAATCTGCCTAGGAATGGATGACGTGGCGTCGAGAAATTACCTTATACCCGCACTTCTGGTGTTTCTGGTTGCCGTCACAGGCTCTGACCTGTTTGCTCGAATGACAATCGGTGGGCAGCATTTTAGAGACGCCATAGGCACCCACCTACAGTGGGCGATGTTCACGATACCGGGCATCCTATTCTTATTTGTACCATTTGCGGGCATCGCGCTCATCTGTGGCGTCGCCACCAGGCGGACGCGCTCCCGGAGGATCACCGCGCTGTTTTGCATCTCTGTGACCATACTTGCGTGCTTTTATTTCGCTGGCTTTCAGGCCGCCCAGCATGGCCCAATGGAAGACGGCTGGGCTGCCGCCACGCCGTGGTTTGGGCCGCTCCCATTCTTAATAGGCATCCCGATACTAGCAGTTGTGGCAATCGTAGCAGCAGTTCTGGCGCGGGTTGATCCTCGACGCGCCAGATAGTTTTTCCTTACAGGCTTGCCAGGCATTGTTTAGGGAAGTGACGATAAGCCAGTTATTGATCGGGTTTGGGTTGCTTCCGAACACACATGCCGTTGACGGGCGCAAACTCAACTAAGGTCGACAAAGTCATACCGCAGTTAAAGCACCCCCCCCCAAAAGTAGGTCTGCGATGGGTGGGGGAACTGACACTCCAGTCAATCGCGGTCAGTCGGAGGATCGCGGCGACTGTAGGCCGTACCGCCGATCTAAGATGACAAACGCGGCTGTCACGCAGGCGAAGCCGAGCAGGAGAGCAACTGCCATCCGCGTCATGCCGTTCAGTAGTGCTGCGGCAATCGACGGTGCTTGCGCCGCTTCCACGGCAAGCAATGCGAGCTGGACAACGATTGTGCCGCCCAGCGCTATTGCAAGTACGCGCCAGAAGAAAAAGGCAAGGCCGCCCGAGATCACCGGCGCCCGGCGAACGTAGCGGGCGACCACGAGAACAGGGTCGCCGAACGAATGGAGCACCTCCTCGAGCTCTTGCTCGTGTAACGGACGGCCCGTGCGCTGTTCGGCCGCATCCAGGCGCTCGTCGATCGCGCCGCGTAGCTCGTCGAGAATATCTGCACGCTCGCGTCGGGGTAGCCAAAAACCGACCCTGCGCAAATAACGGTCAAGAGTCATCATCGGAGTTGCTCCTTGTCAGGGTGTTTAATCCGGCAGTCTGGCGACGCCATTCGTCGAGTAGCGTGGAAAATGTCGCGATCCCGTCGGCTGACAGAAGATAGAAGCGCTTCTTGCGCGACCCATCGACGCGCCACTCGCTGGTGAGCAGACCTTGTTCCTCGAGACGGCGGAGCATCGGATAAAGCGCACCGTCCTCAATTCCGACATCGCCCGACGCGAGTACTTCGCGTACGGCCGAACCGTTCATCTCTTCCCGAAGCACGGCCAGCACCGCAAGCACTAGCGTGCCTCTGCGCAGCTCCTGGCGGAGCGCGTCGACGATCGAGCGCTTCATCGGCAGGGGTTCGGAGATCGTCATTGGGTTCTTGCCGCGTTCATCTGGATCGCTGCTAGAATGGTGGGGATGTCTCTTGGCTCGATCGTATGGCCCATGCCCGCGACGGGCAAGAAGGTCGCGCCCGGTATCACCTTTGCGACTTCCCGGCCGGCAGTGGGCGAAATGAGCGGGTCATCGTCGCCATGAACAACCAAGGTCGGCACGTTGATTGCCGCCAGGCGCGCTCGCAGGTCGCCAAGGGCGATGAGAGCCGCCCCCTGGCGTGCGTAGCCCAGCGGATCCGGCTCGCGTGCGACGGCCTGCGCCACTGCCGCCCGAACCTTCTTTTCTGTGATCATCGAGCTCCGCCCCGCGAGGGCCCGCCGCATGGCAATTCGCTTAGTGATCAACACTGCGGCGCTGTCGTCCGGTTCCGGCTGCTGGACGGACGCTATGCGAGCAGGCTCGGCTGGCATAGGGATCGTCGGATTGCCCGAGTTAGCGGCGATGAGTTGGAGGGATCGGACGCGATCCGGCCGAACGACAGCAACCAACTGGGCCACCGTGGCACCGCCAGAGATACCGAGCAGATCGGCGTGCTGAATGCCCACCGCGTCGAGTAACGCTACTGCGTCGCGCGCCATGTCGTCAGCTGTATAAGGAAGGGGCGGCGCCTTTCCGGAGCCAAGCGCCGTCATGATAGCGGACCAGTCGGGCGCCCCCGTTGCGGTAAAGTGCGTCGAACCGCCGACGTCGCGCTGATCGTCAATGATCACGCGGAAGCCCTGCTTGACGAGCCCGTCGATCAGCGCCGGTGGCCATTCGATCAGTTGCATGCCGGTGCCCGCGATCAACAGCAGCGGACGGCCGTTCGCGGGACCAACGATGCGGTAGGTAAGGATAATCCCGTTTGCGACGATCGTAGCGTCCGCGGCGGTTGAGAAAGCCGGTGTCGGTTCTGCGCGACCTGGGATGATATTGAAGGGCAACATCGTCGCGGCGATGAGGGCAACCAATTCACTCATAATCACCTCCAGGACAGGCGGTGCGATACACCCTGTGTGTTGCACAGTCAACGAGGATGTTGCGTTGGATGTGGCTTAGCGTCTGAGGGTGACTAGCCGTCGAGCGCGCGCGGGTGTCAGCCGTCGGGTCCTTCAAGGCGAACGGACAACAATCGACCGATCAGGATGTCACTGAATCAGCGCTGCTTGTCCGGGCGGCTGCCGGTCGAAGATGCAACTATCAGCCGAAATCGAGTCGACGAAAACTTGAATAGTGGCCGGTTTCAGGAAGCAGCGAAGGCGGCGCGAGTGACCGGACTTAGGTCATTGCGGCATCCAATCCCTTTGAAGGAGTTGGATGCCGCAGAGGTGAATGGTGCTGCTTACCCGTGCGGGCGCATGACCACCTTGATGACGCCGTCCTCCTTGTCGCGGAACTTGGCGTACATTTCAGGCGCGTCCTCCAGGCTGGCTGGATGGGTGATCACGAAGCTAGGGTCGATCTCCCCGGCCACGATCTTCTCCAGCAGTGGCTTGGTATAGCGCTGGACGTGGGTCTGGCCGAGTTTGATGGTCAGCCCCTTGTTCATGGCTGCACCGATCGGCAACTTGTCGCCCATGCCGACATAGACCCCCGGCACGGAGATCGTGCCACCCTTGCGGCAGCTCATGATCGCCTGTCGCAACACGTGAACGCGATCGGTGGCAAGAAACATCGACGCCTTGACCTTGTCCATGACAGCGTCCGCCGCTCCATGTCCTGCCGCCTCGCAACCGACGGCATCGATGCAGCTGTCAGGGCCGCGTCCTTTCGTCCGCGCTTGCAATTCGTCGAAGACGTCTGTCTCAGCGAAGTTGATCGTCTCGGCACCGCCGGCCTCGGCCATGGCAAGGCGCTCGGGCACCTCGTCGATCGCGATTACGCGGCCGGCGCCCATCATCAGCGCGGAGCGGATGGCGAACTGGCCGACCGGGCCGCAGCCCCAGATAGCCACCGTATCGCCGGGCTCGATCTGCGCGTTCTCAGCGGCCATGTAGCCGGTTGGGAAGATATCGGACAAAAATAGCGCCTGATCGTCAGTGACGCTGTCCGGGATTTTGATCGGGCCGATATCGGCCATCGGCACGCGGAGGTATTCGGCCTGGCCACCGCAATAGCCGCCTAGCATATGGCTGAAGCCGAACAGCCCAGCGGGCGAGTGGCCCATCGCCTTCGCGGCCATTTCGGCATTCGGGTTGGTCCGGTCGCAAGCCGCAAACAGGCCCTTGCGGCAGAACCAGCAGTCCCCGCAGCTGATCGTGAACGGCACTACCACGCGATCACCGATTTGAAGGTTAGTGACCTCTGAACCGAGCGCAACGACCTCGCCCATGTTCTCGTGGCCAAGGATATCACCGGCTTCCATGGTTGGCTGATAGCCGTCAAGGAGGTGGAGGTCCGAGCCGCAGATCGCGCAGGCGGTGACCTTTATGATCGCATCGCGCGGATGCTTGATCTCGGGGTCCGCGACGGTATCGACGCGAACGTCGCCCTTACCGTGCCAGCATAATGCGCGCATGTCTCTTCTCCGTCTGAGCAGGGCTCCGCCGGGACCGGAAAAGCGACTGAGCCACCTCAACGTCCGGCCGCGCGGAATGGACTCGGTGCGCGAACATATCTTGTAAACGAACTTCCAGTTTTACAAAGCGACCCGCTAGGTCGCAGGTCCGACATCGGGTAATCGCGCCTATTGCTCTGTCAACCAAGCGTACTCGAACCGGTAGATAATTATCTAGTAGGTGCAAAATTGGCGTAGCCGCGAGGGATCCAGAATGATCCATTCCTTGTGGTGCCTATCGACCAGCTTCAACTGCTTAAGATACGTCACTTCGCGGTGCACGCTCTGGCGGGTAACGTCAAAAAGATCGGCAATGTCACTTTGCGTGATTGGCAGAGCGATGCGGACGCCACCTTCGCCCGTACCCGATCCGGCATGTTCAGCGAAGTTGGAAAACATCATCGCCACGCGCTTTCCAAGACGCTGGGTCGCACGCTGCTCGCGGCTGGCCATCTGGCGAGAGATCGCCTCAGCGAACTTTCGGCATAGCGCTTCAGGTATCTCCGGGTGTCGGTGGTAAAGTTCCCAGAAGTCCTCGCGGTCGAGCTGGCGCATCACGGCGGGGGTGAGGGCGATCGTCGTGTGATTGTGCATGCGCCGCGAGATCATCGCGGTCTCGCTGAAGCAGTTTCCCGCCGCATAGATCGTAATCAACGCCTGGCGTCCATCCGCGTGCAGCCCGATCAAGCTCAGAAAACCGCTCTCGACTTGGAAGATGCGGGTCGCTGCTTCGCCGGCGCGCTTGACCGGCAGGCCGGGCTCGATGGCAAAGCTGGTCATGCGCGCCTCGACAGCAATACGTACGGAGTCTGGAAGCGCACCGATCCAATTCTCCCGGTTGATGATGCCGGGAGCCGGTTGTCCCACGCCGTCGTCCATCGCCGATCCTCTCTCCATGTCGATGAGCAATCACTTCTCTACCCGTAAGAAATCCGATCGGGTGTAACATTGGTGACACGTACTAGCTCATCGGAAGGTCCACGCGTCCGACAGCGAATGGCGAACAGCGTCATCGCGTCAACAACCCCGCTGATAAACAGCGGGGTCAGGGGAGGACCTGAATATGATCAAATACCGATCGCTCCTATGCGCCGCGACCGCTCTAAGCAGTTTTGTCGCGATGCCCGTCAGCGCACAGACCGCCACGACAATGGAGTTGCCGGAGGCCGAGGAGACGCAGGCCGCAGGTATCGCCGACATCGTCGTCACAGCGCGTCGACGCGAGGAAACGCTTCAAAGCGCGCCTGTCACGGTTACGGCGTTCACCAACGCCCAGCTGCAAGAGAAGGGCATCAACGATTTCGCCAAGTTGGCACAGGCCACGCCCGGGGTGAACTTCGACGCCTTTCCAAGAGCCGCTCCACGCCCGTTCTTTCGGGGGATCGGCAGCGCCAACCAGGGAGCGGGGGGGGACCCGTCCTCGGTCGCGTTCCTCGACGGCGTCTATCTCGGTCGGGCTGCGATGCTCGGCATCGACTTCTTCGACATGCAGCGCATCGAGGTCCTGAAGGGGCCGCAGGGTACGCTGTTCGGCAAGAATGTCGTCGGCGGCGCGATAAACTTCATCACCGCTAAGCCGACCCGGGACGCCGAGGCGCAGGTCCAGTTCACCGCCGGTGAATTCGAGCAGTTGAACGGTAACGTGATGCTGAACGTCCCCATCACCGATACGATCGCCACGCGCATCGTGCTCGGCGCGGTCAGCAACGACGGTTTCCGCAAGACCCCGATCGGTAGACCACTGGACGACGAGAACAAGATTAGCGCTCGTTTGCAGACGATGTTTGGCCTCGGCACAAACACGACCTTCCTGATCTCAGCCGACATTGCCGATCAGGATCTCGCACAGGGATCGAGATTCAACGTACGACGGCTTGCGTTCAATTCCACGAGGCCGAACGCTGGTTTTGATGACTACAACAAGCCGCGCGTCGCCGACCCCGATCGCTACGGCTTCATTAAGACGTCGACGGGCGGCGTCCGCGGCGAACTCAACACGGACGTGCTCGGCTTCGCTACGTTGACGGCGACCGCAGCGTGGCGGACGCTGGACTACGACTCCTCGGATGATCTGGACGGGACGACAGCCGCCGTCAACGCCGCCACCGGCGTGCTGGCGCCGGCAATCCAAGTGCTCGCAAGGGAACAGGCGGATTCCTATTCTGCTGAAACTCGGCTGACCTCGCTCGGTTCGGGACCGTTCAGCTGGGTCGCAGGGCTCTACTACAATCGCGACAACATCGACCGGGAGCGCGAAAGCGAAACCGCGGTTATCGATAACAGCGAGAACCGCTTCGTCGCGCATTCGCGCAACCGGAGCTATGCCGCCTTCGGCGAGGCCCAGTACAAGTTCGACTTCGGTCTCGGGCTGTTTGGCGGCGCGCGCTACACCGATGAGAGAAAGACGTACGAGGTCACGCGGCTGACGGGCGATCCGACGCTGCCGGTGGTGAGCTATTCCACGTTCGGCTCTCCTGGCGTGACGCGACAGAAGCTCGTGACCTATCGCGTCGGTGCCGACTTCCGCTTGAATGACAACATTTTCGTGTTCGGCACGGTCTCGACGGGTTTCAAGTCGGGGGCGTTCCAGGAACAGCCGGGATCGGCGGTCCTGGCCCGCGTTGCGACCGCGCCGGAGAAGGTCACCAACTACGAGGCGGGCATCAAGACGGACTGGCTCGATCGCCGGCTGCGGTTAAACGTGTCAGTGTTTCAGGCCAAATACCGCGATCTGCAGACGATCCAGGTCATCCCGGATGCGACGGCGGGACCCGGTGGCACCCGCGTATCTACTGACACCGGTGATGCAACGATCAAGGGTATCGAGAGTGAACTGGTGCTGGCGCCGGTCGAGTTCGTCGATCTAACGGCGCGCTATACGTATCTACACCCCTTTTTCGATCGGCTGACCCAAACGTCGGCGATCCTCGCCGATGGTAGTGCGGTTCAGCGCGACCTGGCGGGTAGCCGGCTGAGCCGTACGCCCCAGCATGCGGTGACCGCGGACCTGGGGTTCACATCACCAAAATCGGACTGGGGCTGGTTACGCGCCGTCGTTTCGCTCGACTATCAGAGCGATATTTTCGACGATAATGACAACGATTTCATCGAGTATCGTCGCCCGCGGACCCTTTGGGACGCGAGCGTGACCTATCATGCCGACCAGCGGTTCTCGGCAAGATTCTGGGTCAAAAATCTGACCAATAAGGAATACCGCGTCTACAATGTGGACCAGGCCAATGGCCTATTCGTGCAGTATGGCGCCCCGCGACAGATCGGAGTGACGCTCGATGCGCGTTTCTGAACTCGGCCTTGCTATTCCCGTCAGGGCGCGACCATGACGCTGGCACCTGGACGCACCTGCGACGTGATCGTGCCGGTCGGGGCTCTCGGAGCCGGCGTGCGTGCGGAGGACCTCGCTCGCGGCATTTCGTTGGGTGCGCACGCGATCGCGTGCGACGCCGGTTCGACCGACAGCGGACCGGCATATCTTGCGACGGGCAGGTCCAAATACTCGCGTGATGCGGTCAAGGCCGATCTTGCCATCTTGATGCGAGCGCAAGCCGCCGCCGGCATCCCACTGCTGATCGGCTCGTGCGGCACCAGCGGGTGCGACATGGCGCTCGACTGGATGCACGACATCGCCGTCGAGATCGCGCGCGAGAACGGGTTGAGCCCACGCATCGCATTGCTCTATTCGGAACAGGAAGCGTCATTGCTCGAGGAGCGGGCTGCGGCCGGGGGGATTATGCCGCTGGCACCGGTCGAGGACATTCTGCCGGGCGTCTTTGCAGCGTGCGACCACATCGTCGCACTTATGGGGCCCGAACCGTATATCGAAGCGCTGCGCGGGGGTGCCGACATCGTCCTTGGCGGGCGGACGACCGACACCGCCGTCATCGCCGCGGTCCCGTTGATGATGGGCGCCGGCGCGGGTGCGGCTTGGCATGCCGGCAAGACTTCGGAATGCGGCGGGCTTTGCACGGTTCGATCCCGCGACGGCGGCGTCATTGTCCGGGTCGGCGCCCACCATTTCGACGTAGAGCCACTGGCCACGAGCAATGCGTGCACGACGACGACGGTATCGGCCCACATGCTCTACGAGAACAGTGATCCGTTCCGGCTCACCGAACCCGGCGGCGTCCTCGACGTCAGCGCGGCGTGCTATGAGGCGCTCGACGATCGGATCGTGCGCGTGTCAGGGTCTGTTTTCGAGCCCGCACCCTACACAATGAAGCTGGAGGGCGCATCCGGGGGGGCTTTTCAGACCATCATGCTCGTCGGCATCCAAGACCGCCGTGTGCTGGCTGAAATCCCGCGCTTCCTCATACAGATGGAGGAATTCTTTCGATCAAGGCTGCAGGCGACGATCGGCCCCCGTCTCGGCGACTACGATGTTTCCCTTCGTGCTTATGGTTGGAACGGCGTCACCGGGGATGTGGTGGACGCTGCGGCGTCAGTGCCGCGCGAGATCGGCCTGATGTTCGTCGCCACCGCGGCGACGCAGGAGCTGGCGACCCAGATCGCCAAGACGTGCAACCCCGCATTCTTCCATATGCCGCTCAACGCCGATCAGGAGTTGCCGAGCTACGCGTTTCCCTTCTCTCCCGCCGAGATAGAGCGCGGGCAGGTCTATGAGTTCAGGCTGAATCACGTGGTTCGGGTCGACGACCCGCTGGAGCTCGTCCGAATCCGATATCTCGCAACGGAAAAGGTTAGCCATGCCGAAGCTGAGTGACGTCTGCTCGCACGTCCGTTCAAAGAATGCCGGCCCCTTCTGGATCACCGTCGATCTGTTCTTTCCCAATGCCGAGACCTTCGCGCGCTATTCGCATGCGCCGTCGCTCTCGAGTTCGGCCGTCGCCGCGATGTTCGGCGTCGATCCCGTACGGTTGAAGCGCTTCCTGGTGACCGATCTCTCGGTGCTCAAGTTCTCCTACCCCCGAGCCACGCCGCAAGGCGGGGCGGTCGAACGCGATATGCACGGCGGCCAGCAATACGTCAGGCTGCTTGATGTCGAACTCTGAACTCTCTCGCGTCGGCGGGAGACCGAACGCCGGTCTCATCACTCAGGCGCTTTACGGGCTGGGCGCGGTCTCGAGCGGCATTAAGATGCGCGCGCTCAGCGCGTTCCTGCTTCTTTACTACAATCAGGTTCTGGGAATGTCGCCGACGAGCGTCTCCGTGATCATCACGGTGATCCTGGTGTTCGACGCTATCTGCGATCCTGTCGTCGGTCATCTGTCGGACCGCTTTCGCTCGCCGTGGGGGCGGCGGCACCCCTTCATGTATTTTTCGGCCGCGCCGCTGGCGGTCGGGTTCTTCCTGCTCTGGAACCCCCCGGGTGGCTTGGGCGATAATATGTTGCTGGCCTGGCTGTTCGGTTGCCTGCTCTTGATCCGCGTGGCTGATACCTTCTTCGAACTCCCGTCCGCTGCGCTCGCCCCCGAACTCGTAGAGGATTACGATGGCCGCACGCGGATCGTGAATTTCCGCATCTTCTTTCGTACCATCGCCGGGCTTCTGGTGACGGTCCTTGGGCTTGAAGTCTTCATGCGCGAGCGGCCGGACGGATCGGGCGGCGCAACGGAGAGCGCTGGCTATTTCGGTTTCTCGCTGACGATGTCGATGATCATGTTCGCGGTGATCGTGATCTCGGCCGCAGCGACGCACCGCTTCATTCCCTTTTTACGGCGTCCGGCCCCGAAGGACCGAAGAGGCGGTACATTCTGGAGCCATACGCGAGGCATCCTCCGCAACCGGTCGGCGCTCGTGATGCTAGGGGTAGGTGCGTTCCAGTCGGTGGCGGCCGGGGCGAAGACCGGCCTCGATCTCTACTTCGGACTGTTTTTCTGGGAGCTGTCACAGGCTCAGCTCTCACTCATGGCCACGCTCGGTGCTGTGGGCGCACTCTGCGGTGCTCTGGCAGTGGGGTTCGTCAGCCGCAAGCTGGGCAAGCGACGCGGGACGATAACCTGTTATACGCTGGGTCTGCTAAACGGCGTGGTACCAATCGCTCTTAGGCTGTTGGATTTGATGCCACCGAACGGATCGGACGCACTTTTTGCCATACTCGCGGGCGAGGCTTTCTTCCTCGGTCTGCTCTACGTGATGAGCGCGGTAATGATGAACTCGATGCTCGCCGACGTGGTCGAGGATGTGGCGGTCGGCACCGGCCAGAGATCGGAAGGGCTGCTTTTTTCGGCAGATCAATTCTTCACGAAGGCAGTGTCGGGCCTCGGTGTTATGGTGTCCGGCGGCGTCCTTTCGCTGATCGCTTTTCCGCGCGACGCGAAACCCGGCGCGGTGGATCCCGACATGATCTATGGGCTCGGCCTACTGTATCTGCCGACGGTAATCGGGATGACCGTCGTGGCCATCGGGCTACTGTTTCTTTATAAAATCGACAGAAAGCAACACGAACGCAACCTCGCGGCCTTACAACTCAATGAAGCCGACGAAGGCCATATTCAGCCAGAATTGGTCCCTATCACTCTCGGATGACGCCGCGACGCTGCGCCTTTCGCAAGAACTTGGGCGGATGGGGTCACGGCTCCTCGACGTGAAGGCTGCTCCTGAGCGGCCGCGCGGCCGCTCGGGAGCGCTCGGCCACGCGGCGACTGCGTGCTAAACCAATGGCGGCTTAACTAGATCGGCAGTGAAAGGCGGACGGACGCCTAGCGGCCAAGCCTCGGCTGATGGGCATCTCCAAGCGCGGTACACCTTCTTGCGCACCCTGCTCATCCACGGAGCCCGAGCAGCGCTACCATCGCTATCCGAGAGCGATACGCCTTTGGGCAAATGGTTAAGGGGCATGCTTGAGCGCGGTGTTCACCGCCACGCTGAGGTGGTCGCTTTGGCCAACAAGCTGGCGCGCATCGCCTGGGCGACCCTGCGCAAGGAAACAAGTTTCGAGCGCGGCTATGCGGCCGCCGCGTAATCAGATCGGCAGCGCGCTCCGGCGCGTGTAGCCTACGAAGTTTGGAGGAAGGATCGAGCAGATGGCCTGACAGTCGATCGGCGTTTGGAAAGCCCGGTGAACGAATTGGCACTCGATGCCGAGGACATTATGAGACTCCAAGCGCGCGGATGCCCATCTTGACCGTGGGCTCGAGGCCCAGCTCGAACTTGCGCCGCCCAGCCAGGAAGATCACTCCGCGTTCCAGCAGTATTGCCCGCAGTTGATTGATCAGGTTCGTGGGCCCGGCCACGAGGCGGAGCGCACCCGATGCAGAGTCTTGATGTCCAGTTGCTCCTCGCTTTTCAACTCGACGAACCGCATCGTCGGGCGCGATGCGGCCTGGGCGATCCCCTCGGCGTCGCGGCCATCGTTCTTTTGCGCTTTTACGTACGGTCGCACATACTCTGGCGACATCAAGCGAATCTCGTGACCTCGCGCGGCAAGCAAGCGCCGAGATGATGCGCGCCACAGCACGCTTCCATCGCGACAACGCATAATGGGAGCTTGAGCACATAGTCGATCAATGTCTGCCGGCGCATCGTTCGGCGAACGACTACCGCGCCAGCTACGTCGACGCGCACAATGCTGCACGAGATCTTGCCGAGATCAGCATCAAGGATCACAATAGACATCAGTCCGTTCCTTCCACTGACGCCAGCACCATACCCGATGTTGGGAAAAGGGGCGGGCCATCCCATAATGGCAGGTATCGGGCAGCCAAGAACGGCATGCCAATGTCGCCTTATGGGTTTAGATCGGGCCAGCGCAGACGCAGATGTCGAAACAGCTCCATCATCCTTTTTTGGGGTTCCTCCCAGTCTTTCAGATTTTTGGCCTGCGTGAGGTAGTGGTTGGCTTTCACCGCGTAGCGAAAGTCCTTGGGCGCCTGGAGGCGCCAGCTTGCGAACGTCGATGCCTCCGGCAAAGGATAGTAGCTGTTATTGATTTCGACCGTGTCGAAATGTCGGCACAGAAGGCGAACCAGTCCTGCACCGCAAGCTTCTGCGGACGGAAGACCTGCGCCAGTGCGGATCTACAGCCCGAACAACCGAGGTGGATCAATGGTGAGATACACGCCGCCCTGGCGGTTTGCGACACGCCTCCACGCGCGGCAGGGCATTTGGCCCCGCCCGCGACGCGGCAAGGAACGCCGGCGGTAACGCTGGGGCTAATATGGATCAGCGCGATTTGGCAATTTGATCCAAGAAGATCAGCGACTTGGCGTCGCCTCGTTTGTTCTCTCCGCGGCACGATGCCACAACCAGCGGAGCACCGATCATGTATTATCACGACAAGCGCCTGCAGTTTCCGGTCACCGTCGATAAGCCCAATCCAGAATTCGCGCGCATGCTGCAGCAGGCGATCGGCGGCGTGGAAGGCGAGATCCGCGTCTGCATGCAATACTTCTTCCAGGCCTGGGGCAATCGCGCGCCGACGACCAAATATCGCGACATGCTGCTGCACACGGCGACCGAAGAAATCGGCCATATCGAGATGCTCGCCACCGCGGTCGCACTCAATCTCGACAAGGCGCCGACCACGCTACAGGAAGAAGGCGCAGCGGACAGCATTGTCGGCGCGGTGATGGGTGGCGGTAACGGTCGTCATGCGATTGAGGGCATGATTCACAAGAACCTGCTCTCCAGCGGGCTCGCGGCGATGCCGATCGATTCCGATGGCGTGCCGTTTAACATGAGCCACATCTATGCCAGCGGGAACATCGCGGCAGACATGTATTGCAACGTCGCTGCCGAGGCCACCGGTCGCGTGCTGGCGGTGCGGCTGTTCAACGCTGCCGAAGATGACGGCATGAAGAAGATGCTGCATTATATGATCGCGCGCGACACGATGCATCAGCAGCAATGGCTGTCGGTAGTTGAGGAATTGGGCGGCGCGCCGGGCAACATGCCGATCCCCAACAGCTTCCCCCAAGAAATGGAAGACCAGGAGAACAACTACAATTTTTACGCAACCTCGGTCGACGGTACGGTGCCCGAAGGCACCTGGACCAGCGGGCCGACGCCGGACGGCCGGGGCGAGTTTACGGTGTTCGCCAATCGTCCATTGGGCGAAGAACCGGTGCTCGGACCAGCGCGTCCGGACAGCGGCGCTCAGCTCAACCAGATCGGCTGACGGTGAGCACGGCGGGACAGTGTCCCGCCGTGCCTAGCCCTATTGAGGAACGAGATTTGCGTATCCATCACCTTAACTGCGGCACTGATTGCCCGCTTGGCGGCGCCTTGTTCGACGGTCGCAGCCTGGGGCCGCTCGGCCACCTCGTTTGCCATTGCCTGTTGATCGAGACCGACGCGCACGGGCTGGTGCTGGTCGATACCGGCTACGGCCTGCGCGACGTGGCGCACCCCCATCGCCATCCCGAACCGCGGATTACCTTGCCGTGGCGGCTAATGCTCAACATCCGGCTGCGCGAGCAGGAAACAGCAATCCGACAGATCGAAGCGCTCGGTTTTCGCGCCGACGATGTGCAGCATATCGTGCTGACGCATCTCGATTTCGATCATGCCGGTGGACTGGAGGATTTCCCCAATGCGCGAATGCACGTGATGCAACGCGAATATGACGATGCGACGGGCCCGCATGCCGGCGTGGTCGCGCGCAATCGCTGGCGGGGGCGGCAGCTGAACGACGTGCAGAACTGGCGCCTTTACGGCGCGCGCGGGGACCATTGGTTCGGCTTCGACGCGGTGCGCGATCTCGATGGGCTGCCGCCCGAAATCCTGCTGGTGCCGTTGCCCGGCCATACCTGGGGGCATGCTGGGGTTGCGATCCGCGGCGATGACGGCAAGTGGCTGCTCCACGCCGGCGACGCCTATTTCTACCGCGGGGAAATGCGCGGTGCGCGGCGCAAATGCACACCGGGCTTGCGCGCCTATCAGCGCTTGATGGAAGTCGATGCCACCAGCCGCATGACCAACCAGGAACGATTACGCCTGTTGTCGCGCGAGCACCGCGTCGAACTGGTCGTGACCTGTGCGCACGATCCGGTCGAACTGGAGCGCTGCCAGCAGGGGCGGCCACTGTAAGCTAGGCTGCCTGAGCCTGTCCGCGGTGCTGCCAATAGTGGTGAGCGAAGTCAGCGATGCCCGCAGCGAGCGTGCCGGCCGGCGCGCCGCGTTCGCTGGCGAGCGCCGCGTTAAGCGGGCGTGGGGCGGGCCAGCCCAGCGTCGCGCCCTCGACCGCATCGATCAGCCCGGCGTCGTGGCCGCATGCCTGCGCGATCCGGGTCGCGAACTGCGCCCAACTGACCGCTTCGTCGCCCGCGAGATGCCAGATGCCGGCGGCCCCGTCGATCAGCAGATCGAGCGCGGCATCGACCAAAGCGGGCACGAAGGTCGGCGTGACGATCTGGTCGCGCGCCGCCACGAAACGCTCGCCGCGCGCCAGCGTCGCTACCACAGCGGCGGCAAAATTGTGCGCATCGTGCGGCGAGAAGAACGCCGCCGTGCGCGCCACCAGCATGCCGGGCAGGCCGGCGCAGCCCGCCTCCATCGCCGCCTTGCTACGGCCATAGGCGTTGAGCGGGTTGGGGGTATCGGATTCGACATAGGGGCGTTCCAATTGCCCATCGAACACCAGGTCGCTGGAAAAGGTGACGCAGCCGACGCCGCGGGCGGCGCACGCCTCGGCCAGCGCGATCGCGCCGGTGGCGTTGATGCGGTGGCAGGCGGCCTCGTCCTGCTCCGCATCGTCGACGCGCACCCAGCCGGTGGCGTTGACGACCGCCCAGGGATGCAGGCGATCGAGCGCGGGCGCGATCGTGTTGGTCTGCTCCAGATCGAGCGTGTCGCGCCCGCTGAGCACGTGGCGGATGCCGCGGGCGGTGCAGGCGCGCGCAAAGGCCTGGCCGAGCGTGCCGGTCGCGCCGCAGATCAGCAGCGTGGGGGAAGCGTCGTCCGGCTTGGTCTGCGTGGCGCTGGCGCTGGCGCTGGCAGGGCGCGGCAAAGGTGGATAGCTCAGTCGGTCGGGGCGGCGCCACCAGCCGGGCTCGGCGGTTACGGGGTGACGCGGAGCGCCGCCCGGCAGCCCGCGCCACAATGTTGCGAGCGCGGTGGCGCGCGGCGTGGCGGCGGCGAGGTCGAAGATGCCGGGTTCGTAGACGCCGGGGGCGGTCAGCAAGGTGTTCCAGCCGTGGCTGCCGAGCAAGGCCCAGGCGGTGACCGCGCGGATATCGACGCCGTCGGCGCGCAGGGCGAGCGCGGTGTCCCACGCCTCGACGACCCAGCGAAGTTGTTCCTCGCGCGTACAGCCATTGTGCACCTCGGTAATCGCCAGCGGTACGCCGTAGCGTTGCCACGCCTCGCGCAGCGCGCCGCCCAAGCCCGGCGGGGCCGGATCGAGCGTGCGCACCGCCTCGATATCGGCATAGGCGGTGCGACCGTTGCCGCCGTGCGTCTGGGCCGGATAGAGTTGCAGGCGGTGATCAAGGAAGCGGTCGCTAGTAAGATAGTGGTTCACGCCGATCACGTCCGGCGGGCAGGGATCGTCGGCGATCGCGCGTAGCCGATCGCCAAGCCCCATGCGATCGAGCCGGCGCCATAACGAGTGGTGGCGCGTGACGCAGCCGAACAGCAGATCCCAGCCGGCCCAGCGGCGGACATTGTCGAACGCGGCCTGTTCGGCCAATCGGCTGGTCGCGTAGGTGCGGCCGAGATCGTCGGTCTGAATCAGCCTCGCTGCCGGATTGACGCGCCGGATCGCGCGCATCGCCGCGCGCGTCCCATCGACCTGGTTGAGCATCGCGCGCCAGAAGGCGGTCTCGTCACGTACATGCGGATACCAATGGCCGTACAGCGCCGAGAAGCGTGCGGTTGTCAGCGGCTCGTTGACCGGAGCCCAGTCCTCGATCCATGGATAGCGCTCGGCGACCTGTCCGGCGAAGCGGCCAAGGCCGGGGGCGAAGCCGTCGTCGAGCAGATGCGTGTGCGCCGGGCCGCTGCCATGATGCACCAATCCCGCGATCGGCCGGATGCCGAGCGCGCGGAGCCGGCCGAGCCGCGCATCGGTCCATGACCAATCCGGCCTGGCCGGATCGCCGGGCGCGACGCGTTCCCACAGGACCGGATAGCGCAGCGCCTGCAGCCCGAGGCCCGCGAACAGGTCGAGATCCTGGGCACGGTCGTGATGGCCGCTAAGCCGGACCTGGTCGCCATAACCGTCGTGCGTTCGATTGACCGTACATTCCAGGCCGCCCCAGAGCTGCAATGCCGTCATGTCGATTCCCCGAACTGCCACCGTGCCAACGGATCGCCGTTCGGCAACGTTCCTGGAAACGCGCTAACCTGTATTAGCGCCCGTCACATCCGGGAACATTCCGTCCGCCGTTCCGGTTTTCAGTGGCCAGAACACAATCATAAAGGGCCGGACGTGAACATTGAAACGCCATCGATTTTTGCGCCGTCTTCTGACCATGAACTGCGCGTCGGTCAGCCGGTACTGATCTGCTTCAGCCATTTGCGCTGGAGCTTCGTATTCCAGCGGCCGCAACATTTGATGACGCGTTTCGCCGCCAACCACCGCGTGCTGTTCTGGGAAGAGCCGATCTATCGTACCGGTCTTGGAGCCGCGCGGCTGTTGCGCAGCGTGTGCCCCGACAGCAGCGTAATCGCACTGACGCCCGAATTGGACGAAGCGATGCGCGGGCAGGAGGAGGCGATGCTGCGCGACCTGCTAGATGCGGAACTGAGCGGCGCCGACGGGTCGCTGATCCGCTGGTATTATACGCCGATGATGCTCGATTTCTCGGATCATCTGGCTGCTGATTGCGTGGTCTATGATTGCATGGACGAATTGTCCGCGTTCAAGGATGCGCCGCCCGAGCTGCTCGTCTGCGAGCAGCGGCTGATCGAGCGCGCGGACATCGTGTTCACCGGCGGGACTAGCCTGTACGAAGCGAAGCGCGACCGGCATGCCAACGTCCACGCTTTCCCCTCGAGCATCGACGCCGCGCATTTCGCGCGCGCGCGCGGCGCGACGGAGGTGCCGGCGGACCAGGCTGCGATCCCGGGGCCGCGGCTGGGCTTTGCCGGCGTGATCGACGAACGGATGAATCTCGATCTGCTCGCAGCGATCGCCGATGCGCGGCCTGACTGGTCGCTGGTGGTGGTCGGCCCAGTGGTTAAGATCGGCGAGGATGCACTGCCGCGCCGCGCCAACATCTATTATCTCGGCGGCAAGAGCTATGCCGCCCTGCCGGAATATATGGCCGGCTGGGACGTGGCGTTGATGCCGTTCGCGATCAACGAAGCAACGCGCTTCATCAGCCCGACCAAGACGCCGGAATATCTCGCCGCCGGGTGCCCGGTGGTATCGACTCCGATCACCGACGTGGTGCGGCATTATGGTGCGCTCGACGCGGTGGCGATCGCCGACACGGCGGAGGCGTTCATCGCTGCGTGCGAGAATGCGTTGGCGCTGCGCAGCGCAGGCAACGCGTGGCGCGATGCGGCGGATGCGCAGCTCGGGCGCGGCTCGTGGAGCAGCACCGCATTGGAGATGACGGCGCTGATCGAGGCAGAGATCGCGACGCGCGACGCGCATGAACCGGTCGTGTCGCCGACCACCTGGCCGGCCAAGGCGGAGCATTACGACGTGATGATCGTCGGCGCCGGGTTTGCTGGCGCGGTGATGGCCGAGCGGTTGGCGCGCGATGGTGGCAAGCGCGTGCTGGTGGTCGATCGCCGACCGCATATCGCCGGCAATGCGTTCGATCATCGGGATGCGGCGGGCATCCTGATCCACCAATATGGCCCGCATATCTTCCACACCAATTCGACCGAGATCTTCGACTATCTGTCGCGTTTCACCGAGTGGCGGCAGTACGAACATCGCGTGCTCGCCGAGGTGGACGGCAAGCAGGTGCCGATGCCGATCAACCGTACCACGATGAACATGCTGTACGGTCTCGATCTGCAGACCGAGGCGGACGTGGAAGCGTTTCTCGCGGCTCGCGCGGAGCCGGTCGATCCAATCCGCACCTCGGCCGACGTGGTCGTCTCCAAAGTGGGACGCGAACTCTACGAGACGTTCTTCCGCGGCTATACGCGGAAACAATGGGGCATGGACCCGTCCGAGCTCGACAAATCGGTTACTGCACGGGTGCCGACGCGCACTGATACCGACGATCGCTATTTTAGCGACCGCTATCAGGTGATGCCGCTGGAAGGCTATACGCTGATGTTCGAGCGGATGCTGGATCACCCCAATATCGATCTGCTGCTCGGCGTCGATTATGCCGATGTGCGCGAAGCCTATCCCCACGATCACCTCGTCTTCACCGGGCCGATCGACGAATATTTCGGGCATCGCTATGGCCGGCTGCCGTACCGCTCGCTACGCTTCGAGCATCGTACGCTAGAGCAGGAATGGCACCAGCCGGTCGCGGTGGTGAACTATCCGAACGAGGATGTGCCGTACACGCGCATCACCGAATACAAGCATCTGACCGGACAGACTGCCGAACGCACCAGCATCACCACCGAATATCCCAGTGCGACGGGCGATCCCTACTATCCGATCCCGCGCGACGAGAACCAGGCGTTGTACAAACGCTACGAGGCGCTGGCGCTGGCCGAGCCGAACGTGAGCTTCGTGGGCCGGTTGGCGACCTATCGCTACTACAATATGGATCAGGTGGTGGGGCAGGCGCTGGCGACGTATCGTCGGCTGGCCGTGGTCACGCCGGACGCCCGGTCCGAGACCGCCGCGATGCAGCTCGGCCAGAAAGTGGCGTGATGGCGGCCGCCCCGGAAGATCGGCAGCCGCCGCGCGTCACGGCGTTGGTCGTCGATACCGACAGCTTTGAGGCCGGATACGTCGCCAGCGTGCTGACCGAGCGCAATGTTGCGGTGCTGGGGCCGTTTGGCGATGTCGAGACGGCACTTGCCGCGATCGTGGACACCCCGCCGCAGACCGCGATCCTGGGCCGCCAGCAGAGTCTCGAGTCGCGCGGCCGCCTGGTGGCGGCGTTGGCCGAGCGGGGCATTCCCTACCTATCGCTGCTGCAGTCGGCGGTCGTGCCGCCGGCCCTGCGTAACCACGCGGTGCTGGCCAAGCCGTTCGCCGGCTATCAAGTGGCGGAATGGGTGCGGAAAAATGGTGGCTGAGCACAATCGCTTGGGCGAAGACAGCTTAATATATTTAGTGAGTAACGTACGTTATCGGGACCGCTTCCGCGCTCGTGCCACATCCTGTCCGGGCAACAGGAGCAACGACGGTGTCAGACCAGCAAAATCTCGAATATTACCAGAGCCGCGAGCAGCGCGAGCGCGATATGGCGGCGCGGGTGAGCGACCCGCATGTTGCCAGCATACACCACGAGCTGGCCGATCGCTACGCCGCCTATCTGCGCTGGCAACTGCGACCCAAACGAAAGATGGTGGGATCGCGTTAACGTGCGGTCGCGACCAGCATAGCAGTGGGTTCGAGGTCTCCGCGCTGGCGGTGCAACTGATCGAGATAGAGATAGGTCGGATCGAATTCGCCGGCGCGGCGCAGGCCGGGCAGATCGTGGATCGTCACCCGGTTGTCGCGGAACGTGACCAGGCCGGCGCCGCGCAAATCCTTCA